>NZ_JBQSVK010000002.1:0-328615 GCF_052376195.1 Psychrobacter sp. AOP7-B1-25
TTCACTTGGCATTAAAAAAGCCACACTTGTTAAAGTATGGCCGCTTTGTCGTTGGCAGTGTAGTGTCAGTGGCTTAACCTTGTTTGTCCAACTATTAAACCTGCGATAAATCCTTCAGCACGTGCTATATGCTGTACAGCGGTATGCGAGCTTACTTTGCTAACGCTATCTTTACCATACTTGAGCGGCGCTAAGTAATGCTCTGCTATGCCATTGGCACTCATACGGTCAATATATTTTAGCTTTAAAATCTTGCCGTCTAAGGGTTTACATTCGCATAGAATGGTTACTAGTCTTTCTACTTTTAGTGCTTCGTCATCAGTGAGAAACATAGCGGAACGTATTTTGCTTTTCTCTACAACATGTCCACGCATTAGACTAGCCATCGGACTTGAATACCCTAAACCGTTGCCTTCTGCTAACACCCAGTTACCCCATGCTGTCAGCAATTCCTGTACTTCTATGCCTAGATCAATCATACAAAATCCAAAAAAAATACGGATGTAAAATTAGTTAGCTCATTGCTTCACATTTCAATAACTGATGAGTCGCTCCAGTATGTACAACAACTAGAACCATGACACCCTAACGTGAGTTCGAACTTCTCTTGAGGTTATGCGGTTTTTTTCTTTCATTGGCCAGCGCCTCTTTTGCTGCCCCAAAGCGATTTTCTAAAGATGTTTTACCTTGACGGAATATTGCTTCTTCAGTAGCTAACCCAATGATGGCAGCTTCGCTAGGAAATGCTGGTTTGTCTTCTGTTCCTTTTGGCGCTTTCATTATTTCCAACAATATACCTATAGTTGTCTGATAACTTGCGGCAGTATTGTCATCCAGCTCAACCGTAGCATCCATAAGCTGCTTCTTAGCTTTGTCAAACTCCTTATCTAGCTTCTCATAAGCTTGATTCGACACATCTCTAAGACCATCTTCCGGCATCCTAATTTGCACTATTTCTTTCTCTAATTCCTCTATCCTTTGTTTTTGTTCTTCATTTTCATCTTTGAGATTATTGAATTTTTCGTTTGTTGTAGTGCAAACTTTCGGAACATTTATGAGCTCATCAAGTTGTGCTTTTTTAAACCTTAATTCGTCATAACTAATAGAAGATATTGCTTTATTGCGCAAAAAGGCACTATTCATACTACCATCGGGAAGGTACCCTATATCAAAAAACTCGGCACTTGAAAGATAGCCTGTGTCACCACGTTCATATTCATAATTACGGTCATCATCAAATGATAGGTTAGTTTGCTTATAAACTGCCTCAACGGTTACTTTGGTCTTAAAGTGTAAAAACTCACTGTCATTATTATCAGTTAAAACATCTTTTAAAAAGAATACCCCTTTTATGACTTTGACACCATTAGCTAAGTAATATGGGAAAGGACTAACCAACTTTCCGCATACTTCTACAGGTGGTGGTGTGTAAACAGAACGATCTCTATTGTAAATCGTGCAAGATTTATGAAAGAAAACGTCCAACTTTCCAGAAAAATTTAACTCTTTCAAGTTATCAAAATTGTATTTATACCCAGTTTGCTTCTCAAGATATTCAAGCGTTTGACTTATATCTAAATAATCTAAAATCATATTTACACCCTACACCCTTAAGTAAAAATAGGAGCAAGGCGGTGACAGTATAAGGGTGTAAATATCTGTCGTTCGGGAGCAACCCCTAGCCTTGCAAAGTGTTTAGCTGAGCATTAACCCAGCTTTTGTGATTGTTGTTTAAAACTGGTGTGAATGACGTTATCAATCTTGCCAGCCTTAATATTATCTAAGTAGTTTGCCCATTCAGTCATCATGCGCGTTCGTTCAGGTACGGCTTGCATACGGTTATACGCCTTGCCGTACTTGTTAAGCATTTGGTGCCCTAGCTGTATCTCTGTCAGTAGCTCGTCATAACCTAGTCTTTCCATCAGCATTGTTTTTGCACTGGCACGGAACCCATGGGGCGTGTGCACTTCTTTGTAGCCTCTGCCCTCGTAGTTGGCACCAATGCCACCTCTATTCATAGATGGATCGTTTAATACTTTATTGATTGCTTGGGGATCATGATATTGGCCTTTCTTACGGTTGCCGTTATAGAAAACATACTCATAGCCACCCGTTAGTGACTGCATTTGCTCTATGACTGCTATTGCTTGCGGCGCCAGTGGTACAACCAAACTCTCTACCATGTCCTCACGCCTCTGCCCCTTTTGAGGTGTAAAAACCCATTGCTTAGCGTTCAGGTCGATATCTGCCCATCGCATCGCGCATACATCGCCTACACGGGCAAAGGTCAGTGTTAATAACTTGAGTATCGTTTTGTTGTATGCCTGCTTATCGCTTAGCTGGTCAATATCTCTTAGTAAGACAGCAAAGTCCTTGGGGTCTGTCAGTGACGCATGATGCTTGGTGCGTGTGGCCTTCAATGCCTTTGCGCCTGAAAGCTGGGTCACTGGGTTGTACTCAATGAGACCCTTTAACACAGCATGGGCAAAGATACGCTGTGCCATATGCTTAACGCGATTACCTTTGTGAACATAGTTTTTTTGTATGTCACGACATAGTGATAGCACTTGCTGAGTGGTAATTTCACTAACGGGGAATTTGCCAAAAGCAGTAGTTAACGGTTTCAGGTAGCTGTTGATGTTTGTTAAGGTACTGGGTGCCGGTTGGTGGTCAGGGTTGCTGGTTTGCTCGTATAGCCAGTCATCAGCTACGGCTTGGAATGTGTTGTTTATAGCAGCGGCTTGCTTGGTTCGTTCATTATCGCGCTGCGAGATTGGGTCCATCGTATTGGCAAGCATGCTCATATTGTCGTTGTGCATTCGTCTGGCCTGCTCAAGTGACAAGGCGGGGTATTGGCCGAGCGTCATCTCCTTGCGTTTGCCAGTGATTGGGTGCGTGTAGCGGTGCTGAAACTCGATACAACCACCCCTCATGCGTAGTCTTAAACCTTGATACCCACCAATAGTGTGATAGACACGCTTTTGCCCTTGCGCTTCTTTGATAGCTTTCTTTATTTGGGTATCAGTTGTTAACGCTGCCATGATTACACGCCTTTATTATCTATCTATACAGATGAGAGCTTGACCACCACTTTGACCACCAGTAATGTAACTAAATGGTGGTCAGTTGTGATAACGCTAGATAATAGATATTAGCACGTAAACTAGACAATACATAGGTTTAAGCTAACAATAGAGAATATCTGATAATACCGAAAGCACCCCCTCTGTGGGCCTTTTTTTTGCTTACGGTTTGCTAAATATCGAGTTTTCTCACTGCTTAAATATTGCCTTAACGGTATGCTGCGCCATTCGATAGCAGCTTTCAATATTACCTTTAGCACACCAGTCACCACTGACAATCCATTGCTTAGTTTCATCTATCAAGATGCCTAACTCTTCTGTGTCCCTATCTACGATAGTGGCTGCATAGCGCCAACGATGACAATCTGTCTGACTAGGTGTGCTACCTTCGTCCCAGTTTAATGCTTGTTTTGCCGACTGTAATAATTTTTCTTTAACTGACTCCATATCTTCATCGACGTGCGCTTCTGACCAGTCATTACGTGCATGAATAGTGACACTTGGTAGTAACTCATCATGGGCAGGTTTTTGATGCTCAATGAATATCCTATCAAGAACAGGACTATTTACATAAGCGACATCCCATTGTGGTACTAGCTGACCATTTAATGTATCAGGTAGCTTTTTTACATCATCCCAACCAAGCATCAGCGTATAGCAGGCTTGCATTTTTGGCTTGGCAATTTTAGCTTGTTGAGCAAAACCACTATCTGCCATCAGCTCTATTGCTTGACCATTTGGCACTGTGCAAATTATCCAATCAAACCAACCCAGACTGGCGCCAGTTTCGTCGAACAGCTCCGTTTGCTTGCTGTCTTGATTATGAATTTGGTTTTGGGTTTGGTGCTGAGACTGCTGCGGGTTCTGATAGTGTAAATACTGAGCAATCGGTGCGACACGTGTCTTAAATACTATGGTCGTGTGCTGGAGTGCAGCCGCTAGTTCACGGCCCCAACTGGTCATTTTTGGTGTACTGATATGACGTGCATGCACCGCGTCCCATTGTTCCTTGCTTCGGATATTAGGTAATTGGCCACTGTCATCTGGTGGCGTTAACTCGACTACTTCGGCACACCATGGCTGTAGTAATCCGCTATCCAACCAAGGCGTGATAAATTGTCGGAAATCATCAGTCTTCGCAGTAAAGAACTGTGCACCAAATGACCACTGCCAGTTTTTGCCAAGCTTACTATCGCTGCGATAACGGGTCGCTAAACGGCCCACACTACGTGATTTTTCAAATATTGTAATTTGCGGCGGTTTGGATGGCGTGCTTGTTTGATTTGACGCGCGCTCTAATAGTGTTGCTGTGAGCAGTCCCGTTAGACCACCACCGATGATGGCGACTTTTGGAGCAGATATTTCATTTGAGTACAAAGCAGGATCAGTCATGATGACAGTAGACCTTATAAAGTATTTATGAGCCTTTACTCTATTAAATGATGGCCTCCTCTCATATATGTCGAGTAGCTCATCAACTAATAGGGTAGCGATTTTGTCTTGTTAACATTATTGAACCTCCAAAGTGAGCCAATATCAATATCGTCTACGTAAAAAAGCCATGCTATTCTCGATAACATAGCCTTTATTCGACTTTGATGTACAAATACCAATGACTAGTACTGAATCATTATTTTTAATAGCACAGATTTTTTGTTAGGCTGACCTACTCTCCTCGGCCTGCTTTTACCTCTTCAACCAAATCATTAATCACTGAGCTATCGGCCAGCGTAGACAGGTCGCCTAGTCCTACATATTGCCCTGCTGCAAGGTTACGCAAAATACGGCGCATGATTTTCCCTGAGCGCGTTTTTGGTAGTGCATCAACCATATAAATGGCATCTAATGTAGCAATAGGCCCAATCTCAGCACGCACATGACGTTTTAATTCTGCTTTTAGATCGTCGGTCTTTTCTTCGCCCGATTTTAGAATAATGAATGCACAGATACCTGTACCGCGTATCTCATGCGGCATCCCAACGATGGCCGCTTCGGCAGTAGATGGGTGCGCAACCACTGCACTTTCGAACTCTGCTGTACCCAAACGGTGGCCGGAGACATTAAGCACATCATCGACACGGCCAGTAATCCAATAGTGGCCATCTTCATCACGCTGAGCGCCATCCCCTGTAAAATAACGACCAGGATAATCGCTAAAATAAGTCTTTAAAAATCGTGGATGGTCATTATAGATAGTACGCATTTGCCCAGGCCAACCACTACTGATTACCAAGTTGCCTTCTGCGGGGCCTTCTAAAGTCGCACCTTCGCTATCGACGACTTCTGGTTTGACGCCATATAGCGGTGTCATTGCTGCGCCTGGCTTGAGGTCAACTGCACCCGGTATTGGCGCCATTAAGATGCCACCTGTCTCGGTCTGCCACCATGTATCAACGATAGGACATTTACCATCACCGACGACATTGTAGTACCAATCCCATGCTTCTGGATTGATCGGCTCACCAACCGACCCAAGTAAGCGTAGACTTGAACGGTCCGACTCCCGAACGAAAGCATCGCCCTCTTTCATCATTGCGCGAATGGCTGTTGGTGCAGTGTATAAGATAGTCACATCATGCTTATCAATAATATGACCGATACGCGCCCATGTTGGATACTCTGGTACACCTTCAAACATGACAGTTGTCGTACCATTGGCCAGTGGTGCATAGGTTGAGTACGTGTGACCGGTAATCCAGCCCACATCTGCCGTACACCAATAGACATCATCTTCTTTGATATCGAAAACGTCACGGAAAGTTGAGACAGCATAGGTGATATAGCCGCCTGTAGTATGCACGACACCTTTTGGCTTGCCAGTCGAACCAGAGGTATATAATAAGAATAGCGGGTCTTCGGCATTCATGACTTCAGGCTCACAGATATCTGATTGTCCATCGACCAAATTGTGATACCACACATCACGGCGTCCGCTCATCGGTATAGAGTTACCTGTACGATGCACAACGATGACCTTTTCAACACTCTCAGTACCATCCATGTCGAGTGCATGATCGACATTGGCTTTTAGCGGTGTGTGCTTGCCGCCGCGTAAACCTTCATCAGCGGTAATAACAACTTTTGAGCGACTGTCTATCAAGCGATTACCTAGACTCTCAGCAGAGAATCCGCCAAAAACCACTGAATGCACGGCACCAATACGCGCACATGCCAGCATCGATACCATGGCTTCTGGTATCATTGGCATATATAACGTGACGCGGTCACCTTTTCCAACCCCAAGCTTGCGCAATGAGTTACCTAAGCGGCAGACGGCTTCGTGCAATTCTTTAAAAGAGATGATTTTGTGCAATGAAGGATGATCACCTTCCCAGATGATAGCGGGTTTGTACGGGTTTTCTTCGAGGTGACGGTCGAGGCAGTTGACTGAAATATTTAGCTCGCCATCTTCAAACCATTTGATGCGAAAATCATCTAAATCATAATTAACATTACTGACTTTGGTCGGTTTTTTTATCCAGTCGATGAGTTCAGATCGCTTCGCCCAAAAAGCATCAATGGCTTCGGTTGACTCGATAGATTGCTGGTAGTCTGTAAGGTACTTATCAGGTGTAGTATTGGCAGCAGCCATAAACTCGGCTGAAATAGGAAATGATTTCTGAGTCATAGTGTTGGGTCCCTTTTAATTATTATGACCTACACGGATAAACGTCTACGACGCGCCCCATGTAAGCGATAAGAGTCATCTTCCATAATCTGTGACACTCATTGTTAGTTTGACAAATAAGCGAGACGGTTGCAAGACATCAAAACCCAAACATAACAATTTCACTGTACATCTGTATGTTTAGATAATTATATTAAAACGTACGTCACTGTTTATATGAGCAGCGATGATAACGATAATACTGAAATGGCAAATGATTGCGATCACACTGTAACAGCGTATGAATTATGACATTTAATCCTTGTAACCTTGGATGGAATATGGACAATAGCTACACTCAAGATGCCTCTTCATTATTTAATAACAGTAAGTCGTGTGTTTTGATGAAAACCAGCGCTCGGCTTGGTTAACCTTTTTTCACCTCATCGTTTGACGAGACCGCAATGACGAATCAAAGCAAGGCACAACACCATACTCACTACGATGTCATCATCATCGGCGCAGGCGCTTCTGGATTGTACTGTGCACTGACGGCTGGTCGCCGCGGTCGCCGTATATTAGTGTTGGATCATGCTAATAAAGCTGGCAAAAAGATTTTGATGTCGGGTGGAGGTCGCTGTAATTTCACCAATTACTTTGTAGAGCCTGAGCATTTTATCGGTGCTAATCCTCATTTCTGCAAATCAGCGCTGAGTCGCTACCCGAGTTGGGAGTTTATCGGTATGGTAGAGTCGCATAAGATTGCCTACCATGAGCGTGAGCACGGCCAGCTATTTTGCGATGACTCAGCACAAGACATCTTGTCCATGCTCTTAGATGAATGCTCGGCTGTAGGGGTACAAGTAAAGCTGAATGCTCAGATTGATCATGTCAAAACTGCTGCTCATGATAAAGGCGAACGCTTTTATCTAACGACTAGCAAGAAACTCGGTAAAAAAGACATCGCAAACGGTACTCAGTCTTCGCAAACACACTATAGCTGTGAGTCTTTAGTTGTCGCTACTGGTGGCCTGTCTATCCCAACTATGGGAGCAAGTGGTATCGGCTATGAGTTGGCACAGCAGTTTGGCCACACCCTCGTACCTACTGATGCCAGTCTTGTACCATTTACTTTCACTGACAAAACAGGTGAGCTTATCCGCGCCCTGGCTGGTATCAGTTTGCCAGTTATTGCCAGTAACGAGCGTATTTCTTTTAAATTACCTGTCCTATTTACCCATCGTGGTCTCTCTGGCCCTGCCATGCTACAGCTCTCTAACTATTGGCAGACTGGCGAAACCATCAGTATCAATCTACTGCCTGAGATAGACGTCACTGAGATGCTACTTGCTCGCAAAAAATCACATCCACGCCAGCTGATCCGTACGGTGTTGGCAGAAAACACAGATAACGCATTACCCAAAAAGCTGTTAGCAGCGCTTCAGACGCATCTGTGGGAAGAAATCAAAGATACCGAGCTTGCCAATATTAAAGACGAGCGACTTACAGAACTTGGCGCTACGCTAAATGGCTGGCAGCTTAAGCCTTCTGGTACAGAAGGCTATCGTACTGCTGAAGTCACGCGCGGCGGTGTCACAACCGACGAGGTATCATCAAAAACGATGCAAAGCAACTTGCAAGATGGCTTGTACTTTATCGGTGAGGTACTCGATGTAACTGGCTGGCTTGGCGGCTATAATTTCCAATGGGCGTGGGCAAGTGGTTTTGTCAGTGGTGAAGTCGTCTAACAACTCCATTGACCTAATTACTTATGGCGATAATAGTAGCTTTAATGGTCATCAGCATTTAAATAATTGACCAGTATTCAAATAGTTGCTGGCAGTATGACTGATGATAACTGAGTGACCTTAGATAGCCGTTTTAGAAATCAATGAGAATAAACACAACATAAGTCTATTTTCATAGTAGAATTGATGTAAGGCATTCATCCTATTAATAGTAATGCCACTTAGATTTATGAGGTAATCCATGCGACCAATCAAACATATTCATGGTGATAAAAAGCCGCATTGGGTAGGTGACGGTTTTTTTGTAAAAACTCTCATCAATCATCTCGAGGATAATCCTGATTTTAACTATAGCCACACTGATCCCTTTTTATTATTTGACTATGGTAAGCCTACAACATTTTCACCCAATCCTGATTATAAACTGCATCCGCACGGCATCGGACTGCATCCACATAAAGGCTTTGAGACTGTCACCATCGCATATTCAGGTGAGATTAGTCATGCAGACTCGACAGGTGGGCGCAGTGATATATTAGAAGGTGATGTGCAGTGGATGACGGCTGGTCGCGGTATTCTACACGAAGAGTTTCACTCTGAAGCCTTTGGGCAGCGCGGCGGTGTTTTTAGTATGGTGCAATTGTGGGTCAACCTACCAAGCGCTCATAAGCTAACCGACCCGAAATATCAATCTATCAAACGTGCTGATGTGCCTATCGTCGATTTGATAGATAATAGCGACGCTGGCTATCAAAACATTGCTCATCAAGGCACTGCTTATCAAAACGCTGTTTATCAAGACACTGACTGTCAAAATAGTGACGAGCAAACTGTCATTGGTCACGCTGCTATTATTGCCGGTGACTGGCATGGTATACCTGGAGCAGCAACGACTTTTACGCCAGTCAATATGTGGGATATCGAGCTGCATACAGCAGGCACAACCACGCTACAAGTGCCGAAAACGCACAACACTCTACTGCTAGTACAAGAAGGTCAAGCATTAGTCAACGGTACAGCTGCCAGTGCAGGGAGTTTGATAGAATTTTCAGCGCCTATCCAAGATCATGTAGATACTCAAACTGAACATTCATCCTTACCTGCTACCGATACTATTGAATTGACCTACCCTGCAACTACCGATGAAGACACGCCTATCAAATTGCTACTGCTAAGCGGTGAGCCAATCGGCGAACCAGTCGCAGGTCACGGCCCCTTTGTTATGAATACTCAAGAAGAACTACGTCAAACCTTCCGAGACTATCAAATAGGTAATTTTGGCAAATAACTAAAATTTATGCATAAAAAGGCCGCTCAACTATTACTAGTTAAGCGGCCTTTTTATATTGCGTTATCTAGCTAAAAACTAACTATTACGCTTGGTCTAAAAATGGATAGTCGGTGTAACCTTCAGCACCACCACCATAGAAAGACTCTGGATGCTGCTCATTGAGCGGCGCGCCTTGTTGAATACGCTCAGGCAAATCAGGATTGGCGATATAGTCGCGACCAAAGGCGACAGCATCAATATAGCCCGCTTTTACGTTTTGCTCTGCTTTTTCGGCAGTATAGCCACCAGCTGCGATGATTAATTGATCAAAAGCAGCACGTACGCGCTTACGGAAGTCGTCGCTATAAGGCGTGCCACCTGCCCAATCTGGCTCTGACAGATGCAGATACATGATTCCGCGTTTGTTGATCTGCTCGATCATCCAGATATTTTCGTCTTCGTTATAACCAGCCTCTACATTGTTAAACGTACCAAGTGGTGAAATACGAATACCGACATGATCTGCATCCCAAGCGTCTACGCACGCATCGATAACATCAAGCGTCAAACGCGCACGGTTTTCGCGGCTACCACCGTATTCGTCATCACGCTGGTTGGTTTGCTCAACCCAAAATTGATGTAATAGGTAACCGTGAGCACCATGGATTTCTACGCCATCAAAACCCGCTTCTTTAGCATTCTTAGTTGCTTGACTGAAGTCAGCGATAACTTGTTTGATTTCTTCAAGCGTGGCTGGACGTGGCGGCGTTGCATCTACACGAATAGCTTGGTTGTCGCTGTCACGTAGTGAGGTACGCACACCAACATCAACATTAGAAGCAGAAATCGGCGCTTTACCATCTGGCTGTACACTCTCGTGAGAGACTAGGCCAGTGTGCCATAGCTGTACGACGATTTTGCCACCTTTAGCATGGACATTGTCTACGATGGTTTTCCATGCAGTGATTTGGTCTTTGGTATGAACGCCTGGCGCGCCAGCATAGCCTTTCGCTTGGAAAGACACTTGCGTCGCCTCAGTAATCACCAAGCCAGAGCTTGCGCGCTGTGAGTAATATTCGCTTGCAAGTGCTGTTGGTACATCACTTGGTTCAATCGAACGCAGACGCGTCAATGGTGCCATAATGATGCGATTTTTTAGGGTTTGGGTACCCATCTTGACGGTTTCAAATAAATTATCGTGTGCCATAAAAAGCCCTGTTTATTGTTTTAAACCTTACTATCAGGTTTACTATTATTGGTAATAAATAGCACTTATATTAGTAGGCAGCACTTAGCTATAGTTCTATAGTTTGCGAAGTACGCTACTCATAAGCCGAGTTCTTTATAAGGGGCAGATCTGATTATTCCAAATAATATTTACAAACAGAAACACTAATATTTAGATATTCGAATCTTTGTGATTCAAGGCTACGAAGACAGTTTACCGTAGCTTAAACGCTCGTCGCCCGAGTGGATTTTTTTGGCTGTAG
This sequence comes from Psychrobacter sp. AOP7-B1-25, assembly GCF_052376195.1. NCBI lineage: Bacteria > Pseudomonadati > Pseudomonadota > Gammaproteobacteria > Moraxellales > Moraxellaceae > Psychrobacter > Psychrobacter sp. AOP7-B1-25. The sequence continues at coordinate 11,199 of NZ_JBQSVK010000002.1, forward strand.
CATTTTTTTAATAGACAACTCTAATGACAAATACGTGCCAAACAATATCACCATTGAGCCAATGATGGCCTGAATATTTAGAGCTTCATCAAGGAGTAGATAGCCTAAAATAATAGCAAAAATCGGAATGACTAAAGTAATACTGGTGGCGCGCGTCGGCCCAATATTCTTAATCAGCTGGTTCATAAAGATAAGGGCAATGGCTGTCGAAAACACACCGATACAGATCACGGATACCCATGCCTTTATGCTGATATCTTTACCATAAGGAAATTCATTAAACGCCACAGGCAGCATAATGATGCTACCGATAATAAGCGAGCCTGCCGTGATGGCGACTGGCGATACCTCATAAAGATAATTTTTGGTGATGTTAGCCCCAAGCGCATAACCCACACAAGCCAACAGTGCGTAGCCCATCGGCAACAACCCTTCGACCACTCCTTTGCCTGGCTCGCCGCCACCAAATAAGCTTTCACTCATCAATATAATCACCCCAATCACCCCAATGACCAAACCGAGTGCTTGTTTTTTTGATAGCCTATCATTGAAGAAGATTCTAGCGATAAAACCGCTCATCATCGGTACAGAGGCATTTAGTACGGCTAGCACGCCTGCGTTCACTGACTGCGCGGAAAACGAAAACAACACAAAAGGTAGTGCTGCTGAAAACAGTCCCACAAGCGCTAACATTTTCCAATGTTCTTTGATGCCGACTCTGTTTTTCTTATTGAGTAAGACAAACACCAACATGACCAAGCCGGCAAATATCACACGCAAACTAGCAAATGCCAATGAGCCAAACTCAGGCACGCCAATACGATAAAAGACGAAAGAGAGTGACCACATAAAAGAGAGTGTCACAAAGATGATGAGGTCACGGTTGGTCATTGGGTAATCCTATTAAGCACTTAGACTGCGTTTGCCAACTCGTGTCGGTCATGAGCGTCTGATACGTTGTAAAAATTATCATATGATTAAAAACTCATGATGATAACTTTTTAATGGTTTGATGGGTAATTTTTTATAGAATTTAGATTAAATTTTTACTCATCCGTTGAGTTTTTTCGGAATAATATGAACCTTTCTATCTTTTCTAAAACCTACAAAGTTGGACAAATTGCTGCTATTGAGCACCGTATAGCAAGCAGTGATTATCCTATAGCTCTTGTACTTTAGCCTATTCCAGTGCCTTTCTATGCACATACTAAAGAACTCCAAAGTCATCCTTGAGTAAGTCATCAAATCAATATCTATAAAAACAGATTCACAGTCATGTTAAATTCTCCTAATAGCACTACTCTACGACAGCTGATCTTAATAATACTGATATTAAAGTAGCCTTTATAAGTCAATTCAATTTTTACTTAAAATATATTAGTTGATATTTGTTTACTATTTTTCTACTATCTAAAAGGTATTGGTTAGTACTTGGCAATACAAAAAATAGAGGGCAAACATCATTAGTAGAATTTAACAATTATTGAGGAATGATTATGAAAAGGATAGCGTTATTTATCGGTATGATATCAGTTGCAACGGCAGGTTTTTGCGGGGTTGGTCAGTTCTCAGGTGAGACCACTTGCTATATTTATAAACAAGATAAACTGCAAAAAAAGCTAAACTGTCAGTATGAGGGCGCTGAGGGTGCAGCGATGAGTTATAGTTTTAGGCAGGTCTCCTATAACCTGCCAGGATTTGGCAAAATGGCAACCTCTACCAGTGCAAACTATAATGACCGTAATGAAGTGACTGGGTGGACGACCACCGTCAATGACGAGCCCGCTATCATCAGATATCGCCTGCCAACCAATCAGCGTATCGTCAGTGATGCCTATGCGCAGTCTGGTAAAGCAGTTATGCAATGTTATCTCAGCACCAAATCGCAGTGGGAAATCTGCGCTGAATAGAGCTGAATATTCTTTGGGTTTGGGTCATATCTCTGCAAACTCACTTATAGCTACGATGCTTGAGATTGCCATTTAACATTAATAGATAATCAGTGGCAATCAAACACAGAGGCAATTCTTATTTTTTTGGAAAAGAACCTAATAGGTTGAATTGAGACACGTTGACATGGGTTCAATTATACTATTGATATATTCACTATAACTGCCTAGTCAATTGCTAATTCTCTTCTTCAAATCCCAAGAATTCATGTCACATTCACAGTAGTAAACCTCAATACCTTGTTCTTTCCAGCCCTGAATTAGGAGTGCGTACTCATCTTGTGAGACTATCGCCGCTCTCGATATGTTTCTATATATATTTTTACCTAAATATACTTCTTTTATTGAGCTTTTGGGGATAGAAAAACAGTACAGTGGTCGACCTGCTATTGTGATTTTATTGAAGTCTCCAAAAACCCCTTCCCCGCTATGATAACTAGCTTTTAGGCTTTTAACTTCTTTTACTACTCTCACCTCTTCTTCGTAAGCCCAGTCTAATGATTTATATAAAAAAGCTCTTTTTGCAAGATTAAACATATTTCCTTCAAACGCTATATTTTGACCAATTTTCATCAACCTATCATTACTTATTATATCTAAGTCATTTTGTGGTTTGGTTTTTGTATATATGACCTCTCCAAGCTGATATGGAATCAAATTATTTGAAAGGCAGTTGAGGTTAGCTTCATCAACATCAATTCCAACGACTACTCCTTGATGAGAATCTCCATAATGAGCCCACATCAAAGAATTCAACGGTTGTCTAGTCAAGGATAAAACAGCATAGCCTCGAGAAAACCTATTTCTACAAGCGTTTTGAGCAATTTTGGGACTTATAAAAGAACGTGGCTGTTCTTTAAAGCCGAAAGCAGTACATTCGAACGGGTCGTTGAAATCTTCTAAATGAGTAAAGCCAATAGATGAGGTTTCAATGGCTTTCTTTGCCCCTGACAGTGATATATATTTATATAGGATCATATATTTTCTTCTATGCTAAAAGTGAAATGCTTTTGCAAGCTTAACCTTTTGTGTTGATTAGGTCTTGTGTATAACCTGTTTTTCTCAAACACTTTATTAATAAATTCAATTTCTTCTAAGCCTAAAACTACCTTCCTTATCATACAGCCATTGAATTACAACCCTGCATCGGTAAGAATGGTGCTATCTATTTATAAAACCTGCTCACCAACCCCGTTTATTAAAGAGTCAAATACATGAAACTGCGCATCCTAAAATCTGCCGTGACTAACCCTTGGTTTAATCTTGCCACCGAGGATTGGATATTTAACACACTCAACCCCGACTCGCATACTCTATTTTTATGGCGTAACTCTGAGACCGTGGTTATTGGACGCTCACAAAATCCATGGGTAGAGTGCAAAACCGATAAAATGAAAGCAGACGATGTGTTTTTGGCGCGGCGTCAGAGCGGTGGCGGCGCAGTATTCCATGATTTGGGTAATACCAACTTTACCTTTTTATCTCCTAAAGACGATTACGACCAAGAAGCAAACTTCACCATCATCATTAACGCGCTTAAAAAATTAGGCATCGAAGCCACGCTATCTGGACGTAACGACATGCAGGTCGGCGACCGCAAAATATCCGGCAGTGCCTTTAAGCACGCAGCCGATCGCAGCTTTCATCATGGGACATTACTGGTCAATGCCAATATGCAAAAGCTTGGCGACTATCTAAACCCGCATCCACTCAAGCTTAAAGCCAAAGGCATCAAATCTGTACGTGCACGCGTCGCAAACTTGGTAGAATTTAATGAGACTATCAATCATCAAATCTTGTCTGATGCGATTATCGAGGCATTTTGTGAGTACCATGGAGAGACTGCACAGGTTGAGCAGTTGGATGAAGCCAGCCTTGCCAAGCAGCCAACGTTAAATACCTACTATCAGCAAATGGCAGACTGGGATTGGCGCTTTGGTAAAACGCCTGAGTTTACTCATCATATCGAGACGCGCTTTGATTGGGGCATAATGGATGTGCACATGGATGTGAAACAAGCCATAATTCGCGAAGTTGTCATCTTCTCTGATGCGCTAAATCTTGAGCTCATCGACCTGCTCAAAGATACACTGACTGGCGTTAAATATAGTAAGCCTGAGATTAAGAACAAACTCGATGAACTGGCTAACTCGCAACCTCCATTAGCAGCGCAAATTAGTGATTTTGAAAAATGGTTAATTGGTGAGATGGAAGGTTAAATTTTGCGACGTCAGATTTACTCTAGCAAATATTGCAAGGTATGCCGCTTACACTGCTTGATAAAAACTTACTGATACAAATGCGCTTTATATAGTGAATAGTGTTGATGTCATACATACTCCATTTGAGATTTTGTATATTAATGATGCATAACCAGCACCTTGCCACTACTCCATTTTTTAAGATTCATCAATACTAAGGTATTTTTATGAAGTATTTACATGCAATGATTAGAACCAACAAACTAGAAGAAACGTTATCTTTCTATTGTGACCTCATGGGCTTACAACTACTAAGAAAAAGAGACTCTGAGTCAGGAAGGTTCAGTTTATACTTTTTAGCAACGCATGAGGGTGCGCCAGAGATTGAGGTGACACACAACTGGGATGAAAGAGAATATACCAATGGCGATAATTTTGGGCACTTTGCCTTTAGAGTCGATAACATATACGCGCAGTGCGACACCTTTATACAGGCAGGGATTGAGATATTAAGACCGCCTAGAGATGGCCATATGGCTTTTGTTAAAGACCCCAATAATATCTCAATTGAGCTGCTACAAGATGGCGAAGACTTAGAACCTATTGAGCCTTGGATTTCGATGGAAAATATTGGCAGTTGGTAGGTGAATGAGGCTGGCTGGGCTAGGATGGATGGACTGATTTGTTTTTTGCAGAAAGTGATGGTGACACGTATATTACCGTTATAGCTTTCTTAAAATACAATCAAGCTCTAAAAAATGAGGGTAATATGAAAAGGTTATGCGTCACTACAATCAATATTTTAGGCGCTTGCCTGCTCTCCACTCATGCAAATGCAGCAAGTTTCGATTGCAATAAAGCAAATACTTGGATAGAAAAAACTATTTGCACGAACACTGAGTTGTCTGATCTTGACGAAGCTATGGCAAAAAAATATAGAGAAGATATCAACAATGCAGCTAACAACGAAGACAGTGAAGTCTACAAAAACAATGTGATTATAGATCAGAAATTATGGCTAACTTTTCAGCGCAATACTTGTAAAGATACCGAATGCCTCATCCGTGAGTATACAGAATACATCGAAGAGCAAACCAATTACGGTGTGGCTTGGAATTTTTCAGATGAATTAAGTTCTTCTGACTTACCGAGTAAAAGTGCCTTTGGAGAATTTTCTAAGAACTTCCAGCTTTCAATCTATAACGTAGATGGTAAGCGCAAAAATACTTTGCAAGACGCAAAAAATACTTTATCGATCAATGAGGTTAATAACAAACCTTATCTTTCTGTGATTGAAAGTGATTTGATTTTTACTAACTATCATAGTTGTAGTATTGGAGATAGTATCGCAAAGTGGTCACAAAACCACTGGGTCATTAACGATAGTAATCAGACAGATGAAACCCTAGAACTACGATTATATCCGGCAGCTTATAAAGGCAAATATCAATTACTATTAAGAGATATTGACAATCAATTTAGGTGGGGGCGTTGCGGAGTGCGTGGTTATTTTGATGGTATTGTATTAGAGCGTGAATAAGTGAACAAAATCTCTCGATTCTCTCAGAACAAACATAAGCTGAACTGAATATCCAATGTAATAAGTCAAATTTTCATTCTAAATAAAAAAAGACAGCAAGAGATATCCTCTCGCCGTCCATTATTTAACGCTAATGCTAAACAGTCTAGATCTGAGCAGCGACTTCAGCACCATCACGAATCGCACGTTTGGCATCTAGTTCAGCTGCCAGTTTTGCACCGCCGATTAGATGGTATTGCGCGTCTGGTGCATCACCCACATTTGGCATCAGCTCAACGACTGATTCTTGACCGGCACAGACAACGACGCTATCAACGCGTAATAACTGGCTTTGACCTTGTGGGTTAGTCACCCAGATACCTTCGTTGGTAATTTTGTCATATTGTACGCCAGCGACTTGGATCACGCCGTGAGATTTGATATGCGCCCGATGTACCCAGCCTGAGGTTTTGTTCAGGCCACTACCCAAACGGCCTTTGCTACGCTGCATTAAATATACTTGGCGAATCGGTTTGATTGCGTGTGGTCTGACCAGTCCACCATCACTTTGGTAGTTAGTATCATTGGTCACGCCCCATTCTTCGCGCCACTCGCTAATTGACTGCGGCTCAGGACGATAGCTTGGATCTTTTAGTCCTTCAGGGCCGATTTCGTCCAGCGATTTGCCATGATTGGCTGTGAGATACTCACTTACATCAAATCCAATACCACCAGCGCCGATGACTGCGACTGTGTTACCTACTGCTTTTTCGCCAGACAGTAGTTCAGCATAGCTCATGACTTGTGGCAGCTCAGCCCCTTCTAGCTTACCTTCTAGACTTCTCGGTATGACACCCGTTGCTACGATGACGTGATGGAACTTAGCTTTTTCCAGCATGTCTTTATCGACTTTAGTGTTCAGTTTGATCTCAACACCCAAATGCTCAAGCTCATTAATATAGTAGCGAATAGTCTCAAAGAACTCCTCTTTACCAGGGATAACTTTGGCGTAGTTAAACTGACCACCTAGCACATCTTTTGCTTCAAACAAAGTCACGTCATGACCACGTAAAGCAGCCACATGAGCGGCTGACATACCAGCGACACCGCCACCGATGACAGCCACTTTTTTCGGTTTTTTGGTCTTCTTATAGACCAATTCAGTCTCATAACAGGCTTGCGGATTGACTAAGCAAGTTGAGCGTTTGTTTTCGAACGTATGGTCGAGACAGGCTTGGTTACAAGCGATACAGGTATTGATGCGATCTGTCTGTCCATTTTTGGCTTTATTGACCCAATGTGCATCCGCCAAGAATGGACGCGCCATCTGAATCATGTCAGCTTGACCAGTCGCGACGATTTCTTCTGCTGTTTCTGGCATGTTGATACGGTTGGCCGCCATCATTGGGATACTAATGTGCTTTTTGATTTCAGCGGTGAAATCAACGAAAGCCGCTCGTGGTACGCTCGTCACGATAGTCGGGACACGCGCTTCATGCCAGCCGATACCAGTGTTCATGATGGTCACGCCCGCTTCTTCTAGCGCCTTCGCCACGGTGATGACTTCATCCATGACGTTACCGTCTTTGACCAAATCAATCACTGATAAGCGGAATAGAATAATAAAATCTTCGCCAGTCGCTTCGCGAACGGCTTTGACCACATCGACGGCGAACTTCATACGACCATGAATGTCACCACCATAAACGTCTTTACGCTTATTCACATGGCTTGATAAAAACTGATTAAGCAGATAACCCTCAGAGCCCATGATTTCGACGCCATCATAGCCTGCTTGCTTGGCAAGTTTCGCTGAGCGAGCATAGTCTTTTACCGTCTGCTCGATGTTTTTGATGCTCATCTTGCGTGGTTTAAACGGTGAGATTGGTGATTTGATTGGGCTAGAGGATACGGCAAACGGATGATAGCCATAGCGACCACTGTGCAATATTTGCATAATGATTTTACTGTCATGCTTATGCACAGCACGGGTAACGCGCTGATGATTAATCACATCTGCTTTGTTATTCATCGTTCCGCCAGCAGGCAACAACCAACCTTCACGGTTAGGCGAGATACCGCCAGTAATCATCATTGCCACGCCGCCCTTGGCACGTTCTGCAAAATACGCTGCCAGCTTGCCGTAATTATAAAAACGATCTTCAAGCCCAGTATGCATCGAGCCCATAACCATACGGTTTTTTAGCGTAGTAAAGCCCAAATCTAGCGGCTCAAATAAATGCGGATAGTGTTCATTGGTGCTAGCGGTTTGGATCGTATTGGCACTGTGGCTGGCAGACATATCATTTTCCTTATGAATAGTTTTTGAGACAGCTTCTTAAAAGCAGCTTTTTAGAAATAGTGGTGCTACGGGATTTAGCATCATCGATATCGTAACACACCGCTATTATTGTCAGCTATGCAGACAAGCGACTGATGAGTGAGCACTATATTAATTGCTATCACGAGCGGTACGGTGTAACAGGCTTTACTGCAGTATATGGTTAAGCAAACACCACAAAACCCAGCCAATTTTTGAGGTAGATTGTATACCGTTAGCTTAATAACATTTAGAGATTAGACTAAGATATAAATCGATAAATATCGACTTATACTTATAATTTCTATGCTAGATTACTGTACTAAGCTAATGTATTGACGAATTTTAGAAATACGATAAAGGACTATCATCATGACAGATTTTCATACAGGTCTTGGCAAAAACGCCGCCAATCATCAACCACTTACCCCTATTGATTTTATCATTCGCAGCGCTCAAGTTTATCCTAATAAGACTGCCATCATTTATGACGACCTAGAACACAATAGCCTCACTCAGACATGGCAGCAGACCTATACTCGCTGCCGCCAGCTGGCTGATGGTCTACGCAAACTGGGCATCGATAAAAATGACACGGTCGCCGTGATGTTGCCGAACACGCCAGCGATGGTCGAGTGCGCCTTTGGTATTCCTATGTCAGGCGGCGTAATCTGTACCTTGAACACGCGACTTGATATCAATGCACTCACTTTTTGTTTGCAGCATTCAGAAGCAAAGGTCTTAATCTTAGACAGTGAGTTTGCTGAACATGCTGAGATTATCGATGAGACTTTTCCAGACTTAATTGTCATTCATTCAACGGACAAAGCTGTCGATGTCGATCGCTTTGGACACATGAGTTATGAAGCATTAGTAGCCAGTTCAGACAGTTTGGATAACTGGGAGATGCCATTGGATGAATGGGATGCCATTGCGCTGAATTACACCTCTGGTACGACAGGCAAACCCAAAGGCGTGGTCTATCACCATCGCGGCGCAACCCTTAACGCTGTCTCTAATATTTTAGATTGGGACATGCCAAAACATCCCATGTATCTATGGACGCTGCCACTTTTTCACTGTAATGGCTGGTGCTTTCCTTGGACCATCGCCGAGCGTGCTGGAGTCAACGTATGCTTGCGAAAGATTGATGCTGACTTGATATTGCAGCTGATTGCCAAGCATCAAGTTACCCACTACTGTTCTGCACCAGTCGTGCACAATATGATTGCTGGCGGCAAACCAGAGTATAAAGAAGCCATCACCCATACAGTCAAAGGCTGGGTCGCTGGTGCACCGCCCTCTGAGACCATGTTGGCAGCGATGGAGGCGATAGGTTTTTATATCTCGCATGTTTACGGTCTCACTGAAGTATATGGGCCAGTGACGGTCTGCGCTGAACAAGAAGCATGGAACGAGCTTGATGTGGCCACACGCGCCCAAATGAAATCACGTCAAGGTATGACTTCTCATTTGATGGCAGGGTTTGAAGTGTTTAAGCAAGGTACGACTGAACCTGTTGCCGCTGATGGAGAAGAGATGGGTGAGCTGGCGCTACGTGGCAATATGGTAATGAAAGGCTATCTAAAAAGCCGCAAGGCTACCGAAGAAGCATTCGCTGATGGTTGGTTCCGAACAGGTGATTTAGGTATCAAGTATCCTGATGGCTATATCAAAATCATGGACAGACTGAAAGATATCATCATCTCAGGCGGTGAGAATATTTCTAGTATCGAGGTAGAAAACGTCTTATATAAACTACCTGCGATTGAGAGCTGTGCTGTCGTCGCCGCGCCACATGACAAATGGGGTGAAGTGCCCGTTGCCTTTATCGAGATTCACGCTGGTAGCACCTTGCAACGTGAGACGGTGATGGAGCACTGCAGTCAACACCTAGCAGGTTTTAAAGTGCCAAAATATATTATCTTTGCCGAAATACCGAAAACCAGTACCGGTAAAGTGCAAAAGTTTGAGCTACGCCAAGCGGCTAAATCATTGGCACACGAAACGCCGAAAGTAACCGCCAGTGCCAAATAAAGCGGCGATTTAGTAAGTCTTATCATCAATTACCATCCATCAAAAAAGTCAGCTATATGTAGCTGACTTTTTTTTGAGCACTCTTCTATTTATAGAGAGCCAATCATATCAGCCAAGCTTTGGCTCAAGCCACTGATAAATTAGCATTCCTATAATCATAGCAGGAATAAACACATATGCTTGCCACTGGCCCGTACCGAGCAATACAATTCCCGGTCCCGGGCAAATACCAACCAGCCCCCAGCCGATACCGAATAACATTGCACCAATAAGCAGCTTTTTATTAATGAAGGTTTTGCTTGGCATATCAATCGGTGTGCCAATCCAGCTGCTCTGTTGACGCTTTGCCAATCGCACACCAAAAAATGCAGCTATCAGACCACCGCCCATCACTAGTGCAAGGGAGATATCCCATTTGCCAAATACGTCCAAAAACCCTTGTACTTTCACAGGATCAGTCATACCTGACACCAGTAGTCCAAGTCCAAACAGCAATCCTGCCAGTAATCCGATTATATTTTTTAGCATCGTCGTATCTCGCTATTATCTTCTATTAACCATTATATGTCGTTCGCGCGGTAGCCCGACTATCAGTCTTCATTTAGCAATCTATCATGAATGAGCTATAGCAAGCCCAGTACGTGACGACCGATATAAACGGTCACAATCCCAAACAGCATAAAGGTGACGGTCGCTGCTAATGACCGTGGAGACAGGCGTGCATTACCACAAATACCATGTCCACTCGTACATCCTGAACCTAAACGCGTGCCAAAGCCGACCAGTAGCCCTGCACCAATCAATAATGGCAAAGAGGTACTAACAGCTACTTCAGGTAACGGTCTTGCCAACTGATATAGCAGCGGTGAGATGACCAAGCCCAGTATAAATAGCACTTGCCACATCTCTACACGCTTGGGTTTTAGCAAGCTTGAAAAAATACCACTGATGCCTGCTATACGACCGATACCTAGCAGTAAGATAACCGTCGCTACGCCTAACATTAGACCCCCAACTAAGGAAATCGGCGTAAATACTTGCCAGTCTATTTGTATAATCATAATGGACTACCTAATTAAGTTCATTGAATACGTACTTAAGTATTAAATTATAAAAATACATTATATTATAAAATATAATAAAAGGGTAAAAAAATACTGAACCTAGCATGACACTAGTGATTCAGTATTTTTTATAACTGTAAAGACTGTACTGCAGAGGCTTTAAAAAGGAAGCTGAAGAATACTTAATAAACTATCACATCAATATCTTTATCAGCCCTCTTAATTGCTATGATTACTGGCTCAGCACTTTATCAAGCGCCGCTTCAAAACGTTCTACTGTGCCATCAATATCAGTCAATTTATCCAAACCAAACAGACCTAAACGGAAGGTTTTAAAGTTATCAGGCTCACCTACTTTTAATGGCACGCCAGCAGCGATTTGCACACCAATTTCAGCGAACGCACTACCCTTATGTATGTCATCACGATCGGTATAAGAAACGACAACGCCAGGCGCTTTATAACCTTCAGCAGCAACGCTCTCAACTCCTTTGGCTTCTAGTACTTCACGGATACGTTTACCAAGTGTCCACTGCGCGTCACACAATTTATCAAAACCGATTGTTTTGGCTTCATTCACAGCATCGCGGAACTGACGCAAGCTATCTGTTGGCATAGTCGCATGGTACGCATGGCCGCCATTTTCGTAAGCACGCATGATGTTTAGCCATTGTTTTAGATCGATACTAAAGCTATCAGATTCAGTGCTGTCTACTTTTTTGATAGCAGCATCGCTGAGCATGACCAATCCAGCGCTCGGTGTACTGCTCCAGCCTTTTTGTGGTGCGCTAATCAGCACATCAACACCCAATGTTTTCATATCTAACCATATGCAGCCTGAAGCGATACAGTCAATGACTAATAACCCACCAACGCTATGTACAGCTTCGCCCAACGCTTTGATATAGTCGTCTGATAAGATAATACCCGATGAGGTTTCGACATGCGGCGCAAATACGACTGCTGGCTTTTCTTCTTTAATTTTGGCAACAGCCGTATCGATATCGACTGGTGCAAACGGCTTCGGCGACTCACTATCATCGGCACGGTTAGCCGTGAGTACTGTAGATGATTTGGCGATTTTGCCTTTTTCTAAGATTTGCGTCCAACGATAGCTGAACCAACCATTACGAATGATTAGGCAGTCTTCGTCATTTGCCAACTGACGAGCAACTGCTTCCATGCCATAAGTGCCAGAACCAGGAACGATCACCACTGCGTCAGCGTTATACACAGATTTTAGGTCACTAGATAGGTCGTTCATCACTTGCTGAAAGGCTTTTGACATATGGTTCAGCGCGCGATCGGTGTAAACCACTGAATACTCTAATAAGCCGTTTGGATCGATATCTTGACGTAATGCAGGCATTGAACACTCCTAGTGTATGGTTAGATAATATGCAGCATTGATTAGATAGCACTATAATCAAATGCTATTATTTGTGATGGTGAGGTCTTGCGCTGTCTAGAATTTTCTTGTTTTGAAACAAACAACGAACACTGATGAAGTTTACTAACATTAAGTTAATATATTTATAGTCATATTACGAGCAAACACCAGCACATATCCTGACCTAAGCCATCTATGAGAGTTCGATATTAGCACTGATACTGAAGGTTGACAACGATACGCTCAGGCAACGATATGACTTGTGCTATCGAGCGTTTATTGGTATAGATTTACTGATATAGATTGATTGATAAGTTTTGATTTATAAAGTCATGATAAAAACATCAATGCCCGCGATGAGCATCCTGTAACCCTGACACCACAAAGTCTAGCAGTTCACTATCGCCTTCGCGTGCGGCTTTGCGCATCAGTTTTGAAGGTGCATGGGTCAGTGTTTGAGTCAGACGTCGTGATAGCTCAGTGATGATATCTTCTGGACTGACATCGTCTTGTTGCAGTTTGGCAATAGACTCATGCAGCAATTTATCGACTTGACCCTGAGTACACGCGCGGTACTGCTGAATGTCTTTGCCGACTTGGCGAACCTGAAAACGGCGATCTATTTCAACAACCAGTTGACTCACTAGCAGCTCAGCGTCAACTGCGGCTTGGCGACGTTGCTCAATATTACCTGCAATGACATGCTGCAAGTCATCGACAGAATACAGATAAACATCATCAATCCGGCTAATGGCCGAATCGATATCGCGCGGTACGGCCAAATCTATCATAAGCATCGGTTGATAACGACGACGCTTTAGCGCTTGTATGGTCATTGTCTTATCGATCAACAAATCCATACTGCCACTACAACTGCTGACAATATCGGCTTCTGCCAATACTTGCGGTAATTCTTGTAAGGGTCTAACGTCTACGCGGCGATTAGGGCCACGTAGCTCAGCCGCTAACGCTTCGGCGCGTTCGGGGTTACGGTTACAGATAATAACCCGCCCTACCCCTAGCCCTGCGATATGGGTGGCAACTAAGCGATTCATCTCGCCTGCTGCAACGACCAATAAAGTACGACTGGGTAAATCATCAAATATCTGTGTGACCAATTTGGCCGCGGCAAAGCTGAGCGATACAGCTTGTGCACCAACCTGTGTCTCGTTACGCACTCGTTTGGCAGCAGCGAATACTTGATCGATAATCCAGCCTAGCTGATTACTGAGTACTTTTTGGTCTTGAGCCAGATGCACAGAGTTTTTAATTTGACCAAGAATCTGCGGCTCACCCAGTATCATAGAGTCGAGACCAGCAGCTACTCTCAACCAATGGGTCAATGCATGAGTATCACGATGCACATAGAGATAAGGATCAATATCAACAAGTGGCAATTGCTTAAAATCAGCTAACCACGCTTTGATTTTGGTAATATGCGCACTAAATGCAGCAGATGAAATATTCATGCTACTACTAAAAGCATTGTTGGATATCTGTCCTGCAGCTTTGACATCCTGCATATTGGGTGACTGTAAATTAGATGACTGGCTATTAGCGTGCTGAGATGTTGATGTTTGCGGCACTAGCGCATAGATTTCAGTGCGGTTACAAGTAGAGACAATCACGCTACCATCAGTAAAGGCTTCTATTTGGTTGAGTGCGACATTTACATCGTCACCCACAAGTGCCAAGCGCTCTCGCAGAGCGACTGGTGCAGTTTTGTGATTGACCCCAATGACCACTAATCTCATTATCGATAGACCATAAACATGACGCTCAGTTGCCCTTTACGCTATCTTATTTTTTTAAAAGACAGTTTTTGACGACAGCGCTAAAAAGGAAGACCCTAAAAACCGCCTATTATATCATTATTGCAGGCTTTAATTAACACTCACCCATCTATGATAACCATATCTCTGTATCTGGTCGAAAATGTAACAAATCAACTACTCATACGATTTATAAAATCAATAGCTAAATTTTGATCTATCATCAACAATACGACGTTAAATCACTCGCTTACTCTATCTTAACTTGTTATATTTCTATAATATTCAGTTCAACATACACATCTATTTTTAATCATATTCAGTATCGTTCTTTGGCGATATAACTGTTATCAGTAGCATGTTCTTAAAATCAGACATACCAATACCTAAGTAACACGGATGCTATTGTTTATATCATCCGTCTACTCTTATAATGTTTGTCATGGATACATATGTCAGTATCTAACTTACAATGATTAAAACAAACTTGCCTTATCTGTGTAGGTAAACCACGGGCGAATACGGCTATCTATGATTTTTTTTGGCTCATTACCTCGGTCACCACATTCCTATAGCGAATACTCTAGCTTGCGTGCTTTATTGCATGTCGCTATTGAGCGCCTACGTCAACGGTATAAACTAGCATTGTCTCTAGCTGTGTGCCTGTGTTTGACGACACCTGTTCATGCCAGTCACCCTGACACATTGTTGGAAGCACAGATTCCTAAAGTGTCTGTTACTACTGATAATAAGGTAGCTGATAACAAAGCAAATATTAATAGTGCTGAGACTGAGACACCTTATAACGAAGATACACTTACCATAGAGAACGTAAAAAACATTAATAGCTTAGCGCCAGCCAGCCTATGGCAGACTGAACTTAGCGAACCAAGTTTATATGCTCTATTAGATGCCGAGTTTGCTGCCGATCGCGATGACAAACAGCGTGCAGTTGCTATTTATAAACAGCAGTCTTTTAAAGAAGATGCCACAGCAGTGTTTGAGAGAGCGCTTAGTCTGTCTTTGCGTAATGAAAGAGTTGAAGACTCATTGCAATTTGCCAAGACATGGCAGGACCAAAACCCTGACCACGTGCCTGCTTGGTTTTATGTTGCGCATTTGGCCTTACGCGCCCATGACTATATATTAGCGGGTGAAACTCTAAACCGTATCTTACGTTATGATCCACGTGCGGACCTAAGCGAAATCCTTATAGGTATCTATCCAAATAACGATGACGACAAACGTGAGCTTCTCGCCGCATTGCAGCCACTAGATAGCGAGCAAAATGCTTCATTGTCGGTATTAAAAGCAGGTTTACTCTATCAATTTAATGAACCTGAGGTCGCTATCGTTCATATCAATCGAGCACTAGA
Source organism: Psychrobacter sp. AOP7-B1-25 (assembly GCF_052376195.1). Classification (NCBI taxonomy): domain Bacteria; kingdom Pseudomonadati; phylum Pseudomonadota; class Gammaproteobacteria; order Moraxellales; family Moraxellaceae; genus Psychrobacter; species Psychrobacter sp. AOP7-B1-25. The sequence continues at coordinate 26,827 of NZ_JBQSVK010000002.1, forward strand.
GCGTCAGCCAGACTATGTCCCTTTTATTACATTAAAAGCAGATATATTGCGCAAAATCGTGACCGCAGAGACTGTCGTCAATTATGTCAGTCAGGCTCGCTTGCGTAATCCTGATAGCAAAAGCTTATATCTGTACGAAATTCGCTATCTATTAGATTTAAAACAAAGCGAGCAAGCTTGGGAATTATTACTTGAGGCGCATAGCCGTTTCAATGATGATTCTGAGATTACTCTACTCGCAGCCTTAGTGAGCTTGGATATTGAAGAGTACGCTAGTGCTGATGCGCTACTCAATATGCTTGCTAAGAGTCCAGCTTATCTTGATCAAGCCTATTATTATCTGGGTATCAGTGCTGAGCGTCAGCAGTTATACGATCAAGCTAAATACTATCTCAATAGTGTTATGCAAGAGGATTTGGTGTTAGAGGCACGTAGAAAAGTAGTGGCGTTTGAATTGCTTGATAACAATGTTGATGCTGCAGTGACGACTTTAGAGAAGCTGCGTAAAGACTTCACTGTTTTCGCGCCTGATACTTTTGTTATGCAAGCCGATATCTTATGGCAACAAAATGAGTCTGATGAAGCGCTGCGTCTCCTAACACGTGCCGCTCGTAAATATCCTGATAATGAGATGCTACTCTTTGCGCGAGCTCAACTTTTAGATGATAAAGAAGACTATGTCGTTAAACGCACTTTACTCAACCATCTGCAGGCATTAGATCCTAGCAACTTGTCCTATCAATTGAGCTATGCACAGTTGCTACTGGCAAATGAACGCAGCTCAGAGCAAGGTCTGGCGTTAGCGACAGCGATTATTCAGATTCGCTACGATGACCCACGTTATGATAACGACCTACATCTACAAGCACTAAATGTGTTGGCAAGTAATGCGCTGGCTAAAGAAAACTATCAGCAGGTCATCGACTACCTACAGACACCTTATGATGTGCTACCGACCTTACGTTCAGGCTCGCTCTTGCTGCGCGCCTATCAAGGCTTAGGCGATAATAATAAAGTTGAGACGTTGCTCGCCGACTTACAGCAGCGCTTCTCGTTTGGACAGCATAATATCAATGATCGCATACAGCTGTATTGATGGTAGTTATTTTGGAGCTGCGATTTGGGCTTTGTTATTATAGAGACATGATGAGTAACAAGGTTCTCATAAATAACGAAGCATTTATAAATTACAAGGTCGTTATAAGAAGCTAACAGCCGTGCATAACCGAGCAACAAATAACGCTTAAGCTACTGTCTTTGTTTATATTTCTATTTTTGAGGAACTATTATGTCAGCATCAATCGCTTCTTATAAACCAAATAAATTGGCTCTGTTTACTGCTATAACTGCAGCGATAGTCATCACCTCTGGTTGCCAATCATTAAAAACAGCCAACGCGACCAACCAGCCAACGTCTACTGTACAAGGTCAAGACGCTGATCAACCCAAAAAGCTAGAGAGCTTTAATATCACGGGTAAAATTGGGGTAACAACACCTGCGAAAGACTCGACAGGCACCCAAGGTGGTAGTGCGTTTTATGCGTGGGGGCAACAAAACGACCGATTTGCCATTGAGCTCATTGGCGCACTCGGTATTGGTAAAACCAACATCGAATACAATGGTCAAACTGCCACGTTAGTCAGCGAAAAGACAGGCACATTGATCGCTGACGATCCCGAAACTTTGCTAAAGAAAGCAACTGGTTGGCAAGCACCCATCTCACAAATGCCTTATTGGATTTCTGGTCGCCCAGCACCTTCAGACAGTGCACCACAATTAGATGATCAGAGCCGCTTAGTTAGCTCAGTCAATGGTGAGTGGACAGCCAGTTTCACCTATAAAGGTACTGACAAGCTGCCAAATAAAATTAGCGCCGTACAGCCTCAAGGCAATAAAGTGGTGATGACCATTAATCACTAAACTGTCCTTTATTAATATCGGTAATTGCTCATCAGTGTTAGCTAAGATAGCTGTTTATGACTGTACCTTACGATGAAAAAATATGACTGCATCATCTGCTTCTACGATTACCCGTTTATCACCTGCAAAACTCAATTTGTTTTTGCACATCACTGGCAAACGTGACGATGGCTATCATGATTTGCAAACGGTCTTTCGCCTGCTCGACTGGGGCGATTACTTGCATTTTTCGGTCAGCGTTAACGCCGTGACTTCTACGGTTGATAACGATTCAGATGCAGATCGACTTTGTCATCAGCTACTGATGCTAGATGGTGCAGAAACTATCACTGCTAGTATAGAAGATAATTTAATATTCAAAGCAGCACGCGCACTACTAGCGTCTGCCATACAGTCAAACCCTTTACCTGAGCAGTTAGCACAAGTGCATATCACTTTAGATAAGAATTTGCCGATGGGTGCAGGATTGGGCGGTGGCTCATCTAATGCAGCAACGACTATGCTTGTGCTCAATGAGATTTGGCAGCTTAATTTTACTTCTGATGAGCTTATAAAGATTGGCGCGACTGTAGGTGCCGATGTGCCTATATTTATCTTTGGTCAAGACGCTATTGCCATGGGAATCGGTGAGGAATTAACGACAATTGACCTTCCAGACCAGCAATATTTAGTACTGACGCCTGACGCTCATGTAAATACTGCCAAGCTGTTCGCGCATCCAAAACTACAGCGAGATATCACGCCCCTGTCGATTGATACTATTCGAAGCAAATACGCTGATTATGTGCAAACGCTCATTGCATCCTATCATAATGTCTTTGCGCCAGTCGTCACGAGCCTTGCTCCTGCTGTTGCAGATGCTTTGAGTTATTTACAGGGGTTGGAGGAAAAAGCAATGGGCACAGCGCGCATGACTGGCTCTGGTAGTGCAGTGTTTTTGCCATTGGATGCAAGCGTTACCACTGATAAAAAGCTGTTGGCAAAATGGATTGAAGATGCGCCTTGTTCGGGGTATATCGTTGGAAACTTAAAAAAGACATATGACCTTTAAATTTCTTATTATCTAAACAATGACAACGGTATGATTGCCTATCATAGTTTGTTAAAATATCGCGAGCATCAACCTATAATGAATAAATACCAGAAAAAGCTGCAAATGACTTGCAAAATCTGAAAATTTACTTATAATAGGTCGCCACAATAGGGGTATAGCCAAGTTGGTAAGGCATCAGGTTTTGATCCTGACATCCGTTGGTTCGAGTCCAGCTACCCCTGCCATTTTTTAGTACGAAGCGTTAGAGATACATTGAGCATAAGCGGTTTATAGACAGCCACTTATCTTATTGTCATTGACAACGTTATCCCAGTTTCGGTATAGTTCGCAATGGACACCGCTAGGGAAAAGTTATGTTTTAAACGGTTTATCCGTTTTTAGATAACTGACAGGTCGTGACAACATGCTAAAAACAGCTCGTTAGTTGTTATTAGCTATCGATTGTTCACAATCTAGACATTACAGGGGTATAGCCAAGTTGGTAAGGCATCAGGTTTTGATCCTGACATCCGTTGGTTCGAGTCCAGCTACCCCTGCCATTTTTTACTGTAATAGTATACTTCAACACCTTCACCACTCTTTTCTTAATTTGAGCAGTTTGTCACTGCTTAGCGGTCGCTGCTTGAGTCAATCAATAGGACTTCTGTCATGCCTTATTTGGCGATTTTTACGGGTAATGCCCACCCAGAATTAGCAAAAACCGTAGCCGATCATCTTCACATACCTCTTGGTAAAGCTGACATCACGCGTTTTTCTGATGGCGAAATTGCCGTGGAAATCAAAGAACACGTACGTGGTAAAGATGTGTTTATCATGCAGCCTACTTGTGCACCGACCAACGACAACTTGATGGAAATCATGATGATGGCTGACGCTTTGCGTCGCTCTAGTGCTGGCCGTATCACAGCTGTCATGCCGTATTTTGGTTATGCTCGTCAGGATCGTCGTCCACGCTCAGCTCGTGTACCTATCTCGGCTAAAGTGGTCGCTGACATGCTAAATATCGTCAGTATCGATCGCGTAATGACTGTTGATTTGCACTCAGATCAGATTCAGGGCTTCTTCGATATCCCTGTAGACAACATCTACGGCACACCTGTATTGCTAAACGACCTACAAAAGCAAGACTATGACAATATCATGGTTGTTTCGCCTGACGTAGGCGGTGTGGTTCGTGCACGTGCGATGGCCAAGCAATTAGGCGATACCGACATGGCAATTATCGATAAACGCCGTGCTCGTGCCAATGAGTCACAAGTCATGCACATCATTGGTGATGTTCGTGACCGTGATTGTGTTATTGTTGATGATATGGTTGATACTGCAGGTACATTGTGTAAAGCCGCCGAAGCCTTGAAAGAAAATGGTGCCCGTCGCGTCTTAGCTTATATCACACACCCTGTCCTATCAGGTAACGCACTGAAAAACATCAGCGAATCTGCATTGGATGAAGTGGTTGTTACGGATACGATTCCATTATCAGTCGAAGCTCAAGCTTGTAGCAAAATTCGTCAGGTAAGTATTGCACCGATGCTTGCTGAGAGCTTACGTCGTATCAATAATGAAGAATCTATTAGTGCAATGTTTGACGCCTAATTTGATACGGTTATTTTTTAAACAGCCGTTGCGGTAATTTTGAATAGCAATGACTGTAGTAAGACATCTTAGATAGTTAAAAAATAGAGCGTCAAGTATTCTTACTTGGCGCTTTGTTTTGTGTAGGCATTTTGCGTAGGTCTTTATTATTGCTACAGAATCACGTATAATGCGCGCCTGTGCTGACCTTTTAGTGGTTTTTATTAGGCTAGCGCTATCAAAAGTGCTGATCATGCTTAAAAGCTACCATCGCTATAGTAATTATCATAGCGAGCGCTACTATAAGCAAATGGCTAAGTTTACACATTGCGAGTTTTATTCGTGACCACAATATTAGCTATCATCACGTATTAGTGGATTGGTCGCAAATCCACTTTTTTATGACCAGACACTTCATCATTTTTTTTATAGGATTATATCCATGAGCATTAATCATTTTGAACTAAACGCCGTTGATCGTGCTGCTGAACTACAAGGTAAAGGTGCGAGCCGCCGCCTACGTAAGCAGAACTTAGTTCCTGCTATCATCTATGGTGGTAACGAAGAGCCAACAGCTATCTCTATCAAGCTTAACGAACTAGTAAAATCACTAGAGTTTGAAGCGTTTTTCTCACACGTCTTGACTATCAATGTTGACGGTGAAGAGCATCAAGCAGTTATCAAAGACTTGCAACGCCATCCAGCTAAAGGCTTCCCAATGCATGCTGATTTCCAGCGCATTGTAAAAGGTCAGAAAATCCACATGAACGTTCCTGTTCATTTCACTGGTCGTGAAGATGCGCCTGGTACTGCTGCTGCTGGTGTACTATCTACGCTAGTATCTGATATCGAAATCGTTTGCATTCCATCACTACTTCCTGAATACCTAGAAGTAGATGTATCTGGCATGGAAATTGGTGATTTGTTCCGTCTATCAGACATCAAACTTCCTGAAGGCGTAGTAATTCATGAGCTTGAGCTAGAAGATGGCCATGACCGTACTATCGTTAACATGCAGCCACCAACAGTAGAAGAAGTTGATGAAGATGCTGACGACGTTGATGCTGATGAAGTACCAGCAACTGAGCAAAACGACGGTACTGAAGAAAACAAAGACAGCGAGTAATATACCATCGGTACGTTGCATCTGATTTGATGTCACGTATCGACATACTCGTTTAGTCAATAAGACAGCAGGTGATGAATATCTCCTGCTGTTTTTGTAAGTAAGGTTTGAAAATAAACTGTCTATCAGTATCTCAAACCCTACCCCTATTTATCAAACTCAAGCAAGGTGTTTTTATGGCCATAAAGCTTATTGTCGGTCTTGGTAATCCTGGTCAGCAGTATATGTTTACGCGTCATAATGCAGGATTTTGGTTTGTCCATCATTTGGCTCAGCAGTTTAATATCACGCTCTCCCCTGATAAAAAATTTCATGGAGTGACAGGGCGTGGGCAGATTCATGGGTCTGATGTGCGTTTACTTATGCCGCTGACGTTTATGAATAAATCTGGTCAGTCAGTGGTGCCTATGGTAAATTTCTACGGCATCAAAAATGATGAATTGTTGATTGCTCATGATGAGCTCGATATTCCAGCTGGTAGTATCAAACTCAAAACAGACGGTGGACATGGTGGTCACAACGGCCTACGTGATATCACGCCGCATATTGGCAATGATTTTCATCGCCTGCGTGTGGGTATCGGCCATCCTGGTCACAAGTCTAAAGTTAGTGGACACGTTCTCTCGAAAGCATCTCCTAATGAGCAGATTGCGATTGATAGCGCGTTGACAGCTGCTTTTGAAGCACTCCCATTATTGTTAGATGGTGATATCGAAAAAGCACGTTCACAAATTAATGGCTTTAAATTACCAGAATAATATGATGGTCAATTATAACCACCTTTTATTTTGGTAGTTTTATCCCCATTAACCTTTTGATTTAGTTAATTAATATCAGTTACGCCAAGGAACCAACCTATGCTACTTAATATGCTTAAATGCAAATTACACCGTGCCCGTGTTACCCATGCCGAGCTTCACTATGAAGGCTCTTGCGGTATCGACGGTGATCTATTAGATCTTGCTGGTCTACGCGAAAACGAATCTATTGATATCTATAACGTGACCAACGGTAAGCGCTTTCGCACCTATGCTATCCGTGCTGAGGCGGGCTCTGGTATTATCTCATTAAATGGTGCTGCGGCTCATATGGCAGATTTGGGCGATATCGTTATCATTTGTGCTTACGCACACTTTGATGAAGTTGAAGCGTCAACGTATCAGCCAAAACTCGTCTATTGCAACGAAGACAACACCGTAAAAGACACTGCAAACATTATTCCTGTGCAAGTTGCTTAATATGACAGGATAATGGGTTTTTGGATTAATCAGTGATAATTACAAATTAAGTCTTTGAATTAATTGTTATTATTACCAAAAACCACCCTGCTACTATGAAAGCTGAATCACAATGAAGATTCAGCTTTTTTTATGCCATTCTTATCTATCAAATTCACATTTTTCATCATATACAAGGAAACATACTGATGTGGTTGGCCGCGCTTGCAATACTGATAGGGTTAGCAATTTTAGTTTGGAGTGCCGATGTTTTTATTGATGGAGCGACAGCACTAGCAAAGAAGTTTAGTGTGCCCAGCTTCCTAATTGGTGTTTTAATACTAGGTATAGGCACGTCAGCGCCTGAGATGGTGGTATCGGTACTAGCAGCGCTAGAAGGCAGCCCTGAGCTGGCCCTAGGCAACGCTTATGGCTCAAATATCATCAATATCGCATTGGTACTCGGTGCAACTGTATTAATTAGCCCTATTATCATCCGTAAAGGCATCGTAAAGCGCGACCTACCTCTACTACTGCTAATTACTGTCATCGCCGCTTGGCAGTTACGTGATGGGACATTGAGCCAAGCTGATGGTATCGTACTATTAGTATTATTGGTCGCCGTCTTAGGGCTACAGATCATAATGAGTATACGTGAAGGCTATCATGAGCACGAAGACGATGTGGTCGTGGCTAATGCTGACTCAGAGCTCTCAGAAAACTTGGAGAGTTTAGAACCAAGCGTAACGCGTGGTCTTGTGAGCTTATTTATCGGTATGCTGATGCTAGTAGTCAGCTCACGCGCTATCGTTTGGGGCGCTGTCGAGTTGGCGACGCTATGGGGATTGAGTGAGTTAATCATTGGTCTAACGATTGTCGCAGTTGGAACATCATTGCCTGAGCTGGTATCGAGCTTATCAGCAGCCCGTAAAGGCGAGCATGATATGGCGCTTGGCAATATCATCGGCTCTAATATTTTTAATACTTTAGCAGTTGTCGGTTTGGCAACCGTTATCGCTCCTATTGCCGCTGACCCAGTCATTCTATCGCGTGATGTGATGGCAATGGGACTATTGACGATATTGCTGGTTGCACTGTGCGTGTTTGCCTTTGCAACAAAACGTCAATTCGGTCGTACGTCAGGTGCCACATTGGTACTGTTTTTTGTGGGCTATACCGCATGGCTGATTCAAAGCGTTAGTATGTAACTGTGTGAGTTGAGCCAGTTAGGTAATGATACAGCTGTATGATTACCTAACTAAGATCAGACTACGATTTTTTCTTACGATTTTTAAAACCGCGCCATAGCCCTTCATGTGCCACTTTCGGCATTTTTAGGGTAATGGTGTTGGATAGCATGTCTTGTACTGCCAGACCGCGAGGGTTGAACAGACAGAACACATAGTTGAATACCAAACCAAGAAATGCACTGGCCAATAAGGCGGCGCGTGATCCATCAATAAGACTGCCAATAATGCCGAAAATCAGCGGCATCAAACAAGCAGCCAAAATACGCTTAAACGACTGTCCCCACGTTAGCCACTGACCCGCATCATTGATCGTTTTTAATCGCCACGTCTGCATCCCCAATGTCTGACCACCGCGGCGCCAGAATATCCCATAGAATGCTACCAGTGTCAGTACAAACGACGGCGTCATGATGACATTCTGATACCAAAGCGGCAGCGACTGTGCTTGTGAGGACTCAGTACCCGTCTCCATAGTCAACAGCGTACCAACTACAGTTAGTATCGTTCCTACCAAAAATAATAACGCTAAAATCAGCATACCATCATACAGAATCGCCACGACACGAATCATAGGCTTAGCGATGGTCGGTTCTTCGTTAGGATCTGTCTGTACAGGCGTACTCGGTTGAGATTTTGATTTATGAGTCGTTTTTGACGGGCGTTTAGATGGACTTTTTGACATGGTACAAGCTCATAGCAAGCAGTGAATAGTAACGCTATTGTACCGTAAATGGTGGGGCTATCGTACATTATCCTAGATGACTATCCAATATCATGAATGACTATCCAATCATAGTAAACATAAGAGCTGGTCGTAGAATAGATAAGTAGAAGGGTAAAAGCTATAGACATAAAAAAACCGCCAATTGTCATAAGACAGGCGATTATTTTAATAATTTTTAGCTTATATTAAGCTATTATGCAAATGGTGCGCCTGGAGAGATTCGAACTCCCGACCCCTTAGTTCGTAGCCAAGTGCTCTATCCAACTGAGCTACAGGCGCGTATTTTGCACTTTATCCACTGCGAAGATAATATCTTTTACAGTAAATTAGGTTGGTCATTATATAGATAATATCGCTTGTGTCAACATATTTTTTAATTAAAACAAATTATTTTTTGAATTAATTATTAAAATGTTTAACGCAGAATATTGCGTTACTACTCTAATAACAACTGAATAAATGGCGGTGAAGGAGGGATTCGAACCCTCGATACGCTTACACGTATGGTTCCTTAGCAGGGAACTGGTTTCAGCCACTCACCCACTTCACCTAACGATTCAAGACATTTATAAAATTTCTATAAACATAGTATTGATGCTAACAATACGTCTCATGTCGTGGGCGAGTATTATAACAAAGCCAAAACGAATTGCAAGCGTTGTCTACAGATTTAATGCGGCTTTTATCAAAATTATAGATACAAGCACTTATATTGCATTTTTATATGGGAAATTGCGTCATATTATTGCTAAATATAGTGATCAAACTGCTTATTAAGTTTAGGCCTACTCGTTCTGACGTCTTATACCCAATCCACAAATATGAGACTATGATAGATTTTTTAGTAGTAGGTGGCTATAGTATTTATCACTTACTTTAAAATCTCTCAAAAGGAGCTGTTATGCGACCTGTCGTACTATGTTTTTCAGGATTGGATCCTTCAGGTGGTGCTGGATTACAAGCGGATATCGAGGCAATCGGACAGTCAGGGTCACATGCAGCCATCGCGTGTACGGCAGTCACTATCCAAAGCTCACAGCAGGTATTTAGCTTTGATGCTTGTGCGGCATCATTGGTAAAATCTCAAGCTACTGCAGTCCTTGATGACTTGCCTGTTAGTGCTATCAAATCAGGCATGCTCGGTACCACTGATAACATTGCGATGTTGACTTATCTATTTGCTGATCAAGTTATCGATAATAATACGCCATTTGTCTTAGACCCTGTATTGGTCGCCAATAGCGGTGGTAGTTTGGGCGATGAAAAGACGCTAGTTAGCGCATTCAAGAAACTACTGCCCTATGCTACCTTAGTCACCCCAAATACTCATGAGCTACGTGCCCTAAGCGGAGAGCAAGACTTACATGCTGGTGCACAAAAGCTATGCGCTCAAGGTGCTCATGCTGTACTGGTAAAAACCTCACATGATTTTGATAGTGGTGACATAGAGCAATACTTATATATACAGGGCGAAATGGTCCATAAAAGTACCTTGCCGCGCTTAGATGGTGAGTTCCATGGCTCAGGATGTTCTCTTGCTAGCTTTATCGCTGGACGCTTGGCAATGGGCGATGCTCTTATCGATGCTGTGCAAGCGGCAGATAGTTGGATTGCCCAAACATTGCGGGCAGCTGATACACCGCATCCTGATGATGCGCAAGCTCAACTCATACCCAATCGCTTTGTTCGTTTTTAGCATATCTAACAAGCTATAGCTTACCTAAGTAGCAGATGCAAAAAAGGCGCTCTATATTTTTATAAAGCGCCTTTTTTGTGACAGTGTTTAATTTTGACTCTATTAGGCTTAACCCAACGTTGGTAACACACTCGCAGTCAAACCACCGATGAATATCTCTAATAAATAAAATGCGAAGAAAGCAACCATTGGTGATAAGTCGAGCATACCGAAATTCGGGGTAATGCGACGAAATGGCTCTAGTATTGGCTCTGCTAAGCTCATAATAATACCAATAATCGGATGCTCAGATCGGGTAAACACCACAATCCAGCTAACGATAATAGAACCAATCACCAAATAGCGACACATGCGTAAAAAGTCTAGCAATAGGCTAGTGGTACCCGTAAAAAATAGCGGTACAGGCGCAATACCTTTATGCGTCAAGGCTGCCTTTCCAGAAATATCAATCAGACGAATCAAAAACATCAGCACGATAGCAGCAATACTAATACGGCCCTGTGCAACAGTCGGAAAAATACGCCCAAATACGTCGACAATATGCGTCGCTTTATAAGCAGGCGCAATCATCGGATTGCTTGCACCCATTCCCGCAAACTGCAACATAAAACGAATAAACACCAGCATCATAGCGAATGTGGTGACCAGATCAAAAATTTGAAATAACATGTTGTTCATGAAGTGCTACTCAATGTGACATTATTAACAGATTCTAGGATGACAAATGTCATTATCAGATGCTGATGATTACATAAGGTGTGTCGTCAGTTATCACTCACAGCACACCTTGTCAGTGTTTACTTACTCATCTCTTCACTTAACGCTTGGCTACGATCATAGCAAGCTTGCATGGCCTCAGAGATTTGACGACCAATCTCATTGGCTTGCATTGACTCAACCGCTGCCTGAGTCGTACCGTTCGGTGAAGTCACTTTACGACGCAGTTCAGCTGGTGCATCATCACTGTTCATCGCCATTTTTGCAGCACCCAACATAGTCTGCATAGCAAGCGCTGAAGCTTGCTCTTTATCTAGCCCTAGTGTAACTGCTCCATCGACCATCGATTCAATGAAGTAAAACATATACGCTGGTGCTGAACCTGATACGGCTGTGACTGCATGCATATGCTCTTCATCATCGACCCACATGACCAAACCTGATGCTTCCATAACGGCCGTTGCTAGCTGCTTCTGTTCTGCTGAGATATTGTCTGTACCATAAAGGCCCGTCGCGCCCATCTGAATCATAGAAGGCGTGTTTGGCATTGCACGGACGATATTGCTATAGCCGCCTAGCATGTTTGACAAAAGATCAGTCGACAAGCCTGCCGCTACTGAAATGACCAATTGAGTGTCTAGTACGTCAGCAAAAGCACTTACCACCACTTTCATCATCTGTGGTTTGACTGCTAGCACCACGATATCAGCACCGATCACAGCAGATTTTGGATCAGCCATTGGATCAACAGTATTTAGACCTTTGGTGGCTAACTGCTCACGTACATCGCTGCTAGGATCGGCGACCGTGATTAGATTTGGCTGGATGTCACAACCCACAAGTCCACTAATGAGCGCCTGTGCCATGTTTCCGCCACCAATAAAACTGATTTTTTTATTATCTAATACCGACATACTTGTCTCCTAGTCACAAAATTCAAAGGTATTCAACTTAACATACTGATATATAAAACGACACTCAGTTTATCATACTGCTACTACCGCCGTTTGATAAATTCGAAATGTCACATCTGAAATCAATCTGATAAAAATCAATGAGTCAGTAAACAAATATCAAAATTTTGATACTTTCTATTTTGGACTGAGCTCGCTTTTAATGTACTCAGCCAATTGATTGCTTTTAACATGGCTATCCATCTGCTCAGAACTCAAAAGCCAGCTTTCAAATGGCGATACTAGTAATAGAGGAATATCAGCTTGCATGTCACTTCCATCTTCGAAGTCGTTTATAAAAGCGATGCTGACCACCATTAAGCTGTCTCGTAGCCATAATGGAATCCCAAGCGTTTGATACAGCTTCTTACCTGCTTGTGGGCGCGTAGCCATCTCAGTTTTTAACCGTTTCTTACGGTCTAGCGGCGCTACTTTTAATACTGCATGGTGTGCTATACCGTCCGCCCTGTTTTCTAGTAATTGTTTCAGCGCATCTGCTTTTACTTGCAATTTCCAAATATAACGATCGCTACTACGTACGATGAGTGAGATTGGACTATTATCAGCTGAATGAATAAATAAATTATTAGATAAAGTCAGTTTAGATAATGGTAGCACCTGCTCGATCAGCGGTACGTTGAGCCAAGATAGCCACTCGCTGCTCAGACGATAGAGCTTCTGACGATAGCGACGAACGGTATAGGATTGCTTGCGACCTTGCCAAAACAGTTCCGTTTGATGATTTTGATCATCACGTTGGCTTAGAGTTAGCACATCATCGACGAGTTGTTTAGCAGGGGGCAACGGCTCATCTTGACCGAGCCAGTAATGTAATAATTGACGTTGACGATACAGTGGTAGTTTGTGTAACTCATCAATATTTAGGACTTGCTGAGCAGATGATAACTGTAATGAAGTAACTGCTGTCTGCTTCAAATCTGTAGCGGCTTGAGCGCTGACACTTGACTGTGCTTCACTCAATAGCTGCGCACTTCGAGCAATATTGTCAATGGCATTGGGGTTATACGTAGCCAGTACTGGCATAATATCGCGGCGTAAACCGCTACGTACGTTATCGCCGCTGTCATTAGTAGGATCATCTATATAGGGCAACTCTAAGCGCTTGGCGTAGGCGCTGATAGTGGCGCGTCTGACAGTGAGCCAAGGTCGCCACAGCACATTGCGCCGATCACCTTGCGTTTGCACTCGCCATGTATGCATACCAGACAGGCCATTAACCCCAGCGCCTTGAATCAAGCGCATTAGCACCGTTTCGGCTTGGTCATCGGCGTGATGCGCTAATAGCAATACATCGTCTTGGTTGATATGAGTTCGCATGATGTTATAACGGGCTAGCCGCGCGGCTTGTTCATCATGTCCATTCACTTGTGCCTGTAAAATGCGACAAGGTATCTGCTGCGCTTGCGCCCATTTAGCAACATGCTTGGCCCAATGCTGACTATCCGATTGTAGCCCATGATCGACATGTAACATCTGCGGCAAACATAGTAATCGCCTTTGTCGGTAGAGCTGCACACACAGCGCCGCAAGCGCTAATGAATCACGCCCACCACTACACGCCAGCCAAAGACGACGAGCATGCAACTGATCACTATACTCAGACATACTACTCAACAATGCGGTTGCTAGTGTCTCATCAACTGGCAAATCGGCAATTGATTTAATAGGGTGTGAAATGATTGCACTGCTGGTCATAACTAACCTTAATCATTAGGTGATAACATATCCATTACTGTGCCGATGTGTGAGCACCTGCATTAATTATTGCCTTGCGTTAAAAGTTTTATATTAAGAGCTTTACGCAGTAACAGCCATAAAAAAACGCGCCATTAAATGACACGTTTTTATTTTAGCATTAAGACTTAGACTCTAATATGAAAAACCTATCATTAATAATAGCGACTTAACAATTTAACAATAAAGGCGCCGTAGCAACTAATTAAGCAGGCAACATCACTTCTGAATTAAAAGACTTTAGCTTTGCGTAGCGTAGCTCACAACGTTCTTGAGGGTTTAGATCTTTGATTTCATCGAGCTGTTCAGTAATTAATGCTTTTAAGGCATTCATCACAGGTTGTGGCTGCACATGTGCGCCCTCACCCTCTTCGATAACAGCATCGATCAAACCCAATTCATAAAGGTTAATAGCGTTTAGTTTCAGCGCTTCACTAGCATCCTGCGCTTTTTCAGCGGTTTTCCACAGGATAGAGGCACAGCCTTCTGGCGAGATCACTGAGTAAATACTGTTTTGTAGCATATTTACTTTATCACCGACACCAATTGCCAATGCGCCACCTGAACCGCCTTCACCAATGATAGTCACAATCACAGGCACTTTCAGGCTAGAGAATACAGCGATGCTCTCTGCAATCGCTTGCGCTTGTCCGCGCTCTTCTGCACCAATACCAGGATAAGCACCTTGGGTATCCACAAAGGTCATCACCGGTATATTAAAACGCTCAGCCATTTTGACCAAACGAATTACTTTACGATAGCCCTCAGGATTGGCCATACCAAAGTTATGAGCAATACGCTCACGGGTGCTACGACCACGATGCTGACCAATTACCATCACAGGCTGACCATCAAAACGCGCAAGACCGCCTAAAATGGCCTTGTCATCGGCAAAAGCACGGTCGCCATGCAACTCGTCAAATTCGGTAAAAAGCTGATTAACATAGTCCATAAATAATGGACGCTTGGCGTGTCGTGCAAGCTGCACACTATCCCAGACAGTGCTCATAGACGCTTCCCTTTAATAATTATACTTAATGTATTTATGTTTAAGAATAATATCGTTATCCGTATTCAGATAATGAAAGTACAGTTGTAAACTCAATAGGAGCTATAGTAGCACATCTTATATGGCATGACATTATCGACAACGCCGCTTTTGTTACGTTAATCTTTAACTCGATACTTACAATGGTAACTGTTCAACCTCTTGTGTCTCAGCCTCTTGAGCTTCAATCACACTAAGCTGTATGCCCCATTTGGCAAACTGGTCAATCTCAGTACGCAAATCTGCGAGCAAGAACGCGTAATGCTCACTACTATCGGCTAAAGTTATTTGCCAGCTGTTTTCAGCGACTACCTTTAATTCTAACTCTGGTAGCACATAATCACTGCGACTATGATGCGCCAGTACAGCGAGACGCAACAGCAAACAGAGATAAACCAACTGATCGCCACCAATCTGACAGGTCTGATCTAACATATCGGCTTTGAGCTTGCGACGATGATTAAGCATCAGCTGCGCCATACGTTTTTGATCAACTTGCGAGAATCCTGGGATATCAGAATACTCAAGCAAATACGCACTGTGTTTATGATAGCTACTATGACTGATCGCTAGCCCTATCTCATGCAAAAAGGCAGCACGTCTTAGCAAGTCGCAATCATCATTGGTTAGTGTCAGCTTGTCTTTTACTTGTTCAAATAAATGGCGACTGGTTTTTACCACTTGTTTGGCTTGCTTTTTGTCCCCTGAATAGCGCTTAATTAGTGCCAATACACTACGGTCACGCACATCTTCGCTAGCAAAACGGCCAAGCATATCGTACATAACGCCTTCACGTAACGCGCCATCTGAGTAAGTAATGGTTTCAACGCCCAACACTTTCATCACCGCGCGCAGTACTGCCACGCCAGCAGGAAATACCGCTTTACGATGTTCTTTGACGCCTTCTAAATCGATGTCATCAATATTGCCAATCTTAATCAGCAATTTCTCTAATTTTTTGACGCCTTTATAAGTAATGCGTTCTTGCTCATCGGCCCAACCTTTAGATACGAGGACGTTACGCACTGCTTTGATTGTGCCGCTTGAGCCAACCACACTGCTCCAGCCCGTCTTTTGATAACGACCATTGATGGCTAAGACTTCTTTGCGCGCTCCTGAAATCGCGCTACTAAAAGCTTCTTTAGTAATCAGGCCGTCAGCGAAGAATTTCTGCGTAAAAGAAACACAGCCCATCTGTAAGCTTTCAGTCAATAATGGGTTGAACTCTTGACCAATAATGAACTCTGTCGAACCGCCACCAATATCCATAACCAAGCGTTTGTCACTACTCTCATTAGTGTGCGACACACCTAAATAAATCAATCGCGCCTCTTCGCGGCCAGCAATAATCTCAATAGGTTTTGGTAAAATTTTATTGGCATGGGAAATAAAGTCATTGGCGTTTTTGGCTTGACGCAACGCATTGGTCGCGACCACACGAATGCGCTCTGGTGGTACTGAGTCCAAGCGCGCTACAAAGCGACTCAAACAATCGAGACCACGCTGCTCGGCGGCTGCACTTAGAATATTATTTTCATCTAAGCCTGCAGCGAGCTGTACCTTTTCAGACATCGAAACTACTTTTCGCACTTCCCCATGGTCAAGACGAGCAATAGCTAAATGGAAACTGTTGGAACCAATATCGATGGCTGCCATCATTTCATCATCGCCAATTGGCGGATTCGTAAGGTAGTCAATAGGCATAGGACAAGTCGTCACCGTGTTAGAGAGAGTGGATAGTTTACCAAAATCACGTACTAGATAGTTATAAAATCACATGTATAGAAAAAAGTAGTAACCACAAAAATCAGGGCAATTTCGTCATTAAAGCATTTATACCAACCACTCGCAAGCAATGCAAAACTGTAGCGGAAACATCAGGAAGTAACCTATGAGCTGACAGGCATCACCTCAGCATCTAGCGCTTGTGTTACTCATATCGGTTTGCTACATTGAAAGCTATCAATATCATCATAAAAAACCGTTATTTACAGAATTTTCACCCGTATAGCTGATCTCATAAACCATTAACTATTTGGTTGAAAATATCTATGATTGATGGCTCTTAAACTCACCAGCAAGGAAGCTAGTCACATGAATCAGACCACCACAAAAGACGCTACCCAAAATACTGAAACCCCTATCAGTAGCGCTAAAAAAGACATGATAAAAACTGAAACATCGCCCAAACAGGCATTTTATGATTTTTACTTAGATGAGCATCAAAATATAGCTTGCCGACGATTGCATTTCGCAGGCAGTAGTTTTGGCTTATTAGGACTGGCAAAGTCTGTCAAAACTGGCTCAGCTAAGCATTTGGTAAAAGGCATTGCCGCTGGATATGCCTGTGCATGGGTTGGACATTTTTTCTTTGAAAAGAACAAACCCGCTTCTTTTAAATTTCCATTGAAAAGCTTTATCAGCGATTTTCGTATGTATAGCGATGTGCTACGAGGCAATCTAAGCTTGCGAGATCGTAAATTTGATAAAGCGCGATAAAAATTAACCATCATATAAGTTAAATAAACAAAAACAGGGCTGCTAAAAATAGCAGCCCTGTTTTTGTTTATTTTAAGAATTATCTCGATGTCACTCTTATAAGTGAAATACACTGCTAATTTATCGCAGTTCTTTACGCAAAATTTTGCCGACTGCCGTCTTAGGGAGCTCATCGATAAACTCATAAGACTGTGGACGCTTATAACCAGTTAGACGCTTGCTCGCAAAGTCTTGTAGCTCTTCTACGGTGAGATTCGCATCTTTTTTGACTACAAATGCTTTTGGTACTTCTCCGCTATGGTCGTCTGCTACCCCGATTACAGCGACTTCTAGCACTTTAGGATGTTCGGTCAGCGCAGCCTCTACTTCATTGGGATATACGTTAAACCCTGACACCAATATCATGTCCTTTTTGCGGTCAACAAGTGTCAAAAAACCTTCGTCATTTATAACACCAATATCACCTGATCTAAAGTAACCATCTGAAGTAAAAGTATCCGCATTATCTCGCTGCCAATAATCGCGCATGACCTGTGGCCCTTTTATACAGACCTCACCCGGTGTACCTGTTGAGCACGTGTTCCCATTTTCATCAATGATATGAATATCTGTCAAAGCAAGCGGCAATCCAACGCTGCCATTGAACTCTGTAATACCGGACGGGTTAAAAGAAATAACGGGTGCCGTCTCAGACATTCCATAGCCTTCACTAATAATCATGCCAGTGACTTGCTGCCATTGATCAGAGACCGCTTTGATAATCGCTGTGCCGCCTCCGATAGATAAGGCTAAACGACTAAAATCTAGACTAGCGAATTTTGGATGATGCAGCATACCAATGAATAATGTATTCACTGAAGGGATAACGTGAGGTTGGTGCTGTTCAATAGTATTTACTAAACCATCGATATCGCGTGGGTTGGTGACCAAGACATCTTCCCAGCCACCATAAAGACCAAGCAAGCCGCAGACCGTAAATGAAAAAATATGATAAAGCGGTAAAGGATTGAGTATTTTAATCTGCTCGCTACGATTGGCTTCAATTGTTGTACCAAACATCGCATAGCACTGGCAGACATTGGCCATGACATTGTAATGAGTCAGCATAGCGCCTTTTGGCTTGCCAGTCGTACCGCCTGTATATTGCAGTAAAGCCAAATCTTCTCGTTCGATCGTAACGGCTTTGAAATCTTCTGTATCGTACGTCTTCATAATATGCGCAAACGTTACATTGTGCTTTGATGACTCAGTTGTCGATTCAGTCGAGGCATGTGTTTGCTCATCTATGTTCGAGGATTGTACTGAGCCAATCTGACTAAGCAAGGCAATATCGTTATCAGCAACACTAGGATCTATAGAACATCTGACTACCCACTTTAACTGTGCTTTGACTGTATCATCTAATTGCTCATAGGCAGTGCTCATGCCATCTAGCACGATTAGACCACAGGCTTGAGCATCAGTGAGCTGATGTGCCAATTCGTATTGGGTATACATGGGATTGACATTGACCAGTACCACACCTGCACGTAGGCAACCCAATAGCACTACGGCATACTGTAATATATTTGGCAGTTGTACCGCAATGCGATCGCCCTTTTCAACACCTTGCGCTTGTAAAAAAGCAGCGAAACGTCGACTGGCAATATCTAGCTGCCCAAAAGTGAGCGTCGCCGTACCCATACTAAAAGCTGGTAGCTCACTATGTTGTTCAATCTTTGGTTGCAGTAAGTCAATAAGATTTTGCTTATCTTCCAATACATCTAAATTGTTAACTAGGCCGTATTGGTCGTAAGTGGCTTGCCATAGTGGCGTGGTACTGCTAGAAGTGCTGGTATTCATTCGTTTGCATCCTTGCTTGATTGTCCGAGTTTATCTCAGAATATCATAACTTATTGTCTATTTTTCGGACGCCCAGGCAAGAACTGTATAAGCATCAGTCACGTTAACCGTTATACAAACAATCTTCGAAAATACTTTATCTCATTTCTAATATGACTATAAATAAGATCTCAATAAACAAAAAAAACCAGCAAAGATCACAAAAGGATCTTGCTGGTTTTTTAGACTGCGACTTTTCAACGAGCTAATAGCTTAAATGACTAAATTATGCTTTTGCCATTTCTGCAAATATCTCATCAGCTGCTTTGATTGACGCATCAATATCTTCATCACTATGTTTGATAGACATAAAGCCCGCTTCATAAGCTGACGGTGCCAAGTAAATACCGCGATCTAGCATACCGTGGAAGAAAGTATTGAATACGTCCATATCGCACTCTGTCACGTCATCGAAGTTCTTTGGTGTTTCGGTTGCGCTATCTTTAACGAAGAACATGCCAAACATGCCGCCAAGCTTATTGGTACGTAGATGAATACCATGTTTGTCAGCTGCTGCTTGGAAACCGTCTACTAGGCGATCAACTTTCGCTGCTAACTCGTCGTAGAAACCCTCTGCGGTTAAGTCTTCAAACATGGCGATACCAGCACGCATCGCTAGCGGGTTGCCTGATAGTGTACCAGCTTGATAGACACCGCCAAGTGGTGCGATGCAAGACATAACTTCTTTTTTACCACCGAAAGCACCAACGGGTAGACCTGCACCAATGATTTTACCAAAGCAAGTCAAGTCAGGAGTAATACCGAAATGTGCTTGTGCGCCGCCCAGACCAACACGGAAGCCTGTCATCACTTCATCAAAAATCAATACTGCGCCATTAGCCGTACACTCTGCACGCAACGTATCATGAAACTCTTGTGCTGGGATGACCATGTTCATGTTACCAGCGATAGGTTCTAAGATAACGCAGGCAATTTCTTCACCCCATTTCTCAAAGCAGTCCTTAATCGCTTGCGGATCATTATAAGGAATCGTAATGGTATGCTTAGCAAAGTCAGCTGGAACACCTTTTGACGTTGGCTCACCAATATCAAGCATGCCAGATCCCGCTTTTACGAGCAGGCTATCTGAATGACCATGATAGCAACCTTCAAACTTAACGATTTTGTCACGCTGAGTATAACCACGTGCTAAGCGAATTGCGCTCATGGTCGCCTCGGTACCAGAGCTGGTCATACGAATCATCTCAACGCTCGGTACGATGTCACAAATCTTGTCAGCAACCGTAGTTTCAAACGGCGTTGGTGTACCAAAGCTCAAACCATCATCTGCCGCTTTTTTTACCGCGTCGATGACTTTTGGATGTGCATGACCCAGAATCATTGGACCCCAAGAGCCAACATAATCGATATAGGCGTTGTCTTCAGTGTCATAAATCTTGCTGCCATTGGCACGATGCATAAAGATTGGTGTACCACCAACCCCTGCAAAGGCGCGAACTGGCGAGTTGACGCCACCTGGGATATGTTTACGGGCTTGCGCGAACAGTTGTTCGTTCTTTGTACTCATAATTATTCTCTACTTGTAGGTTATATGTTTTATAAACGCTATATTTGATAAACTTTATATCTTATAGCTGATGTATTTTTATACTGTCGTTTATTTTATATTTGTTTATTATCAAATCTTTCAAGCAAGTTTTGCTATTAAGCTTTTTTGACGACAGACGACTTAAGCTTCATTGGGCCATAGCCATCAAGCTTGCAGTCAATATCATGACCGTCAGTCGCATCTGGTAACAGGCGAATACTTTTCGCTTTTGTCCCTACTTTAATCACAATTGAAGAGCCTTTGACTTTTAGGTCCTTAATCACAGTCACCGCATCACCATCCTGCAGTTCATTGCCAACGGCATCACGTATAACTGCATCTTGCTCTTCAGCTAGTGCTGCATCAGTCTCAGCCGCAGTCCATTCATGAGCACACATAGGACATACTAGTAACGCACCATCTTCATACGTATATTCAGCATCACATTTAGGGCAATTTGGTAAGCTCATTATTTCCTCGGCAGCCGTTGTATATTAAGTTCATTGTAGAGCTGATATTGTACCGTAACTCATCATCTTTAACCAATTTGTACGGTTGAAAATCAAACGCTATGCCCAATTTAACACTTAACTCATCGCTTATTGGTGACGTTTTTTATGGCAGGGTTTTTTGTGGTACTCTTCTTAGCCTCATTTAAATTTATGTGCATAAATACTGTCAATGATAAAAGCGACCATATAAATTTTTATCACTTCGATTTACCCACTATATTATTAATAAGTAAGCTCTTATCAGAAGGATAATAACAATGACTCAGTCTTCAAATCTAGCAGCCGTACCGCAGTTTTCACAATTAACTATCCAAGGCGAGGACGCCGAAAAATTCTTGCAAGGGCAATTAACTTGTGACGTTACCAAGCTCGGGCTCAGCTATCAGGCAGCCGCCATCGGTAACCTAAAAGGCCGTATTGAGTTTGGTATCTGGATCAAAAAACAGGCCGAAAAATATTATGATGTGGTTATTAGTGCTGATTGTGCTGACTCTCTACAAGCACATCTTAATAAGTACGGAGCGTTTTCTAAATTTAAAACCAGTGCACCAGCAGCAATTTATCCTTGCGTGCTAGCAGATGAGCCAACTTTTAGTCATAAAGATGACCATAATACCGATGAAGATACACAGGCTTGGATGGCGTGCAGCCTAGCCACTGGTAATTATTGGATCGTGGCCGCGACTCAAGGTGAGTTCCAACCACAAGAGCTGCGTCTACATCAGCGCGGCGGTATGGACTATGATAAAGGCTGCTACTTAGGTCAAGAAGTCATCGCTCGCATCTACTTTAAATCTGCGCCCAAAGCATTTTTACACTATGTGCAAGGCACCGGTGAAGCACCAAGCGCAGGTGACAAGATCGATAAAATCCAAGTGGTCAATGCGATGAAAAATGACGATGGCTTCACCGCTTTGGTCGTGGCACGTCCTGAACAGTTGGCAGAAAGCGAATTGAGCATATTGGACTTGCCAGCTGCACTACAAGTAGATGTTGCGCGCCCTAAGTAAAAATAGAAATCGAATCAAGCAAGTGACGTAGCAAAGGTGGTGGTAGTTTAATATAGAGCTACCGTCATAATTAACATGAGCATAGAGAATCCTATGGCACATATTGCGGTACTCGGAGCAGGCGTGGTGGGCGTGACCACCGCATGGTATCTACGTCAAGCAGGTTATGATGTGACTGTGATTGAGCGTGAGTCAGCAGCAGGTATGCAGACATCATTTGCCAATGGCGGTCAAATATCTGTTTCACACGCCACGCCTTGGGCCAACCCTGCGACCCCAATGAAAGCGCTCAAATGGCTGTTTAAAGAAGACGCTCCTCTCCTCTACCGATTGCGGGCAGATAAAGCGCAGCTCAAATGGGCCATGCAATTTCTGCAAGAGTGTCGCGCCGATAGAGCCGATGCCAATCTCGTACAAATGGTGCGCTTAGGTCTATATTCCAGAGATACTTTACAACAGCTGCGCGCGGATATCGGTATCGACTACGAGCAACAAACACGCGGTATTATGCATTTTTATACCAATCAGGCAGAGTTTGATGCCGCTATCGAGCCAACTGAACGCATGCAAGCCCTCGGTTGTGAGCGCCATGTGATTGATATCAATAACGCTGTCAATTTAGAACCAGCACTTTATCCAATTGCGCATAAGCTCACTGGAGCGACCTATACCAGTCGTGATGAGTCTGGCAATGCACATTTATTTACCCAACGTTTGGCGCAGCGCTGTATCGATACTGGTGTACAGTTTTTATATGATACCGAGATTTTAGCACTCAACACTGATGCTGGCTCTGCCCGTCCGCATGTACATAGCATTACCATCCGTCCAAAAGGTGAAAACGCGCAGACCTTTACGGCCGATAGCCATGTGGTCGCGCTTGGTAGCTATAGCGTACCTCTACTAAAACCATTGGGCATCCATGTGCCTATTTTTCCAGCAAAAGGTTACTCCGCTACATATACGGTGAATCCGCGTGCGCCGCACTTAGCACCCTTTGTCAGTCTGATTGATGACGAATTCAAACTGGTCACTTCACGACTGGGTGACAAATTGCGAGTTGCTGGTACAGCAGAGTTCAATGGCTATAACCTAGACTTAAATACCACACGCTGTGAGGCCATTACTCGCCGTGTGCAGCAGTTATTTCCAAAAGGCATTATTGCAAACTCTGTGCAATATTGGACAGGACTACGCCCAATGACCCCATCAAACGTACCCCTGATTGGTCGCGCACACTGTGGCCAAGTCAAGCACGGTAGTCATAACGCTTCAGCCACTTTTGACAATTTATGGCTCAACACTGGTCATGGTACATTGGGATGGACACATTCTTGCGGCTCTGCAAAGGCCCTGAGCTTATTAATCCAAGGTGAGACCCCTAACGTGGATTTTGATTTCGTGGGTATGAGTATCTAATTCGCTAAGATCGATAATAGGTATAGCAACATGCTCTAAGAGTATCTATAAAAAAGAAGGCGCTCATTTTATATGAACGCCTTCTTTTTTTTCTCAAAAATTAATTTACCTTTATGCTAGTGTACCTTCCGCTATAGTCTCTGTAGCAGCAGATACACTATCTGCACTCATATCCAATGCTTCTAGTTGTACAGGTACACCATTGACTGCAGCGTTACCACTCAATTGGTCAATTAACGTCTCATCGGTCAAATCGTTAACGCTAACACCTGCATGCGCTTGGGCAATCTTTTGTTTAACCCCTTTGCGTCCGTGACCAAAACCATGCGGGATACTGACCACGCCTGGCATCAGCTCATCAGTCACTTCTGCTGCAATGACGACGCTACCCACTCGAGAAGTCACTCTGACATCTTGACCATCTACAATGCCATGTTGCGCTGCCGTTTGCGGATGCAGCATCAACGTACAGCGAGACTTACCTTTTACCAAACGATGGCTATTGTGCAACCATGAGTTATTACTACGTACATGACGACGACCAATTAGCAAAATCTCATCACTGTTGTACTGTTGCACCATTTCTCTAACACGAACCAAATCTGACTGATAAAAATCAACATGAAGATGAATTTGTTTGTCGGCGTGCTTAATAGCCTCTGGCAACATACGGTGCAATGGACCCAAATCGATACCATGCGGATTTTCGACAAGTGCTTCAAATGTCACGTCTTTATGAGGTCCATATTTTAGACCTTGCTCTAACAAAAATTTAGGACCAAATGCTTTTGTCGCGGCACGCTCCTTTTGTGTTGCTTCTGGCGCATCTTTGTCTAAGCGGTCTGCCAGCTCTAGATAAATTTCCCAGTCATGTTTGGTATCGTCTGTTTTGTCAAACAAAACAGGAGAGTATTTGGCGACATTATGCACAGCAAAACCGTTAAAAGTAATGTCATAATGATCACGCTCTAATGGTGATACAGGTGGCAAAATGATATTGGCATGGCGGCTGGTCTCAGTCACAAAGTAATCCAGTGAAACCATAAACTCTAGTTGTGATAATGCCTCATCCAGCTTTTCACCGTTTGGCGTCGCAAGGACAGGGTTGCCTGCAACTGTCACAAAACCTTTTAGTTGGCCTTCCCCTTCCACCAGCATCTCATCTGCCATTGCTACTACTGGATACTCACCATTAAAATCAGGCAAGTTGCTCACGCGGCTATGACGCTTACCCAGATAGCCTGGGCCTGAACTATTCACAACATCGACAGCAGGATTCGGGAACATCAACCCGCCCACTTCATCTAAACGACCCGTGACGATATTAATGACCATAGATAAATACTGGCTAAGTAAACCAAATTCTTGTACTGAAATACCCATACGGCCATAACAAACTGAGCTTTCTGCTTCACAAAACTCTTTGACGATACGTTTGATTTCAGCTGCGGTAATGCCCGTGATGTCTGCTACTGACTCAGGCGTATATTGTTCAGCGAACAAAGCAAGTCGATCTATCTCTGGTGCCAAGGCAGCCACTCTGCTATCGAGCTTCGCATAGCCTTGCGTATAGATTTCATTGAGCATAGCCAATAGTAGCAACACGTCCGTCGCTGGACGAATAAAATGGTGTTCACTTGCGATGTCTGCGGTTTCGGTACGTCTTGGATCAACTACCACCACCTTACCATCACGAGCCTTAATATCTTTTAGCTTTTGACGCATGTTTGGCGCAGTCATGATACTGCCGTTAGAAGCCAACGGATTACCACCGATGATAAGCATGTATTGTGTGTTGTTTACATCAGGAACTGGAATACGTAGCATATGACCAAATAGATGCATGCTAATAATATGATGTGGCAACTGGTCAATGGAGGTGGCAGAAAAACGACTACGCGTCTTTAAGCTGTTAAGCAGATGTTTGATGGTCAACATACCACCCATGTTGTGTACGTTAGGATTACCCAAGTAGACACCCAACGCATTTTGGCCGTACTTTTGCTGTATGGACTGAATACCTGCAGTAACTTTATCCAACGCCTTTGGCCAACTAATAGATTTCCAACCATCTGCCGTTCTCTCTACAGGCTGACGTAAACGGTCAGGATCTTCATGCAAGTCTTGCAGAGCGGTGGCTTTCGGACAAATATAACCTTGTGAAAAGGGGTCATTTTTATCCCCTTTGATCGACAAGACTTTTTCGCCATCATGTTTTATTTCGACACCGCACATTGCCTCGCACAATGTACACGTTCTAAAATGCGTTTGCGTTTCGCCTAACCTTGGTGCAGCCGTGGTTGTGGCCATAGTGACTCTCCCTGTTGTGTTTTTTAATTCTAGATTTCATGACAATAAACTTTACTTATTATCACTACTGACCAGTATTGCTTCCGTGCAAAAAATTGGCGAACAGTGCATCAAAGCTGATACTCAATGTGGCAATCGCTTGTTGTCTTGAGTAACGCTGCTGATGACAGCCCAATATCAACTCATGTACTTGTGCCGCCGCCATGTCAACGCATAGATTGACAGCACTGCGCTCGCAAGAACGATTGGATAACTGCAATCCTTGAATAAATATCTCTGTCCATTCTTCTTGTATTTCAGTAATTAAATTGCCCAGTCCATTGTTTAGTGAAGACTGGCTTTCTATACTGTCACTAAACCTAGGACGATCTTCAAGCAAGTGCTGAAACAGCGCGATATTCTCAAATGCAGAATCAAAAATCATAATCAGACATTGTCGACATTGCTGATTAAACTGATCTTTACTCAAGACATCATAATCTTTGAGCATATTGACCCATGCCAGTCGCATCGGTGACAGATAGTTGTCTTTTAGTTGGGCACTCAATTCATTCTGTAGCGCTTCTAAACTCTCAAAATGATTGTAAAAACTCGGCTGTGCAATACCTGCACCTTTGGCAATTTTATTCATACTCATGCCTTGAGCACCTTCCAAGCTGTATAATCGCAAGGCACTTTTTAACAACGCACGCCGAGTCTTGGCCTTCGCCAACTCACGTTTGGACTCTACCGGGACTGTCAAATTTTGCGTCAATACATTCAATGCAGAGATGTTCCTATTCAATAGATAATTAAATCGACACACCAGTAATTTACCTTAGGTGCTATTGTGCCAAAAAAATGTGATGATGACGTTCAATTACCGACAGCTATCATCTTAACTATAAGGTTATAGTCATTTAAACCATATGTCTATAGCCAAACCCATAGTAGAACTCGTGCTTCACAAAACAATAATTTTTAGGCAGCTATCATGACTTCACCTGTTTTTTCCCCTTTAACGCTGCCTTGTGGCGCCATATTACCCAACCGCTTAGCCAAAGCTGCTATGGAAGAAAACATGGCTGATGCTGGTCAAACCCCTGGCCCTACTCTACTCCGTCTGTATAAAAACTGGGCAGAAGGTGGGACAGGTCTGTTAATCACTGGAAACGTGATGATCGATGGCCGTGCTATGACAGGACCTGGTGGTGTCGTATTAGACAAACACAGTGAGATAGCACCTTTTGAAGCATGGGCAAATGCTGCCAAACACAACAACACGCAGGTTTGGATGCAGCTTAACCATCCTGGCCGTCAAGTGTATGCTGCCATGGGCGGTGATGTGCTGTCCCCTTCAGATGTGGCTGTCGACTTGGGCAAGCACTCTCATCTATTTGGCAAACCACGTGCGATGACAGGGCAGGATATCGAGCAACTGATACAGCGGTTCGCTGATAGCGCAGTAAAAGTAGAACAAGCTGGCTTCGATGGTGTGCAAGTTCATGCAGCCCACGGCTATCTAATTTCTCAATTTTTATCACCGCTTACCAATAGACGTAAAGATGAATACGGCGGTCCAATCGAAAACCGTATGCGACTGTTGATTGAAGTAATCAAAGCCATTCGCGCTCAAGTTGCGCCTACCTTTGCAGTTGCTGTGAAAATAAACTCAGCAGATTTTCAGCGTGGAGGGTTTGATGCAGATGATGCCAAAGTGGTTGTTTTAGCGATGAATGAATTAGCGGTAGATTTGGTTGAGCTATCAGGTGGCAGCTATGAAAGCCCAGCCATGCAAGGCAGTACAGCAGATGGTCGCACGTTGCAACGAGAAGCGTACTTTTTAGACTTTGCAAAAGAGATTGCTCAAGTCGCTACCATGCCTATCATGACGACAGGTGGCGTTAGACGTTTGGCTGTTGCGGAAGAAGTATTATCTCAAGGAATCGACATGGTCGGTATGGGAACAGCCTTGGCCATGAGTCCTTCTCTACCAAATGACTGGAAGAGTGATAATACACTTAGTGCTTATAACCCTGTGGTACGCTGGAAGGATAAGACCTTAAGTGCGGTTGCTACAATGGCCGTCATCAAACGACAACTACAACGTATGGGCCAAGGAAAATCGCCCAAACCAAATGACTCACCAATTTTCTCATTAATTTCTGATCGTATACGAATAAAAAAACTGACTAAGCGCTATCATTACTACTTAAATAAATATTCAGTGAGATGAATTTTAAATGATTTAAAAAGCAATAAAAAAGCAGATACTCAAAAATTGAGTATCTGCTTTTTTATTACTCTAAATAATTTTTATAATATAATATATTTTCTTAATATTTATATAAAAACAACTAGCTAAAGGAAATTACTATCACATATAGCAAACGCGTTTTACGTGGTACTACTATAGTAGCTCTATATATAACACTTAGTAAACGCTCACTATAATTAAGTAACACTATAAACATAGCATATACAGACAGCTAGATTAAAAAATCCTATATTTAATATCACAAGGAATTGAGAACTAATTAATCATCCTTGCGTAATACGAACAGAATAAAAATTAAATAGTATTGCTATTAGTTGATATTGCGAAATAGAAACTAAGATAATTATTAAGAAATAAACCACACGCAACAAGTTCAACAAAAGGAATAATATAATGAACGAACATACTCTAAAAGGCGAATGGAACCAAATGAAAGGTTCAGTTAAACAGAAATGGGCCGAACTGACAGATGATGATCTCACTCACATCGAAGGTAGCCGCGATAAACTCGTAGGCCGCGTACAAGAACGCTATGGTCATAGCAAAGAAGATGCAGAGCGTGAAGTAGACGATTGGCGTGTAGAAAACAAATACTAATAGGCTTGTTTCACACTTGCCTCACTGAATAGAATAAAAAGCCGCATAACAATATATGCGGCTTTTTTATATTAAATTTATATTTTAGCGATGAACTGTCAGAGACAGTAAATAAGTTACTATCCTCCAGACACGATAAAACCGCATAGCAATTAATTGTTATGCGGTTTTATTGTTAACCATCCATGTTACCTATCACGACTGCTTTTCATGCATCCTTGCACAAATATTCAGTATATTGTGATACTGGGCATCCTGCCCTTTTCACTATAGCCTCAGTATTAACTGTTGCTATCAGCAAAGGTTATGTGTCCTTACTTCAATCGCTATTGTCATCCTGACGCTAGCTATCGAATCATTATCCTTAATGCGGTCAACTCAATCCTTGAGTCACATTCCCTAATGCCGTGTGACTATAATGCCCATTTCTCACTTCTATGTTAAGTCGCGTAAACGTCATTGCGTGTAAGCATATGCTTACACGCGTTTAAATAATAGAGTAACTCACCTTTCTTTCAGGTTTCTAAATAATCATCTCACCCATAATACCTACCAAAAAACCTAATGATGCACCCAGTGATGGCAAATAATTATTGTCGAGCTTACTCTCAGGAATAATGTCTTGTATCAATAAATACAAGATTCCTCCACTCGCAAATGTCATCAGATACGCAGTAATATCAGGATGCTGACTGAGAAAAAAATGTCCGATTAATGCAGATATAACCCCAAAAAAGCTCAACCCAAAAAATATGACTAGTGTCTTTCGCACACTAAAACCACTGCGTACTAAGTCGCGAAACGAATTAAAAGATTCAGGTAGATTCTGTAAACCAATAAAAACTGCCAACAATAAGGCCATTTGTGGTTCGATAGCAAACACAGCACCCAAAGCAATAGACTCTGGCACAAAATCCATCATCATCGCAAGCAAAGTTGCTTGCTGACTACCTGATGATGCTAGCTTTCGATCTATTAGCATAAACAAGATAGCGCCCAATGAAAATGATCCCATCACTCCCCAAACACCCAGTTCATCCATACCTTTAGGTACCAATACCAATGCTAGTGCAGACAAAATGATACCTGCACCAAAAGACATTAATGTATGAACCAACTGTGACTTAACTGGACTGTCTTTAATATGATGGTCAAACATGTTTGCTAGTAGTCCACCTATAAATACCGTGACACCTGCAAATCCTGAAAACAAAATGAGTTTGAGTGGCATTTTTTTCCTCATTGTTATTTGAGTATTTTATAAACTGATTACTTCTATCTGCCATCGCTCGACAGCTGATCTTTGAGCCAAGGATTCCTCTCTGACGTTTTTACTCATTTACAACTTCTTAACGTAAATGACATCTACCGCAAGGTTTTATACTCTATTATGAATAATGTAAGGAAATATTTCGAAGAATATTCTGCCCAAAGTATTTATCAGTTGGGATCTAATCAGATGTCGAAGTAATAGCGTTTTAATATGTAACGCCTAATTAATATCATTATAAGGTACGACATCACGAAGATAATAAAACGCTTCTATATCAAGACAACTGCGCCTAAAACTTTTGTCTTTACATCTTGTCCAGCTATAAAACACCATGCTATAAACAAAGTTATATCTATGGGCTATCGTGTTTAAAATAATAATTTTGGCGAACGAGCGTAGCCTTTTAAAAATTAATACTCAACGTGGTTTAGAAAAATGCCAAATATTATTAGGAAATCATTATGAAAAATTTATCATTTTCAACATTAAAAGCGGTAACGACTGGCAGCATAGTCGCAGCTTTGTTGGCAGTGACAACAGGCTGTGTGACAACACCGAGCGGCTATAATGGCTATGACGACCTTTACGAACATGTTCATAAGGATAAGAAAGGACATAAAAAGCACAAAGACAAAAAGAAAGATAAAGGTAGCTATGTCTCCGTTGTCGAGCGACGAGCTGCTAGTAAAGTTCGTAGCATGGGTTACCGTGTCAAAGACGTTAAATATAAAAATGGTGATCGTAAGATTAAGGTAAAGGCTGAGCGTGGACGCGATGATTATAAAATCGAGCTAGGTTATCCAAGTTATAACGTGATCAAACTGAAAAAACACTAATCAGTTTTTAAGGTTCAATATTCTTCACCAATACTTAGTTTAGACATCTAGCTTTATAACCAAATAAATCATCAAGTGGCTTATTTGGTTTTTTATGAGAAGTTCTACGCTCCATAAGCTGATATTTTCCTACATAAAACTAGAAATCTAAAACTTTTATCACATCATAAGCTGGTGTTTCATATGGATGCGCTTCTTTTAACGCCGCAATAGTAGCATCGATAAATGCTTCATCAACCACCATTTCAACTCGCCATTCATCGACCGTTTCTAAACTATCCTGTGTCCCAATATGCGGAGCACTACCTGATAATGGCACAAACTGACCAGTTCCTTGTATCTGCCAACAGCATTGCTCATAGCCTCCAATTTTCCCAGCACCAGCAGTAAATAGAGCAGATTTTACTTGGTCTAACGCTTCATCAGGAATAAAAACAGTCAACTTATACATCGACTAACCTCATTAAATAGTTTGAAACCTCAATCTATTAATTCTTAGACAAGGAAGGATGATCGGTCCATATATAACGTAGCAGCCAGTCTTTGGCGTCACCTGCATAGTCGATACCAATACGCGTGCGCAGTGATACTGGAGGTTGGCAATCATCATCCTCTATCCAAACAGCTGATGTCGGAGAGATAGGTTTGCCATATAGATCGCGATCGATTTGCAAGCGTTTTGTCAATTTCCCAGGGCCTGCAAACTGCTTAGAATGAGTGAATTGCTTATCTGGACTGAGCTGCTGTTCTTCAATCAGACGGTCACTATTATCAGTCAAAAAACCAGCGCGAATCAGTACTGACTCAGGCGACTCTTTAGAGCCGCTAATCAAATTTAGCATATGATGCACACCGTAAGTCAAATAAACATAGAACACGCCACCTTGCTCATACATAATCTCTGTGCGCGCCGTTCGAGTGCCCGCATGTGAATGGCAAGCGGGATCATTTTGGCCTATATAGGCTTCGGTCTCAGAGATACGCATACGTAGCATTTTTTGCTGTCCATCACTATCGGTTAGCTTTCGACATAAGACCTTACCAATCAAGTCAGCAGCGACCACGCAGGTGGGGCGAGTAAACCAGTCAGGCTCTAAAATAATTGATGACGCAATAGACATTAGCTAAACCTTTTCTTATTTTTATGGTCTAATTGAGATGAATAAGTACTAATAAATTAGCATAAAAGTAAGATAAGGTATCGAGGATAGTGTTGGCGCTATGTTTGATTTTTTATACGAGCTAAACAGCAAACCTGCGCCTAAAGAGTGATACTGGTTGGTTGATAAATAGACGTGAATTACAGTCTGTTATAAGCGGTTCCATTACGCTAGTCTGTTTTAAATAGTCTATTGATAGGTTTGAAGGGCGAAATAGCTAGTTCCCTTGGGGTATACCACAATTTCGCACTGAAACTACCAGAGTACTATCGTAGAATCTGATAGGCTAAAACCTAACTTGTATCGATATAATTTAATCCAAAACCTTAAAAAAATCAGTATTTAACTCTAATAACTCCTGATCCGTTTGTGCGGCAACGATAATACCTTCGCCAAATACAAACAAAGTGTCAGATTTCTGCTTAGCATTTTCCGCACTTATCTTTTCAAAATTATCAAGTAGCCATTTCCTAACCTCAGTTTTATGCTGCTTGGCTATTAAATGAGGTGAAGACTGTTTATCTGAATACTCTGCGCAAGCGTTGATAAACATACAACCATAAAAATCCTCTGATAACGTCCAGTTCTTGAGGAAGTTTAAGTAGCAAGTGGCAACATCTGCTACTTTCTCAATCTCAAAATCATCAAAGTCATTTTCTAATTGAGTCATAAACATTTGATGACGATATTTAAGCGCCTCCTCAATCAAGCCTTCTTTACTACCAAAATGGGCATACAAAGTCCGCTTGGTAGTCCCTGCTTTCTTTGCTAAAAGCTCTACTCCACTATCGTGAAAGCCTTGCTTATAAAAGAGCTCATAACTTTTTTGTAGAATAGTATCTCGTAATTCCATTGGTTCTGCTCCCATTATTGTTATTCAATGAAAACAATAATAGCATTTATAAATACCGTTCGGTATACTCAGTTAGTATACCGAACGGTATTCTTGTGATGATACCTTTTTATTTATGATAGGAGTAAGTATGCATTCTTTCTTTAATTGGCATAAGCTAAGCGGTCAAGTCAACGAATGCCCAAAGAGATTACCTTTACCGATGATAGTAGTGGCTTGGCTAGGCGGCACCATTGCCACTGCAACGCTTGCTATATTAGGAAGCTCAGTAGAACTTATTATGATTTTAGGATCGTTTGGCGCAAGTTGTTTACTAATATTTGCCTATCCTACCAGCCCTTTTGCCCAGCCGAGAAATGTTATAGGTGGCCATGTTATTGCGACTTTTACAGGACTGGTATTCATGACGTTATTTGGTATTCACTGGTGGAGTATGGCAACTGCTGTTGGCACTGCCATTGCGCTAATGCTGATATTTAGAATGCCTCATCCACCTGCTGGGTCTAACCCTTTAATAGTTATGCTAGGTGCAGTAAATTGGAGTTTTTTGATAACACCCACTCTAATCGGTTCAATCGTTCTGGTCATAGTAGCGCTAATTTATAACAATTTGGGTAAAGATAAACAGTATCCGACTTATTGGTGGTGAACTATCTGAACCGCCCCCAGATTGCCTAGAATTTAACATTCTGAGAGTTAGTCTATAGTTCAATGCCTGTATAGCGTACCGATCACGAATAGAATATGTATGGTAAGTACACCATGAAGTACACTGTGACTATTTCAGCGAGTTAAACCTTTGATACTCTTAGCCTACAGCGAAATATTCAAGTCCTCACTAGGGAACCATCATAAATATAATGCCATAAAAAAACTGAGCACATGGCTCAGTTTTTTATTAAATGCTAAGTATCAGCTACTTATTTTAATGGCACACCAATACGGTCAGCGACTTCTTCATAAGCTTCGATGACGTCACCTAATGACTGACGGAAACGGTCTTTATCAAGTTTCTTCTTAGTGTTCTTATCCCAGATACGGCAACCATCTGGTGAGAACTCATCACCTAATACGATACGGTCATGGAATACGCCAAATTCTAGTTTAAAATCAACTAAAATTAAATCACCTGCATCAAACAACGCCTTCAATACATCGTTGACTTGATAAGTTAGCTCTTCCATCTTTGCCAACTGCTCTTTGGTCGCCCAATCAAGAGAGACAGAAAGTGATTCATTAACCATCGGATCACCTAGCGCATCATCTTTATAAAAAAGCTCATAAGTTGGCGGCGTCAGTGCCTGACCTTCTTCTAAACCTAAACGACGTACCAAGCTACCAGCTGCAAAGTTACGCACCACACACTCTACGGGAATCATATCCAAGCGTTTAACCAATACTTCATCGTCAGACAATTGCTTCTCGAAATGTGTTTCGATACCAGCATCAGACAATTTTTGCATGATAAAAGCATTAAAGCGGTTATTAACCACACCTTTACGTGCCAGTTGTTCGATGCGCTTACCATCAAGCGCTGAGGTATCATCACGAAAGTGCAAAATCAGAAGATCATTGTCTTCTGTTTCATAGACAGATTTAGCTTTACCTTTATACAGCAGTTGTTGCTTTTGCATTATGGGGGTTCCTGTTCGTTCAAGCTTATGTGGTAAAAACGCGCAGCTACCGCTGACTGATATAAGGTACATGGTTTGCGGCTATGATAAAAAACGCAAAAGTCAGCGATATAGATAAGGGAATAAGTTTAGTTCGAAGTGTTGCTAACAGTACGCTGAGGTTTTGGCAGCTGATACTGATTGCCAGATTCATTTTGTAGTTTGAGCGTGTTTGCCCCAGCATTCGGTGTTGAATACAAAGGCACAAAAGGTGCCGTTTCTTGGGCGGCAGGTAGCTCTATCGGTGCAAGCTTTTTGCTTTGTTGATAATCTAAGCTACCGTTGTCACGCTTACCAAGCAAGTCTTTAGTCACCTGACAGCCACTCAATACCAAAGCGCTACTCAAAACCAAGGTCAGCATGGCTGGAAATAATTTTGTCGTTGATGATACTATCTTTGATGTTACTGTCATCATGTTGTCTCTCTGAATTAGCAGTTATTGCTTATTTAAGCGATTGACTTGTCCTGATAAGTTGACCTGCTGCTAGTCGAATGATGGTCATTAAACTAGCAACAAACCTCAAGTCACTGAAGATCAGTTTATCGTATATTTGCTCTAATCAAAGCTTCGTCAATCGTCGCATGATGCTGCTCCGCGAGCCAAACCAATGGTAAGCGAATACCTTTATCGATAATGCCCATTTTATGCAGCGCATACTTTGCTGGAATAGGACTTGACTCGATAAACAGGTCACGGTGCAGATGTTTGACCACGTCATGGATTTTACCAGCCGCTTCAAAATCACCACGCAAACCCGCAGCGAAAGTCTCGCTCATGGCTTTTGGCGCCACGTTCGCAGTGACTGAAATATTGCCTTTGCCACCTACTTTCATTAGATCAAACGCAGTGCCGTCGTCACCAGACAACACAACCATTCTATCGCCAACGGCTTTAATCAATTGCTCACCGCGACCGACAGATCCTGTCGCATCTTTGATAGCAACGATATTATCGATATCACACAAACGCTCAACCGTTTCTTGAGCGATATCAACCACTGTACGTCCAGGCACGTTATACAACATTTGCGGTATATTCACGGCTTTAGCAATGGCTTGATAATGTTGGAACAAACCTTCTTGTGGTGGCTTGTTGTAGTAAGGTGCAACGAGCAACGCACAGTCTGCACCTGCATCGGCAGCATCCTGAGTCAACTTGATGGCTTCCATCGTGTTGTTAGCACCGGTGCCAGCGAT
Organism: Psychrobacter sp. AOP7-B1-25; assembly: GCF_052376195.1. Lineage (NCBI taxonomy): Bacteria > Pseudomonadati > Pseudomonadota > Gammaproteobacteria > Moraxellales > Moraxellaceae > Psychrobacter > Psychrobacter sp. AOP7-B1-25. The sequence continues at coordinate 62,890 of NZ_JBQSVK010000002.1, forward strand.
GACTGGTACACGACCTTTGACATGCTGAACAAAATAGCGAATGACATCGCTATGCTCTTGCATAGATAGGGTCGCTGATTCACCAGTAGTACCAACAGCCACAAGGCAATGCGTACCCTGTTCAATCTGCCAATCTATGAGATCTGCGAGACGTTTATAATCGACCGTGCCGTCAGGGTGCATGGGCGTTACCAAGGCTACCATTGAGCCTTGTAGTCGGGTTTTTATCTCGTCGTATGCTGTGCTCATAACCGTGCCTTACTGTATTATCCTAGCTTTTATTAAAGCTGTCACATGATAGGTCGTTTGCAAGTGGCCATTGCTTTATATGCGTTGAACAATGCTGATGGCATGACTTGCTTGATGTTAATGCTGTGTCTCTATTTACTATAATAGCGTTTGTATCATAAATCATTATATATACAAATCGATATCGTGATGGCACGCTACCAAAAGTAATGGGCGTACTTACCAACCGATAGAAGTATAATAAGAGTGCTCGTTAGTGTAGCATATTTTGATTTGGCCGCTATCAATCAATTGGCAGTCAATGCATAAATTTAATACCCAAAGAAACGCGCATTATTTTTTGCTGAAATATATAAAACTCGGCCGACAACTCTGAAAATAAACAATCTTATTACTAGAGAAGCAGTTTAGCGTAATCAATGTGCGCTGATAAGTCTCTTATGTAATATTAACGAATCGTCAACACATCGATAGTAGGTCGATAGAATCGAAAAGGCAACCCTCTCGTACCAATACCGCTACTGACAAATATCTGTGCATTTGCATGTTGGTACAAACCGCGCTGCTTGCTCATACGACTGTTATAGAACAACACCGATTGCTCACTACTTCGTCGAATATCGTTCTGCTTTTGAGCCAGCAATATATTTTTTTGAATAGCCTTTGCAGCGCCAGTTATTAATAAAGGACGTGGCTGTAAAGATTTTGGCAGATCACTGATGCTATCAAATCGTGAAGCCAAAATAATAACGGGACTGGTGGCATTGGCAATTTCTGTTCCAAGCGCTGCTTTATCAGTCGCCTCTGACGTGACGATATCTGTGGGCTTCTTAGGCATATCTTGCCAGCCACAAAGTACCGCTACTAGTGAGTTTATCTTTGAGTTGTCTTGCTCAATGTTATCTGACTGATTGCTTTTAGAACTTGGTTGACTAGTGACTAACTGCTCATTTTTCGCGCTCGCACACCTGAGTGGCAACGACGTACATTGCTGACCGATATATTTGATATCAAGTACGTCAAAAGTACTGGCCAATGTATCCTCTAATAGTGGCTGACCTTGTTTGGTCGTATTCATAGACTGATAACATAAGTCCGAGGTACTCATGACTGTATAAACAGGTTTATTAACCCCTTTGAACAGCATTAACTGACCTACTAAATCTGCGCTTGGATAATATAGCCAGTCGCCAGTAATTAGTACGGCATCTGCTGATAAGGCATTGATAGTAGAGACCAGCTTGCGAATATGACGCGGCTTACCGCCATATATTCCTATGCGTAAGTCTGCCAGTACTGCGACTTTGAGCGGTGTAGACAAATCTAAATCAATAGAATGTTGTTCTAATCGTAAACGGTTGGGTTGCACAATGACAGTATAAAAATATAAACCCATCATCAGTATTGCCATCAGTACAGCAGGTAGAGACAGCTGTGCCAGTATCAGGCCCTGTGACCAAACCATGATAAGCAATATTGCCCAAACGGGCATTGTGTAAGCGGCATAATACAATGCTAGCTTTACCCAAATACGCATAAAACGATTGGTAGGATTGGCATTAAACGTTTGTAGCCCTGACCACAGTGCAATGTACGCTAGCAATCCTGCTGACGTCATTGTAATAAGCGTATGTAGAGCGGGGTCAGTCATAATTACCTAGCGGTTGCATAATGGTACGAGCCTACTAAGCGACTCGGGCCACCTTAGAGCGTATTGATTGATCAATAACTCACTTAACGAATGGATTGCTATTGAGGTCGCACTCTTAGCTGTTTGATAAAAAACCAAACATTATAGAGGTCGACCTCCATGATAGACAAGCACAATTATTGACGTGCGCGCTGCCTTTATATGCTTAACCATATTCTAAGCCAAATAATTGGCAACATTAACAGTCACGCTTTAATCATGATACCTACTCAATACGTAAACCAATAATAGCAGGAATGCCTTGGCGTATAACTTCTATAGTGACCACGCCTTTTTTAGGAAGAGAAGAGATAGCACCTGAAAAGTCTGCCACTGTTTCGATCGGCTTTTGATGAAAGTTAGTAATGACATCGCCTGCCAGAATACCTGATCGCGCAGCCAATCCAGTAGGATCAACTGTGGTAACCAATATGCCCGTTTTATTATCGACAGCGATTTCTGCTTGTTCATCTGCCGTCAAATCGCGTAAACGCAAGCCCAATTGTACATCATCATTTTGTTCATCACCGCTCTGTGCTCTTACATCATTGGGTGCATAAGCGAGCTTGCCGTTAATCATCATTTGCTTACCATTACGCTGAACCCGTACACGGAAAGAATCACTTGGACGCGCTCGATTAAGCAAGTTCAGCAAATCGGATGCTTCCATGATTTCTACATCATTGTATTGCAAAATGATATCACCAGATTTGAGGCCTGATTTTTGTGCTGGCGAATCTGGTGATACACGAGTCAGTAAGGCACCTTGAGGGCGTTCTAAATTGTAAGCTTCAGCCAAATTGCGATCGATATCTTGTGGGTAAACCCCTAGATATGCACGCGCTACTTCACCATCGTTCTTTAGCTGCTCATAAATGTCCATGGCAGCATCAATAGGAATCGAGAATGACAGTCCCATGTAGCCGCCAGTACCACTAAAAATGCGCGAATTAATACCAATCACTTCGCCGCGCTGGTTAAATAGTGGCCCGCCAGAGTTGCCAGGGTTTAGCGCTACATCTGTCTGGATAAATGGCACGCTCGTCTCACGCGAGAAGCTACGCGACTTGGCACTGACAATACCAGCAGAAGCTGAATAGTCAAAACCAAATGGCGAACCAATTGCCAATACTGGCTCCCCTACTTTTAGACTGCTTGAGTCGCCAATAGGCAATGCAGGAAATTGATTGCCTTCAACTTTTAACACGGCCACGTCTGAGCGCTCGTCACTACCAACCAAAGTTGCATCAAGCTCAGTTCTATCATTGAGCGTCACAGTGATTTTGTCCGCACCTGCGATGACATGATGATTGGTCAGCATGTAACCATTAGAGGTAATAAAAAAAGCCGTACCATAAGCATGTTCAATCGCTGGCGTCGCGACTCGATCTGGAATACGCAGTCGATCACCAAAGAACTGACGCAATACTTCAGCAGTTTGAGCCTTAGCAAGCTCAGCTTCACTAATCGTTTTGGTTACATTAACGCGTGCGACTGCTGGCGTGACCTGTTGCACCAAACTAGAGAAGTCAGCCGTAGTGACTGCAGCCTGAGCACTGTTTATCGTCGTGACATTAATACTGGCGAACATCGCTGTACTAACAGCAAGTGCTAGCGCACTACGTTGTAACCAGCGCTGCATATTGGCGGTGGTCTGTCCTTTGAACATATTGATAGGCATTTTGCCCTCCATCTGATTAATCGCTGTTGTCCACAGCCACATTATGATTGTCAGCGATCAGTATATGCCATTTTATGGTGCTAACAATATTACCCTGTGCGCGACGTGCACGCCCAACGCAGCTACTGTATGATAAATAAAAACTTAAATCATTGCGCTAAGAATTTTTACATAGTGCAGGATAGCTCAAGGCTGCGTTATTTTATATAGGTTTTATACGTTCTTATGGCTGCAAGATAGCTTTTTAGCAGGTACGGCTTACATCAGCTTGAAATAAAATCATGGTATGATGTCAAACCAAATATTTTACTAAACAAACAAAAGTTAGTCTTTTTATAAGGCTGTCTATTACAGAATTATAAAGAGGCTATCATCACTCTTGTTTTCCATCTTTTGCATTTCTAGAATATTATTATTTATCTAGAAGCGCTTTTGTCTTTGCTACTTTATCGTAGTTATATCATATCTAGCTTATGCTGTGATTCCACGATGACCATCCATGCGATGGCCTAGCTACAATAGAAACGAATGACAACTTATAGCTACATACACGATAGCGGCTATCTTATAACCGCTATCGATAGATATAAAATATGACAAGATTATAAAAGGATTAATTTATGGATACCGCCCTTTTGCTATCCGGCGTGGTTGGGATCGGCATTGCCGCCCAATGGTTGGCTTGGTATTTAAAGCAACCATCCATTTTATTTTTATTACTGATTGGTATTATCGTCGGCCCAGTGCTGGGTGTATTTGACCCAGATTTAGTATTGGGCGAGTTGATGTTTCCTTTCATCTCTCTGGGCGTAGCGATTATCCTATTTGAAGGCTCGTTAACGCTAGAGTTTGATGAGATTAAGCAACATGGTACCGTGGTACAGATGTTGGTATCAGTCGGTGTACTGATTACTATCGCTATCGTGGCACTATCGACTTATTTACTATTCGATGTCGATCCGCTGATTGCTCTGCTCTTCGGTGCATTGGTCTGTGTGACTGGGCCAACAGTGATTATGCCGCTGCTGCGTAGTGTACGCCCTAACAAAACCATTTCCAACATCTTGAAATGGGAAGGTATTATCATTGATCCAATCGGCGCTATCGCTGTGGTATTGGTTTATGAGTACATTATCTCAGGCGGCGAAGCCAGTAGCATTCTACTATTTGCTAAGATTGTTGTATTGGCTACTGCAATGGGTATGGCCGGCGCTTGGCTACTTGCGTTCCTTATGCGCCGTCATATGATTCCTGAGTTCTTGCGTAATGTCTTTACCTTAGCATTTGTACTGGTTTTATTTTCGATATCAAATCATCTAGAACATGAATCCGGTCTATTGACCGTCACAGTATTGGGCGTGGCATTGGCGAACTGGCCAAAGTTCCCACGTGAGACGATTTTAGAATTTAATGAGTCGTTGACCATTTTGCTGATTTCAGTGCTGTTCATTATTCTAGCGGCACGTGTCGAACTGGCAAGCTTGCTCAGCGTCGGCTTCGCAGGATTAGTACTGCTCGCTATCGTGATGTTTGTGGCACGTCCATTATCGGTTTGGGCATCGGCTATCGGCTCCAACCTTAAGACCAATGAAAAGCTGATGATTAGCTGGATTGGCCCACGTGGTATCGTCGCTGCTGCAATCTCATCCCTGTTTGCAATTCGTTTGCAAGAGTATGATATCCAAGGCGTTGAGCTGCTTGTACCGCTGGTATTTATGGTCATCATTGGTACGGTCATGATTCAGGGCTTGGGTGCAAAGCTCGTCGGTAATTTACTTGGCGTACGTGAACCTGAGACCAACGGTATCCTTATCGTTGGCTCAAACCCAATTGCGCTACTGATTGCTACTTCTCTCAAAGATCAGGGCTTCGACGTCATCGTTGCGCACAATAACTACACCAATATTGCACGCGCACGCATGAGCGGTCTGCGTACTTACTTTGGTAATCCCATCTCTGATCACGCAGATCATCATCTGGATCTAATCGGTATTGGCCGTCTGTTTGCGATGAGTATGGACAAAGAAATGAACACGTTGTCCGAGATTCACTATCGCCATGAATTTGGTGAGCGTAAGCTGTACCGTCTTAAATTCAGTGACGAAAAAGTCAAAAGCGAGCGTGATGATAAGCAATCAAACTTCCATTCACAATGGTTGTTTGGCAAAGATGCGACCTATACCAAGCTTGCTAGTATGCTGTCCAAAAAAGCTCGAATTAAAATCACCAACATCACGGATAGCTATAGCTTTGAGCAGTATAAAGCGGACAATAAGCAATTCGTACCGCTGTATACGGTGGACAAAGAAGGCAAACTGCATGTCATTACAGATAAATTTGACGGTACCGTACCTCGTGACCGTAAGCTTATATCACTAGTGGTAGACGATGAGGTACAGCCAAAGCCAGTCGATGTAACGCCTAAGCAAGAGCAGGCTCGCATGGCAGCAGATGCTAACTTTGAGTCTAACTCAAAAGCTCCTGACAAGCGCAAAGAGCAAGAGCCTAGCCATGATGGCAACCAGACAGCAGCCTCAGAGTCTTCGGCAGATAGTGATAAAGATGATAAGCAAAATACCGCTAATCAGTCATCAAAGACACAAAGCAGTAGCACCGAGACTAAGTCAACTTCTAGTACTGCCACAGAGAAAAGTGAGTCAGTAGAAGCACCAAAAACGGCTGCTACTAATGTGGATAATAAAGGCGTCATGTCTGCAAACTCGACAGCGACTTCGAAGACCAAAACCTCCACGAACAGTAATGGCAATGGTAGTGCACCTAAAAATAAAAAAGGAGCGCTTGACCCAAACCGTCTACCTGACTCAGGTCAAGATAGCGATGCCTCTAGCACTACTGATGAGGATGTGAAAGTAGGCAAACCAGACGACCAATAGTCTGCGGTGTTATCTGATTTATTAACTTAAAGATGCAAAACTTACCTCAAAAAAAGCCCCAGCAATATGCTGGGGCTTTTTTTTAATACTAGCTGGCTGTCTAACTAATTATCGATACATCTACCTGCCTTATAAATCTACTTGGCGAAATTTAATTATTTAATATCGAATTTGTTCATAACGGTCTGCCATATACGCGCACTTACATCATCTGTACTGCCTGACGCATCAATACGCTGTATGCGCTCGGGATACTCATTCGCAAGCTGACTAAAGCCAGTATGCACCCAAGTAAAGAATTCCGTAGCCTGCTGCTCAAAACGATCTGCCGCACTGCGCTTATTGGCACGCTGCATACCCTCTACTACTGGCAAATCCAACCACAAGGTTAGCTCAGGAAGCTGCGTCACAAATTGTTTAATAAGCATATCGATTTTACCGCGTACCAACTCGTCGCCATAGGCACGCCCAAACCCTTGATACGCAATAGTAGAGTCGGTGAACCGATCACATATCACCCACGTACCATTTTGGAGTGCTGGTAAGATGACCTGCTGCATATGGTCACAGCGCGCCGCAAACAATAGCAACAGCTCGGTATCGTCTTCGATATCAGTCGCTGGGTCCAATAATATATCACGCAATTGCTCGGCAAATGGGCTACCACCCGGCTCACGAGTACGCAGATATGGAATGCCATTAGCTTCTAAGCGCAAGCACAACTGTTCAATCGCGGTGGTTTTTCCTACGCCTTCAGTCCCCTCAAAACTAACAAAGCGTCCTAAAGTAGATGCTGCATTTAAAGCGTTTGATTCAGGTAGATTCGATAATGGTGTGCTGCTATGTGGCGGTGTTGCGCTGGTATGCATAGATACTGACATGATATGACCTTATGTCATTGGTGAGCGCTACCTCTACTTTGTAGCACTCAATAAACGATAAGTTTTATAAGAATCTTAAAAAGGAATATTACTGCGATGGCGTTTGAGATTTTTTCTCACGCATGACACTGAGATAGTCTTTTACCGCTTGATTGTGTTCAGCCAAGCTATTGGTGAATTTGTGCCCACCATTGCCCGTTGCCACAAAATACAACGCTTCGCTATCAGCAGGATGTAGTGTCGCTTCGATAGAGGCCGCTGATGGTAGCGCAATTGGCGTTGGTGGTAAACCATCAATTTGGTAGGTGTTGTAAGATGTTTTTTCGTTGATGTCTTTGCGGCGGATATTGCCATCATAACGACTGCCCATACCATAGATAATAGTTGGGTCTGTCTGCATACGCATATTTTTATTCAAGCGATTTCTAAATACAGCAGAGACTAAAGGACGTTCATCAGCAACGGCGGTCTCCTTTTCAATGATAGATGCCATGACTAACGCTTCATAAGGACTCTTGTAAGGCAGATTCGGTGCACGATTTTCCCACGCATCAGTCAATACCTGCTGCTGGCGCTTATACAAGTCAGTCAGTACTTTTTTATCGCTGGTTCCTTCACCATAATAATAGGTATTAGGCGCGAACCAACCTTCAAGATTATAGTTAACAATCGGGTCGTTACTATTAGCCACGCTGTCTGGCAATATACCCGTCAAGTCTAATGCTTCGGCAATACTGGCATTATCACTATCTGTGGTCAGGACTTCTTTTTCGATTTTGTCATTATCACGCAGCGCTTGGTAAAGGTCTTTAGAGGTCTTGCCTTCGATGATTTGTACTTTGACCATGGCCACTTTTGCGCCTTGACCTAGTATTTGTAGCGCCTCAGCGATAGTCGGGTTTTCAGGTAATTGATACGTCCCAGCATGCAATGGCGCATCAACTTGCGATTTGATATATAGTTTGGCCACACCTGCTGAAAACAGTGGAATCTGCTGCCACTGCGGTAGTAGTCCATAATAAGTCTGACCTGGCTCAATCGTCACCATTTGCTGCGGCTGCTCGATACGACCAAATAACGTCTGATAAACCATGATCAAGAAAAATGCAGCAATAAGTCCTAACACCAGCAGTACTTGATAGCCGCGCTGCATAAAAAACGACGGATTGTTGACTTTATATTGACGCGGTTTACTGTCGCCACTGATGAGCGAGACGTTGGTTGCTGGCGTTGCAGGTGTGTCCTCTACCCCATCTGCCACGGTTTGATCGTCCAGTAGCGTAGTATCGACACGCTCCTCGACTGTGCCATCTTGCTTGTTCGACGGCGCCTCATTGGGATGTTCAGGTGGTATATTGGGTGTGGGCTTGCTCATGGCAACTCGCGAGGCAGATGTTTGCTAGAATTTAGCACTGAACCGTGCGATTTTCAATGGTATTTGCTTAGCTTATGAATTATCTTGCTATTGGTAATAGCTGGTATGGCTTAATACTTAGGCATTTTTTACAGTATTCTCAGCTTATCTATTAATAGTGAAAAAATCTTATGAACCTACATTTTAATCAAAGTCTTGCCAAAAACTATCACTCTGAATCTCAAAAAGTTCGCGTACTCAGTGAAGCGTGGGTAAAAGAAAATAGTTACTGCACCAATTGTAACGCCCAATCGCTAGCTGAGTTTGCTAACAATAAACCTGTCGCTGATTTTTATTGCGAAAATTGTGATGAGCAATATGAGCTAAAAAGTAAAAAAGCCAAGTTAAGCAATATTGTCAATGATGGTGCTTATAAGACGATGATTGAGCGTATCAATAGTAAGGATAACCCCAGCTTCTTCTTTTTAACCTACTCAAAAGAATACACTGTTAATAATTTTCTGATTATTCCCAAGCACTTCTTTACGCCCGATATTATTGTTAAGCGTAAGCCGTTATCAGTGACGGCCAAACGAGCAGGTTGGGTTGGTTGCAATATTGACTTACGCCAAGTACCCGAATCGGGCAAAGTGTTTTTGGTCAAAAACCAACAAGTTATACCGCGTGAAAATGTCACCCAACAGTTCCAAAAGACTTTATTTTTACGCAAGCAATCTATGGCTTCACGTGGCTGGACACTCGATGTCTGGCAATGTATAGATAGACTCGATACTCATTTTTCTCTAAAGCAAGTTTATGGTTTTTCTGGTGAGTTGCAGCTCAAACATCCTGATAACAACCATGTGAAAGATAAAATTCGCCAACAGTTACAAGTATTACGAGATAAAGGCATCATTGAATTTGTGAGCCGTGGTCATTATCGAAAGTTATACTAAGAACACTTATCACTCCATAATGGTAAACCTTTGGCAGCAACCAAACGACCGTAAAATTTATGAGGCGGGTAATCTAGCTCTAGCTCGTCATTTACTTTAAAGAAGTCTTTCACATTGCCATCGAGACAGGTATAAGCTCGATTTTTTACCTGTTTATTCCAGCTAATTAGCAGCCCTAACGGAGTGCGAGAAGATTTAGTAAAAGCCTGTCTTTCGGTTGTAATCGCGCACATCACAGTATCTTCGTGAAATCGCTTATCTAAACCTTGTTCGATGACTTCTTGACGGGTATGCGCATAATTAAACACACTCCCAAATGCTGTGTATTTTCTATCTTTCTTAGAATAAACAATACTAAATGCTATCTGTGAATAACAAGGTAAGTGAATCATTTCATCAGGATGTCTTTTCGCTGCACAGCAAACTTTATTAAATATCATCAATCGACGAATTTGTAGTGGAATTCGTTGATCTTCATATGTAGTGCGCATTTATTATCCCCTGTTAGATAATATTGGATAGAATGCAATCATTGATCGATTAACATCAGTACGCAATACTCGTTAACAAAAGACGATCAATTATGAAGAACGTTATTGGAGATGTTCATCACTCAATAGATTTCTTGCAAAAGCACCAGTGCACTAACTTCAATTGACGGAGCCACAAAGGCTAGTGATGATTTATGTAAGAAGGCTGATACGTCATATGAACACAGTATCAAGATTATAATATTACAGCCGCTAAAATTTATTAGCAGCTATAACTATAAGTGGTAACTTAATTGTGAGTTTCGTATAACATAGTAATTATTTCGAATTATATCAGACGCCTTTCGTTATAACGTTTAGGTCTAGGTTCGCCTTGATTGTCACGATATACATCTGCAATTAACTCATCTCTATCGTCCCATAGTGGCAGACGCGCTGTCGCAACTAGACGGTCATGAAACTTACGCGGTGGGTAATCCGAATCAATTTCATCATTTATCCGAAAAAAAACTTCTTCACGATAGTCAACATAAGCATGCATTCTATTCTTTACATATTTATTCCAATACCACACTAATTGTATAGGTGTACTAGCTGGACGAGTAAACTGCTTTAAATTAACAGTTAGCGCACATTTTACTGGCTCGTCGTTAGGAAAAATGCGAATACGTTGCTCAATAACTTCTTCGGGTGTTTGTGCATACTCAAACACACCACCAAAAGCTATAAATTTCTTGAAATCCTTTAGATATATAACTCCGAGTGATAACTGAGTAAATTTTAATAAATGAATAATTTGATCAGGTTCTTTCTTCGCTAATTTACAGATTTCATCGAAAACCATCAAACGCCGGATTTGTAGCGGGATACTTTCATCTTCATAAACTTCGTACATTGACTTATCTCCTTATTAGATAAGCAGCATTGATTGATTTGCTGTACGACACAAGACCACGTAACAAAAGACGATCACTTCTTTTGAGCGCTTTTGCTAATCTATTTGGCATCGATAAAAAACAGATTTTGAATATGACAACTTTTAATTATTGAGAACAGTTATGATAAAGAAAGGCGATTTGAATACTTATCAAATAGAGGTGGTCGAAACGATGAGTGCCATTATAGAAGTGGTTGCAGAAGATAGTGAGACGGCCCTACTAAAAGCGCGAGGAATATATCGAAATGAAGATATTGTTTTATACCCAGATGATTTTATCGACACTAAATTCAATATCTTTCAATAACAGCTAGGCAGATTCAAAATCCACAACATCACCTGACAATAACGTCAGACTGCTCATTGGCATGATGCCGCGTAGTGCATTGCAAAAGAATAATTGCGTTAGTTTAGGTAAATCCTTATCTTGTAGCGGTCTTATTATGACTGGATATTGTGTCGTGGATAGTGCATCGATAATTACCTGACGCATGACGCCAGCAACTCCCGATTGAGCCATAGAAGGTGTGTACCACTGACCGGTGGTTAGGTAGTTGTCACCATCCTTATGGACATTCGATATGGCCTTAGATTCTGATAGTGGTACCTCTGCCAATTGATAGAATACATTACTCATCGTACCTTCGACCCACTGCCCGTTCATATCGCGCAGTAGCCCTTCACTAAGCGTTGAAGCAAGTTGAGTAGCCAATGGCTCAGATTTTATCTGCTGTAGCTCACCACTCGCGAGGACATTGTCTAAACGATTAAGGCTCTTGAGACCTGCCAGCGATGGTGGTAAGCAAGCAATTTGAGAGGACAAACATATCGACGAGGCGTTAGGTTGTATGGGTACCAGACTCCCATCAGGCAAAGACAGATGGAGCGCCGTAGAAACTTTTATTGCCGTAGCCTTTAGCCATATCTCACAGTTGCTACCACTTGCACTAGGTGTATAACCATAACCGCGCACATCCTGCGCAGCACGGGTTACTACCAATTTGAGCATACCTTGCTCTAACTGTTGTGCATACAGTTGCAGTACCGTTAGTAGCTTTTCGCTGTTTATATTTAGCTGCAAAGCTTCAGCATGAGAGACTAGCCGCTGATAATGATAATCTGACCATAGCATCAAACCATCGATGACACCCATCGTAGTAAAAAAACCGTCAGCGTATGCCAGTCCGCGATTATCTAGAGACATGGTTACCGTTTGGCTGGTTGTCCTATTAGTTTCGGTCACACTATCGTTTTCGGTCAAACTGCTGTCTTGTGGGTACAGACATACCCAGCCGTTTGGCACTGACGTTATATCAGTCATGGTTTAGCTATTATCTGTTTGAGCGGCGGCTTTATTGATAACCAGCATGCAGCTATAAAACTCACATTTTGCTAGCTCTATTTTTTGTCCACCAACCATTCTATTTTTGATGATTTGACTATTGAGCATATCGGCAACCATTTTACCGCCATCATTGCCCATCAGTTGACGCGATAGCTGATAGGCTTTTTTAGCATGATTTTGGCTCAACTCTTTTTCTTTGTCTGTGTCGGTAGGATTGGCATAGTACCAGCCCAGTTCTAAGTATTTTTCAGAGTCAATAATATCCAGATACGGTGCGTCCGTTTTCATAAAGCGATATTTAGCCGCTGGGTTACTGGCATAGTCTAGGCTGTTTTCGTCAGTGCTCACCACTTCTCCAAACACGGATTTTATACTATCTAACTCATCTACAGCGAGCGACTCTACCTCACCAGTTCCCCATGCTGCGATATCATATTTCACTGGCGTACCCTGCGGAACAGTGGCACCTTCTAGATCAGGATTGTTTGCACTGTCCTGTATTGGCTCATTCGTTGTTGCTTGCTCACTGGTCTCAGCATCTGGATTTTGCACATCGTCTTCAGTGCTGCCACAGCCACTGAGCGTCATACCAACTGCTATTATCGTACCGACTAGAAGGGTTTGTAGGTTAGGGTTCCACATGAATAGTTTACTCACATTTTTAGATTGATCTCAAAATAGTATTAACGAGCTGGCAAGAACGCCGCCGATAACGAATAATTTTCAATATAGAGCATATTTTATAAATATTATAATCTAGCAGTCATTACAGCATATTGATATAAGTTTCCATATTTTATAGTTTACCCAACTGCTCAGTACTTGACTACCTTTTACGTTACGCGGAGCACTCGCCGCGAGTACAGATTTGTTAAATATATAACGTACTAAAACTGTCTCTTTTTTTGAATGGAAAATAAAAAGCTATTTGTATGCTACTTACTTAAAGCTATTTTAATCTCACAATCTATTTTCAAAAATGACCAGTCAACCTCTAACAAATGCTACCAATATTTCATAATGTATTGGTTATAGCCACTTGATTTGTCAATCATAGCATTATCCCTTATGATGACTGAGCATCACTTATTGCTTCTTTTATAGTATTTCTACTCTCTAGCCAGCGGACTATTTATGATCCAACACTTTATCGTTATTGGCAATCCAATCGCTCATAGTAAATCTCCTGAGATTCATAAGCAGTTTGCTGTACAAGCAGGGATTGATATTAGCTATCAGCGTCAGTACTGCCCTAATGATACCGCCAGTTTTACGGCTGTTGTTGAAGCATTCTTTTGCGGTGGCGGTGTGGGTGCCAATGTGACAGTTCCTTTTAAACAAGTCGCTTATGATTGCTGTGCGGCGCGTGGTGGATTATCAGAACATGCCAAAACGGCAGGCGCGGTCAATACGTTGTTGTTGAACAAAACACTATTAGAAAACGGCGCACCAATTACTGAAGCACTCTATGGTGATAATACGGATGGGCAAGGACTTATCAACCACATTACGAGTATGGATTGGCCTTTGACCAACGCTCGTGTGGCGCTAATAGGTGCAGGTGGTGCAGCGCGTGGCGTGGTATTGCCATTATTTGAAGCGGGTATTAACTCTCTCACGATCGCCAATCGCACCGTGTCTAAGGCGGCCGATTTGGTAGATGAGCTAAGTGCGGCAAGCTCAGTAATCGATGAGCAACGTATCGATGTTTGTGCCACCAACGAACTAAACGGCTCTTTTGACATTATCATCAATGCCACCTCTATCGGTTTATCAGGTGATACGTTGCCGCTGGATGGTACTCTAAACTGCCAGTACGCGTATGACATGATGTATGGTCGTCCGCTGCCATTCTTACAGCACTTTGCCGCTCGCGGCGCACAGACCTCTGAAGGCTACGGTATGCTGATTGGGCAAGCAGCTTTAAGCTTTGAGCGTTGGACTGGGCATATTATCGATGTAGCGCAAGCGACGACAGCACTAAATAAAAGCAGTTAATTAAGGAAATCTTTGCAGAGCTATACTTTGTTAACTAAAACGTAGTAACAGCCAGTTTTCAAAACGGCGGAGCGGTACACGCAATCTCGTAGAGTGTATCGCCAGACCACCACTCAGTCCAATCGCGCATCCAAGCGCTGTATCAATCATACGCGCTTGGATAACGTCACTAGCGATTGGTGGCGCTGACATCGTACTACCATACTCGGCGATAAATATAGTCAGTGGCGTGATAAATATCACTGCCAGTCCATAATGCCGATCGACAAATGATTCAATCAAAAACATCATACACAGTATCGCGATAGCGATGCCCCATACCGAGAGCCCCCAAGACAGCATCCAACTTGCCACTATCATGCCAGCTAATGTACCCAACAATCGATGCAACTGTTTGATCCACATGGTTCGTAGCTGCATACCTTGAATGATAATAAAGCAGCTCATCGCTGCCCAATATGGATAAGGCAGCGCTAACAGAACAGCGACAACCAACGCCAAACTAACGAAACTTACCACGATAAGACTATCGCTAATCATATCAGGCTGATAATCATAAACAGATACGGAAGCCACTGGACGCGTCGCCAATAAAAACAAACTGTATAGTAACGCTAACAACATAGATGAGCCGCTACCTAATATCACAAGCCCTATCGCTGAGAGCACTTGATCAATCGGTACAGGGATAAATAGCGCAATCGCACCTGCCATCAACACAAACAGTCCTGCTGGTGGCGGTTGCCGATAGTAACGACCTAACATCACTACGCCAATACCAATCAACATAAACACGGGTAGCCGTAACACTGGCAGCAGCTGCGCGATCAGACCCAGCGCAAAGCTGAGTATCATCGCAAATCCCCAAGCCATAACCGTCACTAGACGATGTGGTAGCGCGCCTGCAAATGGTAGGTTTAAAATAATCATCGAGCCTAGGGAGGCTTTGATACCTGAAGATAAGTCATCAAAATAAGCCCCTACAAATACTGGAAAGCTGATAGCAATCGCCGCAATGATTGGCATATGCCATGGTCGCTGACTGCGATTGACTGTAAGTAAATGATTCAGCTCACCATCAATCAACCACTTAATACGAGTTAATAATGTGCTCAGCCAAGAGGATCGCTGTTGTTTTTTTAAGGTACTCATAAATGGCTTTTCCTATTTGATAAGTCCATTTTCTTTAAATTTGGATGAGTCTACATAACTCCTTATACAATAGTTTCAAGTACAGATACAATTTACCTATACAAACTAAAATGAATTAATAACATAATTAGTTATGAATAATAGTTATTAGTTGTATATTTGTCGCTTTATAAGATTTATAATCATATCAATGCCATAACAGCTGACCGCAATTAAAGACGTTCTAATAACTAACACACTGGGAAGCTGTCCATTAATAATTCATTTGATGACTAATATAACGTCTACTTCATCTAAAATAAGTAAATATCGCTTACATAAGTTGTGACTCAAGTATTGCGCCATAAATCTATGATAGCGAACCAACCAAAGAGAGCGATTATGTTAACTTACAAAGCCCCTTTACGTGATATCAAATTTTTGATTAATGATGTGTTTGACTATCAGACGCATTATAAAAGCTTAGACAACGGCGAAAATGCTGATCCTGAAACCGTAGACATGATTCTACAAGGTATGGCTGACTTTGCTGAAAATGTCATTGCCCCTCTTTACCAATCAGGTGGCGAAGAAGGCTGTCATTTCGAAGATGGCGTAGTCACCACGCCAAAAGGTTTTAAAGAAGCATATAACCAGTTTGTAGAAGGCGGCTGGCAAGGTATCTCATACCCTGAAGAGTTCGGTGGTATGAATTTGCCAACGTCAATCAACCTTATTAAGGCTGAAATGATTGGTACTGCTAACTGGTCGTGGTCGATGTATCCTGGTCTGTCAACAGGTTGTATCAACACCTTGCTTCAGTACGGTACTGATGAGCAAAAAGCACTTTATCTACCTAAGCTGGTCGAAGGCTCATGGGCAGGTACCATGTGTCTGACTGAGCCGCAGTGTGGTACAGATTTGGGTCAAGTTAAATCAAAAGCCATTCCACAAGATGACGGTACCTACAAGATCAGTGGTACCAAAATCTTTATCTCAAGCGGTGAGCATGACTTAACAGACAACATCGTTCATATCGTTCTAGCACGCCTACCAAATGCACCAGAAGGCACACGCGGTATTTCACTATTTATCGTACCTAAATTCACGCCGAACGCTGAAGGTGAAGCGGGCGAGCGCAATGCCGTAGTTTGCGGGTCAATCGAACACAAAATGGGTATCAGCGCATCTTCGACGTGTGTATTGAACTTTGATGGTGCTACTGGCTACTTGATTGGCGAACCACACAAAGGCCTAAAAGCCATGTTCACATTTATGAACACGGCTCGTATCGGTACTGGTATCCAAGGTCTAGCGCATACTGAGCTGTCTTTCCAGAATGCACTACCATATGCTAAAGAGCGTCGTTCTATGCGTACGCTATCTGGTACCAAAGATCCTGAAAAAGTCGCTGATGCTATCATCCATCATGCAGACGTACGCCGTATGTTACTGACGCAAAAAGCCTTTGCTGAAGGTGGTCGCTCAATGATTTATCATTCAGCACGTTATGCCGACAAAATGGCACAAGGTATCGTCAATGGCGATGATGAAGAGTTCGAAAAGTGGGATGACAAATTGGGCTTCTACACGCCAATCCTAAAAGGCTTTTTGACTGAGCTAGGTATTGAAGCTGCCAAACACGGTCAGCAAGTCTATGGCGGTCACGGTTACATCAAAGAATGGGGTATGGAACAAATTGCTCGTGATGCCCGTATTGCAACGATGTACGAAGGAACCACTGGCGTACAGGCGCTTGATCTATTAGGCCGTAAGGTTATCTTGCAGTCTAAAGGTAAAATCATCCGTGATTATACTTCTAGCATCATGAAATGGTGTGGTGAGTATGCGCTTGATAAAGACATGCGTAAATTCGTTTGGGCACTAACTAAACTATGTGCTGAGTGGAACACCTTGACCGTACGCTTGATGCTGATGGCACGTAAAGACCGTGAAGTCATCTCTGCAGCGTCAGATGACTTCCTGATGTACTCAGGTTACGTGATGATGGGCTATCATTGGGCTCGCATGGCAGCTGTCGCCTATGAGAAGCTAGAAAATGGTGGCACAGAAGCGCCAGAATTCTATAAAGCAAAAATTCAAACTGCTGAATTCTACTTTGATAAGTTGCTACCACGTACGTCTGGTCACGCAGAATCGATGGTCGCACCAAGCGAAAGTATGACATCTATGGAAATCGATCACTTTGCTTTCCTAGATTAAAACTGCCTAAAACTACATCGATAATCCATAAAAAAGCGCCTATTATTTAGGCGCTTTTTTATGCTTAACCGAAAATCTGCTTATTCAGAATATGCAGCAACTATAGGTTTCGGGGAAAAGTGATGCTACTAATTAATTATAAACTAACTTCTTTATAGTTTAATAAAGTAGCCTTTAAAAGGACAGTGGTGTTAACTACCAAGCATTTTCTTGTGATAGACCGCACTTATCTCTTCAACTTCTACGCATATCTGCAATGCTGCACGCCCTGACTGCTCTGTGCCTATTTTTTCTTCGATAGTAGTGACCAACAGCTCAGCCAACTGGTTACGAGTGGCCATATCACGTCCGCTCATCAGCTTTAGGTGGGCATAAATAAACCCATTGGCCTGCTCATCATCTTCAACACCTACTAAAAATGACTTAATAGGCACGATACGTGCTTTGATATCAGCAGGCTGCTTGAACTGACCACTATCCCACAATACTTTGTTTAGCGATTTGAGCAATGACTCTTCGTGAGCGATACTGACGTTGGGTGTCACTTGAATGGTTAGATGTGGCATAAGTATGTCCTTGAATGTAGATAGAAAATAGCAGGTACGCGGAAGTATAAGTCTACGCCTTATCGCTATGGCCAATCTACAACAATCTTGCTACCAAATCTCCTTAATACAAGCGAACTCGTTGTAGGTTACTCATAACTATGGCTAGCAAATTGTCGACATAGCAAATTTATAATAGGCAGATCAAAGCCACCGTAGAATCTTTTACTCATCCGTAATGTCACTAAAGCAAGCATCAAGCGTTGCGGCTAACTGTGTAGGCGGTAATTCAATCTCCAGTCCACGGCGACCACCACTCACATAGACTGTAGGCTGATCTTGAGCTGTGCTATCTATCACGGTTTTTAGCCGCTTTTTTTGACCCAGCGGACTAACACCGCCCAGCACATAGCCAGTGCTACGCTCTACTTGTTTGAAATCGGCCATCTGCACTTTTTTGCAAGACAGTAATTTATTAGATGATAAAGCCTTAGCCATTTTTTTAAAATTAAGCGTTTTATCAACTGGTAATATCGCTACAACGAGCACGCCTGTATCAGTCGTTACCACTAAAGTTTTGAACACTTGTGTTACCGCTACACCAAGTTTTTCTGCGGCTTCTAAACCAAACGAAGCGGCATTACTGTCATGAGTATATTCATGTACTTGGTAATCAAGGTTATGTTTTTTGGCGAGATCGATGGCTGGAGTCATAGGTTTTAGGCTTAATAAAATGGAATTGAGAAATGGATACTATCTTTAGGAGTCATGTATGATAAAAATATATTATTACGCTAAAGATGTTAACTTTCAAATATTTGGACATTTTGTATAATTTGTCACTCACTACAGCGTAACCAAACCGTATTAATATTGGTAGTATATACAGACACTATATATCGCTTTGGTGGCTTTTATGGCATCATAAGCGCAACATATTTGACTATTTTTGATACTGATTATGATACCGAAGTTCCTGAAAAAACGGATTTTTAAAGCGTCGGACGCGGCTACTCGCTCTGCTGAAACTGACGGCAATCCAATCGCTACTAAGACTTATTCTAATGCACCGATCAATCAGCTGTATCGTAAGCTGTCAGGTCAGATGCTCGATGTCGCCGTAAAACCTAAGCTGCTAGGTGAGCTGCCCGAGTTCGACCATGATGATCAAACACTAAGGTTTTATGTACTACAGGACTATTCTCGTTCTAACAGTATTCTGATTGATTTACAGACGCAAGAGCATAACTTACCACCTGCATTGGTCGGGGTAAATGATGCCGCTCATAATATTAAAGAGAATGCGGCCATTATATTCTTGAATCATCCAGGTGCCAAAGACAGTCAATTGTCCCCTCGCCTTTCTCGTTTAGTCTCTGCTGTTTTACAATATCCAGAGTTAAAGGTACGTTTAGTGCCGGTATCGATTCTATGGGGACGCGCACCTGAAAAAGAAGATTCGTTATTTAAGCTATTAACCACTGACAACTGGCAAGACCCTAGCATCACTAAGCAGTTATTTAATATTGGGGTGATGGGCCGCGATACTTTCGTACAGTTTCACCCACCGCAAGATTTGCGTACTATTATTAACGATAGCATCAAAGGCGATGTGGAAGGACCTGCTACCTTTGACTCAGTCGCTACAGATGCCGTCCAAGAAAACTTGGCAGCAACGGAGTCACTTGAAACAGAATCAGTGGCTACTAACGGTGGTGCAGAAACTGACACCTCGCAAACAACAAACTACGCGCTAGTCTCATCGACTGATAGTAATCGTGAACTGGTTCGTATGCTACAGCAGGAATTATCGATTTATTTAGACAAGCAGCGTGCCAGTATGCTTGGTCCTGATCTATCAGATAGACGCAACTTGGTAGACAAACTGGTTTACTCGCCAGCCATCAAGCATGCGATCGAGATGGAAGCGGCAGAAAAAGGGACTAACGTTCGAGAAGCTCGTAGTCAGGCCAGAGGCTATGCAAATGAGATGGTCAACGACTACTCTTATCCCATTATTCGAGTATTTGAACGCTTTTTAACATGGCTGTGGACGCAATTGTATGATGGCGTAGAAGTACACCACTTTGAACGAGTACGAGAGCTAGCGACTGATTACGAGATCATCTACGTACCGTGTCATCGTAGCCACGTGGACTACCTACTACTATCCTATGTTATCTATAAACGCGGCTTGAGTATTCCTTATGTCGCAGCGGGTGATAACCTTGACGTACCTGTATTGGGCCCTCTATTACGCGGTGCGGTCGCTTTTTATATTCGTCGTAGCTTCCGTGGCAATGCACTATATACCGCTGTACTGCGCGAATATATGCATACGCTTATCACGCGCAACACTCCGATCGAATACTTCATAGAAGGTGGCCGTTCACGTTCCGGTCGCTTGCTCCCACCCAAGATGGGCATGTTAGCGATGACCGTACACAGCCAGCTACGCCAAACCAATAAGCCTGTGGTCTTTATTCCGACTTATATTGGTTATGAGCGCATCATGGAAGGCGGCACGTACGTCGGTGAGCTAAAAGGCAAGCCGAAAGAGTCAGAGTCTTTAATGGGCCTGCTGAAAGTTGGTCGTAAAATCGAGCGTATTTTTGGTAATGTACACCTGAGCTTTGGTACCCCGTTGCACCTTAGCGACTTTATGACCAAGTTCGATGTGCCAGCCAATAGTCTGCCATCCGATCGTACGGACTCACCGCTCGATGAAAAAACCAGCGCCATGGTTGATAACATCGGCGTGAAGGTTATGCAGCATATCAACAAAGCCGCAGTAGTGACTCCTGTATCGCTGCTGTCATTGGTTTTATTGTCCGCACCGAAAGCGGCATTGGATGAAAACATCTGCCGTGAGCAAATCGCGTTGTATCAAGGTCTTGCTCAGCAGTTGGTTTACTCAGATGATACGGTTATCACTGACATGACACCGCAGCAAATCATCGATTATGGTATTAAGCTAAAGCTTATTGAGCGTACGCCGCATATTTTGGGCGATATCATTCAGGTCGCAGGTAAGCAAGCAGCATTGCTTAGCTATTTCCGTAATAATATCTTGCATGTCTTCATCCTACTGTCTTTCTTATCTGCACTCGTCGCACGCAACGGTCGTATCAAACGCAGTCGCTTAGATAGTATCGCTGAGCAGTTGTATCCATTTTTACAAGGTGAGTTATTCTTATATTACCCTGCTCACGGCTTAGCTGAGACGCTCGATAAAAAAGTTGATAGCCTACTGTCTAATGGACTCATCGTTGATTTAGGCGATGACACGCTCAGCGTTCCTGAGTCTAATAGTAAGCATTATCAACAGCTACAAGTACTAGCGACTCCAGTTGGTCAAAGTCTTGAGCGTTACTTTATGACGCTTGCCCTACTTGCTCAGCAAGGCTCTGGTAATTTAACTGAAAACGAAGTGGTTGATTTATGTCACCTGCTCGGGCAGCGCTTGTCTGTGCTCTATGCAGATGACATTCCTGACTTCTTTGATCGTGCATTATTCACCAGCTTCATTAGTGCGTTGACCCGTCTTAACTATCTACAAAAAGACGATGAAACAGGCATATTGACCTTTGACCATCGTATCAACGACATTGCTCATCATGCTAAATACGTACTGACGCCTGATATGATGCAAATCTTGCAGCACGTCGCGAGCTTAGATGAAGAAGAAATTACTCACGCCATTACTGAAATTGGTAATAAAAAACAGCGTAAATTCGGACGTAAGCGTTAGTCTTAACAACTACCCAGATTCTTTAAATTTTTAAGCTAAATAAAAAAAAGACCTCTAACAATTAGAGGTCTTTTTTTGGATTAAAATATACTAAACAGCTGTATTAGTTCGTAATCTTCTTATACTTAGCACGCTTAGGAGTGGCATCATCACCCATGGTCTTTTTACGATACGCTTCAAACTCAGTGTAGTTACCGTCGAACCACACTGGACCTTCTTCTTCGAACGCCAAGATATGAGTCGCGATACGATCAAGGAACCAGCGATCATGCGATACGACCATTACCGTACCTGGGAATACTTGAATCGCATCCTCTAGCGCACGTAAAGTCTCAATATCCAAATCATTTGATGGTTCATCAAGTAGTAAGACGTTTGCACCTTGCTTTAGCGTTTTCGCTAGTTGCAAACGGTTACGCTCACCACCTGATAACTGACCGACGTGCTTTTGCTGATCTGAGCCTTTGAAATTAAAGCGACCGATATAGGCACGGCTTGGCGTGGTGTAATCACCAACCGTAATAATATCAAGACCGTCAGAGACTTCTTCCCATACCGTCTTGTCGTCATCCAAATGATCACGTACCTGACCGACATAAGCAACTTTAACACTTTCGCCCAAGTCAACTGAACCAGTATCTGGCGTATCGCGCTCAGTAATCATATTAAATAGTGTGGTTTTACCCGCACCATTTGGACCGACAATACCAACGATCGCACCAGCTGGGACATTAAAGCTTAGGTTTTCATACAGCAGACGATCGCCGAATGATTTAGAGATGTCATTGACCTCAATAACCTTGTTACCCAAACGTGGACCAGGTGGAATATAAATCTCAGAGGTCTCATTACGTTTTTGGAACTCAGTTGAGTTCAACTCTTCAAAACGCTGTACACGAGATTTAGATTTGGCCTGTTGACCTTTTTGATTTTTACGAATCCACTCAAGCTCTTTTTTCAAGGCTTTAGCAAATGATTCTTCTTGCTTGTTCTGCTGCTCTAAACGATTGTTTTTCTGCTCGAGCCACTCAGTATAGTTGCCTTCATATGGGTAGCCATGGCCACGGTCAAGCTCCAAAATCCACTGAGCAACATTATCCAAGAAATAGCGATCATGGGTAATGGCAACGATAGTACCGCTGTAGTTCTGCAAGAATTGCTCTAGCCATGCAACAGACTCGGCGTCCAAATGGTTGGTCGGTTCGTCAAGTAATAGCATATCAGGGCGCGACAGTAGTAGACGGCACAATGCCACACGACGTTTCTCACCACCTGATAATTTGCTAACATTAGCATCCCATGGTGGCAGACGCAGCGCATCGGCTGCTTTTTCTAGCTGGTTATTTAAATTGTGCGCGTCCCAAGATTGGATGATGTCTTCCATCTTGCCTTGCTCTTCAGCAAGCTTATCAAAATCTGCATCAGGTTCTGCGTATTCAGCATAGATAGCATCTAGACGTGCTAGCGCATCTAGTGCTTCGCGCATACCATCTTCGACATTACCACGAACGTCTTTGCTGTCATCTAGCTGTGGTTCCTGTGGCAAGTAGCCAACTTTGGTACCCGCTTGTGCGCGTGCTTCACCAGTAAACTCAGTATCCACGCCTGCCATAATACGTAGCAAGGTTGATTTACCCGAACCATTAATACCCAACACACCAATTTTGGCACCTGGAAAAAACGATAGGTTAATGTTTTTTAGGATTTCACGCTTAGGGGGAACAAGTTTTGACACGTTGTTCATCGTGTAAATATATTGAGCCATTAACACTCCGATAGACTGCATAGAAGAGAACAGCAAATGCAACTCAGCGATGCTGCCAAGCGTGCCGTACCTCAAAATCAGGGTTACAAATTATAGGTCATTATCGCATTGTGACGCATACCCTGCAAGCTGACAGGTTGTTTTACCGATTGTTTTACTGTTTTTGACAGTAGGCTATACCTCTCAACTATAGAGTTCGCTTAGAAAAGTAAGCTAGAAAACCCTATCTCAATGAACTAACTTAACATTTTGACTCATTAACGTTTTATAAAGACCACAAAAAATAGCATCAAACCTTTCGCAAATTTAATCAATAGCCGTTAGCATGTTAGTGTGACTTAACAAGTTTGCGTAGGTTAATTTCGTATTGAATTAATAAAATCAGCTATACCCTTCTACTTGTAACAACATTTATTTTAATAGCACTTATAAAGGTACTGATAACATGGCCAACGGCTATCGCCCTGAAATTGTTCAACGTGCGTTTGTCGACTTTATCGGATCGCGCTTACATCCGTTTTGGTCATTGACGACTCCTAAGTTACGCCTAATCGCACGCTATACATTAAGTAATGATCTGATAGCACTACAATTTGAAACCAATAGAGCCTTCAAGCAGCAAACTTCTAAGACAAGTAACGATTGGCAAGGCGGTCAGTATCTTGATCTGCGTGTGTGTATTGATGGAGTCTACCATCAACGTAGCTACTCAATAGTGGGCTTGACGAACCAATCTCTCTGGTGGCTCGACGATACTCATAATAGCAATACAGCAAGCCAACGCAATACGGTAACTATCGCGATTAAGCCGCAAGGGCTAGTATCTAATTATTTAACCAAGCAGATGCCTTTGGCTCAAGTCGTTGATACGAGTCTGCCACTTGGTCATTTTACTTTAGAACAAACCTCAGTAATAGCAAAGGAAAATTTAGATAATAACAAACCTACCTCTTTGCTATTTATTGCTGGCGGTAGCGGTATTACGCCTATGCTAGGACTTATCACTCAAGCATTGCGTAAGGGACACCATGTGACGTTAATGCATTACAATCGGACTGTTTTACCTAAGCTGCAACATCAGTGGCAACAACTGAACGATACATATCCAGACTTCGCTTATCATTTAATCCATACTGAAGATTCGACTACCTATTTGGCTAGCAAGAGGCACTTAAGTGCAAAGAGCCTGCTGTCTCTAAATTTACCTCTAGCAGACACACAGATATTTGCCTGCGGTTCACAAGCGTTATTAGCTGGCTTATTTGAAGCCGCCGCGGAGATCACTTTACCTACAGACAAACAGCTGCGCGATAATATTATCGTAGAGAATTTTGGCACTGCTCTGGCTGATGTTGATAATGGCAGCGATCAAGTATTCGACAAAACAGTACATGTGGAAGAACATACTGTCTATTTGCGGTCACGGCAACGGCAGTTCAGTAGTAACACCACCATACTGGCTGCTGCTGAAAGTTCAGATGTACGACTAGCACATGGTTGCCGGCAAGGTATTTGCCAGTTATGTCGCTGCAATAAAGTCAGCGGCGTGGTCAAAAACGTCCAGACAGGGAAAGTGAGCGGGGATGGTTATGAATCTATTCAGACTTGCATCAATATTGCCATGACTGATGTGGTACTCGATATTTAATGGCTGGCTTAATACAACGACTGGCTCAATAGAAGACATATGCTAGACGACCGATGCGACTAAAAGACAAACGTTACTTTATGGGCTAAAATTCAGATAACTTATCAAACCGGATGCAGTGCTGTTTGTTCATGCCGTTTCGGTTAAGGATTTATTTATGCGCTTATTACCACCTGTTACTACGCCACAATCTGCTGTGCCTATCTTGACGCCACTGTCCGATACATGGCTAGCAAAAAATGCGCCTTTACCTTTAACGCCGCAAACGCCTTACTCGCAACTTAATGATGAGGCAATCAATGATAGCAATCATCCAGACACGTTAATACGGACTCGCTACCCAACAGTGACTGAGAAACCTTTATCAAAGTTTCAGAGTGATGCTTTAGCCGTAGAGCTCAATGCCTTGTACAAAAGCATCATGGACTCGCTAGGTAGTGATGATGCCCGCTATATACAGCGAATATATGCCACTGTCGTATATAGTGAGATTATCGCCCGTGGTCTACTCGCAGCAGCTGGGCGTATGCCGTCGAAACGCAATTTGGTTGCTACTTGGCTACTAGGTACGTCTTTACTTAGCTTTAGCAAAATATTGAATAATATGGAGCTGGGTCATAACGTCATGCATGGTCAATATGACTGGATGCAACACCCACACCTTAATAGCCAAAAGTTTGACTGGGATATTGTTTGCCCTGCTCCATTATGGCAACACTCACATAATTATTTACACCATACTTTTACCAATATTGTCGGCCGTGATCATGATGTAGGCTATCACTTGATTCGAGTGACTGACGAGCAGCCTTGGACGCCAGAAGATCGCTACAATATGTTTAGCACAGCAGGGCTGGCATTTGGTTTTGAATGGGCAGTCGCGTTTCATGACATTCAAATCAGTGCTGATGAATACGCTGACTCTCCTGATCTGCATAAAATCATGCAACAAAAATCTCGCGCGCTATTTTCCAAAATCGGACGACAAATAGGCAAAGACTACATTGCCCTGCCGTCTGTAGTAGCGCTGACACTAGGTCGTCGTAGCGCCTTTAGTACGCTAAGCGGTAACATGACGGCCAACACTGTCCGTAATCTATGGACGTGGGCAGTGATTTTTTGCGGACATTTCACTGAGCAAGCACATATCTATACCCATCTCGATGCCAATGAAAGTAAAGGCGACTGGTACGTACGCCAAATCCTTGGCTCTAGTAATATCAAAGGCAGCAAATGGTTTCACCTTTTGACAGGTAATTTATCTCATCAAATTGAGCACCATATATTTCCTGATATGCCAGCTGGCCACTATGCAAAGATTGCGCCGCAGGTACAGGACATATGCCGTAAATATGGTTTAACCTACAATACGGGACGCTTTAGCATACAACTCAAGCAAGTTCTGGGGCGTATTTACCATTTTAGCAAACCTAGTGAAAAAGAGTGGCAAACCTACGTGAAGTCAACGGAGAATGCTGACAGTGATGCTCATCAAGAGGTTAAGTTAGAGGCTAATTTAGATACTGAGTCAGCGATAGAAAATACTGGTGGTCTGATTCGCTTTTTGCCTCCAGTCGTTCGTAAAGCCATATCGTATGCATGGTGACACATTCAGATTTGCAACCAGATACTGCCATGATAAGGTAGTATAAAAGACACGGGCAATGTTAACAGTCGCCCTATCAATCATTATGGTAAGTGCCTAGATTGTCGATTGTCAAGCTTGCATACTGAAATCACGGTATTAAAACCAATAAAATATTTAGTTCATAATAAGAATTCGATAATGAGAAAAGGAGTACATTAATGAGTAATCAAACATCTAAACCAAATCTAGAAATTATTCATAATCAAGCAGCGAAACGCTTTGAGACATCTATCGACGGTCAGACTGGTTATATCAGCTATCAGGAAAGTGCTGACAAGCTGGTCTATGACCATACTATCGTACCGCAGCAATTAGGTGGACGCGGTGTTGGCTCAGCCCTTGTTAAGCATGCATTGAATTATGCACGCGAACAAAATAAAAAAGTGGTACCGCAATGCTCATTTGTCGCGTCATATATTAGTAAGCATCCCGAGTATCAGGATTTAACTTAACTGGCGATGAAATCAGACTTAGTCAATTTGTTGACTAGACCGCGTAAATGATATTGCGCCAAGCAGGACAAAGTATGTAGATATTTATGTAGCATAGGAGACATACCCTAGCACCACTTTTAATAAACCAATTCGACATAACAATAAAGGTTATTAATATGAGCAGTTTATCTGACAAACAAATCAATCTACAGCTAGAAGAGCTTGTTGGTTGGCAGCGTGATGGCAATAGTATCGTCAAGACTTATCACTTTAGCGATTTTATCGAAGCTATGAGCTTTATGAATCAAGCAGCATTTCATGCTGAAGCGCTTGAGCACCATCCCGAATGGCGTAACCTCTACAATATCGTAGAGGTTCGTTTAACCAATCATGATACGGGCGGTATATCTAGTTTGGATATTCGTTTAGCCAAACGTATGGAGCATATTATTCAGCCCAAGCGATTATAATGGCACACCTACAACACATGCTTCTGCACTAATTATCTTAATTGAAGCAAACAAAAAAGACCCTCAACTGAGGGTCTTTTTTATAGTCGTTATTTATCAATATAAGCCGTGTTTACATCTTACGGCTGACAAAGGCAACAATAAATAAGATGACAGCAACTGCTAGGAAAATATATGCCAAATTAGCAGACAGTCCTGCGACACCGCCGAAACCTAGTAAACTCGCTAGTAATGCGATTACTGCAAAAATAATAGCCCAACGAAACATAACCTTCTCCTTAATTGATTATAAAAAACAGATATTAGAATTTATATAGCACTTATTTAACTTGTTTTTATCTAATGCTAGTTATTACTGTTTACGCTTATAGATTAGCAATGTTCATCTTCAGAAAACGTTCATTTTAGTAATAATATCGGTAGGTTGTGTAAAGTTTGTAGTAACTGTTAATGTCTCATACCAAATCCTCTGTAATAGATGATACTTTTGAAATATAACTATATTTTTGAATATAGTGCCCTTTAACTAAGTGTTTTTTATTTAGCGTTCTTTTATTAAAAGCCATTCTCCTAACCATATGCAGAACTATTTTAAACTTCTAACGTTATATGTGATGTTGTATATGATATAGACATCAAACTATAAACTGTAGCGACCTCATAAACCCCTAACCTAATTAAACGACTTGGTTTATAGTTTAATTTCCACTTATTTTCAAACCTATTAAGGACAATACATATGGATACCAATACGGATACTGAAAACCCTACTCAAAAAACTAACAGCGACACACGACCTTATGCAGTCGTCCTATATGGTGCAACAAGCTTTGTCGGTCAGATTACTGCCCACTATTTAACCAATTTTTTGTCAAACAATAAGAATAAAGATGGCTCGAATGTATCATGGGCAATCGCAGGTCGCGATGAAGACAAGCTAAATAAGCTACAGGCTAAACTTGAGAGCAAGGTAGAAATTATTATTGCCAACAGCAACGATGCCGCCAGTCTTGATAATATGACCAAACAAACTCAAGTCATCATTTCCACTGTAGGCCCGTATCTGAAATATGGTGAGCCACTGATCAAATCTTGTGCCGAAAATGGTACTGATTATGTCGACCTTACTGGTGAGGCCATTTTTATTAAAGATATGATGGACAAGTACCAAGATACGGCTAAGCAAAGCGGTGCCCGTATCGTCAACTCTTGCGGTTTTGACTCTATTCCATCAGATTTGGGCGCATACTTTACTCAAGCCAAAGCAGAAGAAAAGTTCGGCGAAACCTGTAACGTTATTCATATGCGTGTCAAAGCAGCGAAAGGTGGTGTTTCAGGCGGTACTATTGCATCGATGGCATCAATATTTGAAGAGGCTGGCGAGGATAAATCGCGCCGCAAACAAGTGGCCAACCCTTATTTGTTAAACGATGATGCCAATGTACCAAACGTGCGTCAGGATAACGTCAGCAAACCAGTATATGACAGCAACCATAAACGCTGGCTAGCACCTTTCGTTATGGCAACCATCAATACGCGTATTGTCCATCGTACCAACCAATTACTCAGCTATGAGTACGGTCGCAACTTCAAATACGACGAAGCCATGTGGATGCAGGATGGCGTCAAAGGGCAACTATCTAGCTATGCCATGAGCGCAGGTTTATTAGGTTTTGCCACTGCGATGATGATTAAACCAAGTCGCGAGTTACTGTCCAAGCACGTATTACCAAAGGCAGGTTCGGGACCTTCTAAGGACGAACAAGAAAACGGCTATTTTGATATTCGTCACTTTGGACAAACAGCTAAAAATGACAGCATCACCGTTAAGGTGACAGGCGACAGAGATCCTGGTTATGGCAGTACCTCTCGTATGATTTCGCAGGCAGCATTATGTTTGGCACAAGACATTAGTAAAGAGGACGTTGGTGGTGGATTTTGGACGCCTGCTTCAGCAATGGGTGATAAGCTAATCACTCGCCTAGAAGCGCATTCTGGCCTTAGCTTTGAAGTGATTGATAGTTAATTTAGCAGCTTCTAATACAGGCTTAACATTTTTATGACCGTATCTTGTTATCGAGATACGGTTTTTTATGGTCTACTTTATGAAATCAGATCGGAGTTAAGAGAAAAGTAACGTATTTTTTTGGTGAATAATGTTTCTGTTTTCCAATTATTTAATACTTTAAGATATTAATCACCAATCTAATATTGCTATTACCGTTCTGTAGATTTTCTGGAAAAATAAGATATAAACATTAGTTTAATAAAATATACCAAATTAAAATATATATATGTCAAAATTTGAAATTTACTCAGACATTAGTTTTAAAACAGAAGTAAAACCCTACAGAAGAATTCAATATCACATGAATAGATAATTTCTAAAAAACTATTAATAACAACTGGCTAAGATAAAATAAAAATCTTAACTAACTAAACATTCATATTTTTAGATATTAATTGTCTTGTTTTATATCCGTCGCTAATAGAATTATTTATTGGTAATTTTAATCAGACAACTAACCTTCATTACTTATAAAACCTTAGCAAACCTAAAGGGCCAAATACTAGCTAAACCTTAAATGTGACAGTTTCATAACGTCACAAGAAAACATTAAGCTGTTAGAACTTTAATGAGTTTGCTACTGAAATATAAACTGCATCATTGATAATTTGCATACGGTATTTACAGACACACCTAAATAGAAACGACCCATTATTGAATAAATATGAGTTATCGTTTCTAACTATATCTAATTATATATCATGGAGTTTTACAATGAAAAAGAATGTTTTATCATTAATCGTAGGCGCTACTCTTGTACTACCAACTATGGCAATGGCAGCACCTGTCAATAATAGCGATCTAGCACCATCAGATATGCGTAATGCTCCTGTCGAGAGCACTGTACAAGCCGAAGTAGAAGGTCCTAATGGTGAGCTGCTAGCTACTCAACCTGGCGCTGTAGATGTCAAAGAGTCAAATACTGCTGATGTCGATATGGAAATGGGTAATGAAGCAGATGAAATGAATGGCGAAACTGACGAAGTTGAACAAGAAATTGAAGAAACTAACGATACAAATATGGATGTCGAAGCGAGCGATTATAATTAGATCGGATAGTCAAAAAATAAATGATATCTAAAACGCAATTTCTAATTATTACCAACAATATGTATCGAGGCTTTACAATGAAAAAGAATATTTTATCGTTAATTTTAGGCACTACACTTACATTACCTACACTTGCAATGGCAGCACCAACAGATATGACACCAGCTAACATGCAAGAAGCAGCTGCTGATAGTGCAATGCAAGCTGAAGTGGAAAGTACAGAGAGTGAGGTCGCTTCTGCTGAATCTAGTCCATTTCAAATCAGCGAAACTCAAACCATCTCTATTGCGAGAACCAATAGCAACTCAGATATGGCTACGCAGGTAGAAGGTGTGCAACAACCAGATATGCAGCAGCCAGACATGCAGCAGCCAGACATGCAGCAGCCAGACATGCAACAACCAGATATGCAGCAACCAGATATGCAACAGCCAGATATGCAACAGCCAGACATGCAGCAGCCAGACATGCAACAACCAAATATGCAGCAACCTGCCATCAGATAGTTAGGCAATATTGGCTAATGCATTACTTGAAACAGTAATTTCGTATTGTATTTTTAAAACAAAAAAAGGCAGCCATATGGCTGCCTTTTTTGTTATGCGTGACTATAGACTGTAGCTACTTTTAATAGTACTTATTTCTTAGCTTTGGTGACGCCAGCTTCTTGTAATAGAGCTCCGAGTGTACCCATCTTACTTGGGGCTTCAGCTTTATCCTTTTTAGCTGGTTTACTACGATTACTCGCGTTGTCTTTATCGTGACGCTTACTACGTGGCTTAGATGGACGTTTGTCAGCAGTTGGACGATTGCTATTTGTATTGTTATTGCGCGTACGACTGGTTTTCTCACCATCTGCACTAGCTGTCGTAGACTTGGCTGCAGTACGTACAGGTTTTTCTGATTCAGGCTTCATACTAAACCCAATACGGCCACGTTTCTCATCGATAGAGATGACACGTACCGACACAATATCACCAGGTTTGACACGATTCATAGGGTCTGCGACAAAGTCATTGGCCATCTGCGAGATATGCACCAAACCATCCTGATGCACGCCAACGTCAACGAAACAACCAAAAGCTGTCACGTTAGTAACCACTCCTTCTAACGTCATGCCTTCGCTTAGATCTTTAATGCTATTGACGTCATCACGGAAATTGGCTGTTTTAAACTCAGGACGTGGATCGCGAGCAGGTTTAGCAAGCTCTTCGATAATCGCTTTTACGCTGACATTATCGTCGTTAGCAGCCAATGTAGTCGTATCGATAGTATTGAGCACACCATCGTTACCGATGACTTCTGACAACGGCTTGTCCGCTTGTGCGAGTAAGCTATCGACTAATGCATAGCTCTCTGGATGCACACCAGTGGCATCTAGTGGATTGCTACCATTATGAATACGTAAGAAACCAGCTGCTTGCTCAAATGTCTTAGTGCCTAGGCGTGGGACATTTTTAAGCGCTTCCCGACTATCAAATGCACCGTGCTCTTTGCGATAGGTGACGATTTGCTGCGCCACATTGCGATTGAGGCCTGCGATGTGAGCCAAGATAGCTGGACTGGCTGTGTTCACATCCACACCAACGGCATTCACGCTATCTTGAGTTACTTTATCAAGACTGTCTGCAAGCTGGTTTTGATTAACATCGTGCTGATATTGACCCACGCCAATGGCTTTTGGATCAACTTTGACCAGCTCTGACAATGGATCTTGCAAGCGACGAGCAATAGAAACCGCTCCGCGTACCGAAACGTCTAGGTTAGCAAGCTCATCACTAGCAAGTTCACTTGCCGAATAAACAGATGCACCCGATTCATTAACAATGACGGCTTTGGCTTTTAGTGCATCGTTCGCGGCCAAAATCTCTTTGATCATCGCATCTGTTTCACGACTTGCAGTACCATTACCGATGGCCACCAAATCAACATTATAAGTGCTCAACAGCGCATCGATAACTTTTTTTGCTTCATCCATTTTATTATCAGGTGCGAACGGATACACCGTCGCTATCACAGGTTTCTCTTCGCTATCTGACACAACATGACCTTGCGCATCGACGATGGCCATTTTTACGCCATGACGGATACCAGGATCGACACCTAAGATCACTTTCGGTCCTGCTGGCGCAGACATTAGCAAATGCTGTAAGTTGCTAGCGAACACATCAATCGCATCCGCTTCTGCGGCTAGGCGCTTTTCAGTTAACAAGCGATGCTCGATATGCGGACGCCATTTGTCTTTCCACAAGCTACTGGCTGCCTCTGCTAAAAACTCGCGACGTGCTGCTGGTGCTTTGGCATCGACATCAAAATGACTGATGATTTTTTCGATAAATGGCGTGTCTTCGCCTTCAATTTTTAGACCCAAGACGTTTTCTTGACGACCGCGCAACATTGCTAATAGGCGATGGTTTGGCAATCGAGCAAGACTTTCACTATGCTCAAAATAGTCTTTGAATTTTTCGCCAACTTCGCGCTTTTCTTCGCTCGCAACACTCGATACGATACTGGCAGTTTTGGCAAAACCACTGCGTAAGTTATCCAACAAGCCCAGTGCTTGTGTCCATTCATCAACTATGATCGCTTGTACGCCAGCGAGTTGTTTTTCGATGTCGCTAAAATCAACCTCGATTTCATTACCACTGTCATCAGTGATACTTGACTGGACTTGATAGTCAGCCAAGGCATCCGTCGGGGTGATTTCTTGGGTCAAGACCGCTTGGGCAGCAGTGTCAAGACCAGCAGCACGAGCTTTGGCAGCAGGTGAACGACGACGCGGGCGATATGGCAGGTAGATGTCTTCAAGCTCAAGCTTAGACGTTGCGTTATCGATACGCGTCTGTAGCTCATCAGTCAGATTGCCTTGCGTGCTGAGCAGCTCAGTAATTTTGAGGCGACGTGTTGCCATGTCACGCTCATAATTAAGAGACTTTTCTAAAGCACGCAGCTGCGCATCATCAAGATTCTGAGTCTTCTCTTTGCGGTAACGCGCAATAAAGGGAACAGTCGCGCCTTCATCATAAAGTTTGACAAACGCATTGACTTGAGCAGTCTTAATGCCAAGCGCGCGAGCAAGCTTGTCGTGAATATTCGCGTGTGTGGTTGCATCTAAAACCTGTGCATTTGTCGAGGTTTGAGATGACGTTAAGGTATCAGTGCTACTCATATACGTATCAATCGTTGAGAAATGTAGCTTTGCATTATAGCAAAAGCTGCATGAATAAAAATCCTTTTTATCTTTTCGTTATTTATTGCGCATTTTATGGCGTAAATCCTTCTATGTCGCACATCCTATGCACTTATTAAACAAACGCATACAGCATTTATTATCATGGGTGATGCAATTCACGGTGCAATCTTATACACTAAAGTAGTAATAACACAAATATTGATATGTGCTGACATATTGAACAATAGTTTTTAATTTTATAATGCGCTTATTCGTAACCAATAATTAAATAATGATGATTAATGGCAATATTTTTGCTTATAGCTATTTATTTGTCGTTTCTGATAACAATAATTTTTATAAAAGGATGTCTGTATGACCGATAACAACAGCCCTGACACGTTGACGCAGCGTATTTTAGTCGTCGATGATGATGCTCGTCTGCGCTCTTTGTTGCAACGCTTTCTAGAAGATGATGGTTTCGTTGTTCGTACTGCTCATGATGGTAGTCAGATGGATAAACTCATGCAGCGTGAGCTTTTCTCCTTGGTCGTGCTCGATTTAATGCTACCAGGCGAAGACGGTATCAGTATCTGCAAGCGTCTACGTGAAGACAATGCAGATATTCCTATCATTATGCTTACCGCTAAAGGTGGCGATGCCGACCGTATTGCTGGTTTAGAGGCGGGTGCAGATGATTATTTACCTAAGCCTTTTAACCCAAAAGAGCTTTTGGCTCGTATCAAAGCGGTACTGCGTCGTCAAAACCGAGAATTGCCAGGTGCGCCAAGTCACCAACTTGAAGTGGTTGAATTTGGGCCATGGACACTGGATTTGTCGACCCGTACGCTTAAACGTGACGGCAATGTTGTTACTTTAACGACTGGTGAATTTTCAGTATTAAAAGCACTCGTACAGCATCCACGTGAGCCATTGACCCGTGACAAACTCATGAACCTTGCTCGTGGTCGTGAATGGGGTGCGATGGAGCGCTCTATCGATGTCCAAGTATCACGTTTACGTCGTCTAATCGAAGACAACCCTTCACAGGCGCGTTATATCCAAACGGTTTGGGGCGTAGGTTATGTGTTCGTTCCTGATGAAGCTGAGATAGAAACCGTCAAAAGTGAATAACTTTTGGCTGATCTAATTTCTTTCAATATAGGCCGTGTTTGGTTGCTTACAGGCACGTGCCGATATGATGAGTATACCTGTGAAAAAACCTATGATTTTTCAAAATATACCCTGCACATTAGTGACAGGGTTTTTAGGTGCTGGTAAAACCACTGTCATTAATCAGTTACTGTCCACAAAACCTAATGACGAGCGCTGGGCTCTACTGATCAATGAGTTTGGCCGTATCGGTATCGACGGTGCACTTTTAGCGAGTTCTCAAGACAGTGATTTTGAGCAAGAAAATATCGCCATTCGTGAAGTCAGTGGTGGCTGTATTTGCTGTACCAGTCAGCTGCCTTTACAAGTTGCAATCAGTCGTCTGCTCAGTGATCATCATCCGCAGCGATTACTTATTGAGCCTACAGGATTGGCGCATCCACGCGAGCTGATACTACAACTCAGTGCGCCGCATTGGCAAACCGCACTAAAAATGAATGCCGTGATAACCGTGTTGAGTGGCGAGCAGTGGCAACAGACTAAGTATCGTGATCATGATGGTTTTCAGGCGCATGTCCGTGATGCCGATGTGTTGGTCATCAACCGATATGCTCAATTAGATGCTAGCGAAAAACAAGCTTTAGCAAAATGGATAACCAAGCTAAATTCCCAAGTAAAAATCATTTGGACAGTATCAAGACTGGCGTCAGCTGAAACAACAGATTTATCAGACGGCCAATTAACAGACGCATACTCAGCAACGTTGAAAGATCAGCTGAACAAACCTAGCTATATCATTTCGAATCAACGCAAAGTCAGTATCGCTCATTCTCAAAAATCGATGATTGGTTTACGGCCTCAAGACAATTCTTTAGCCGCTATGCCATTGTCGAGTCCATCTGTAGATGAGCACGAAGCTCAATCCAATGCTGATAACGACCTACCCTATCGCTATCATGAAGAGCAGCAGGACTTTCAATTGGCTGGATGGCGACTACCTACATACTACGTACTAAACGCTGACGACCTACAGAACTGGCTATTAGCATTGCCAAACTGGGAACGTATCAAGGGCGTGGTGCATACCTCTGATGGATGGATGCAGATCAATTTTAACCCTGGTAGTCTAACTACCAAAACTATTGACCCACAGACTGATAGTCGGTTAGAAATTATTTTACAATCAGGTGTTGCTGTCGATACAGCTATAGAAAAAACAGAAAGCAAGAATAATACTGAAACGTCATCATCCTTGATAAACTGGGAAGATTGCGATCGCGAACTGATGGCAATGGTTATATAGCAACAAACAAAAAGGGCGAACATCGCTATTTTATCTAGCAATGTTCGCCCTTCTTTTTTCGAAGCAACTAACTATTTTTTAACGCAACTGACTGTCTTTACTACCACGACGATTAAACAGCTCAGCTGCTCTTGCTTCTTGTTCAAGCTCTGTCTGGCAGCTAACGCAATGCTGAATACCAGGCACTGCCAGTCGCCTTGCCTCCGGAATAGGCTTGCCACATTCGTCACACAGCTCAGCACTTATACCTGTTGGCAACGAACGTCGCGCTCGCTCCAACGCATCATTTACAGTTGCATCCATCTGTTCGTGCTCAGCACCATCTCTTGACCAACCACCTGCCATAATTTTACCCTATTTTTTATTCATTATAATCAGACAATACAAATGTCTTTAATAACAAATAGATGGGGCTAGCTATGGGTAATTGCAACCTGCGATAGTTTATAAAACTATCAATAAATAACGACGTAATCGATTCACAAACTGCACTGCTAATCTTTAGGTTGTAGCTCAACTACTTGGCCGCGTACGCCAATACTTTCATCACTCATCAGGCAAACATAGCCAGCCATAATGTCCTCAGGCGTTTTTAAGCTCATAGGATTTTCACCCGGATAAGCATGCGCACGCATATTGGTACGAGTACCGCCTGGATTTACACAGTTAAAGCGTAGATTAGTGGTGTTCTGAGTTTCTTGAGTAAAAATATCACTCATACCCTCTACTGCTTGTTTTGAGAGTGCATAAGCCCCCCAAAAAGCGCGAGGATGTGTACCTACAGTGCTAGAGGTAAAAACAACAGAGCCGTGATCAGCATCTTTTAATAGCGGCAATAACGCTTGGGTCAGCATAAAAGTCGCTGTGAAATTTACTTTCATCACTTGGGCAAAAGTATCGACGTCATACATCTCAAGTGGCGTCAGTTGGCCCAACACACCAGCATTGTGTAAGATACCATCTAACTGACCGATTTCTTTGTTAATTAGTCCTTCAAGCTGCTGCATTTCAGCGTAAGTTGCCCCTTCTAAATTCATCGGCAACATAGCAGGCTGCTTACCACCAAGGCTTTCAATCTCATCATAAACATATTCAAGCTTGCTACTAGTGCGTCCTAATAACAAGACAGTGGCACCATAACGAGCATAGGTTAATGCAGCAACACGGCCAATACCATCCCCTGCACCAGTCACTAAGATAGTCTTACCATCTAAACAGTTACTCGGTGGCACAAAACTACGAATATCGTCATGAGTCAAAGGCTGAATAGGACTTTGAACCGTTTTCTTATTGTCTTGTTGATCGATTGGCTGGTTATTATTGTCACTCATGGCATTACTCACTACTTATCATCAAATCGTTAAGGATATATGCTTACGGTTATAAAACTGGTGATATATAATTGGTATTCTAGCTTTACTACTAACGCTATTGAAACTACCTGTAAAAAGATAGCTTAGAAAAATGCAATCTATAAATACTCAAACTTACCAGAAGAGAGCAGTAATTTGTTTAACTGCTCAGGCGTATCCGTAATATAGTCGGCACCCCATTTTTTCAAAGACTTTTGATCTTCAGGTGGAATATACCCATAAGCGGCCAAAATCGTTGGCATACCAGCTGCATTACCCGCTTCAATATCACGTACATGATCACCGACATAGATTACGCAGCCCGCCGCACCTCGGGGAATACCAAGCTTTTCTAACGCCATATACATAGGCTCTGGGTCTGGTTTGGTGCGTGATACATCATCTGGACATACCAGAGCCGCACAGCGTTGATCCAGTTGCATCTCACTTAGTAGCTTTTCGGCTAAGTAACGCGGCTTATTGGTAACGATACCCCACGGCACACCCTTTGCTTCAAGTTCGGTCAATACCGCTTCAAGTGCTTGAAACACGCAACTATCGACGCAGATATCTACTTCATAATCGTCTAAGAATTGCTGACGAAACTCAAGCAACGCCTCTTCACTGACTTCGAGTTGGTCATTATGCCTGAGCATCAGTTGTACCATGGCTGAGGCACCCGCAGAGACTTGCTCACGAATTTCCACTTCAGGCGGTGCTTGCCAATCATTTTCGAGGCTCATCTTACCAATGATACGAACAAAATCAGCAGCAGTGTCGATTAATGTCCCATCAAGGTCAAATAAAACAGCTTTTACAAATTGGGTCATAGTGAATGCTCTTGAAATTGATGACGTGTTTAGTGAAAGTATAGTAAATAAACGACTGTGTGTAGCATTAAACCAGTGGCTTTTGTACAGCTATCATATAATTGACATCAACGTTTTGGGCAAGCCAATAGCGTTTAGTCAACGGATTATAATGTAAACCGATAATATCCTGACGGACAAAACCCGTGCTGAGTGTCATTTTATCCAATTCAGCCGGCGTAATAAATTTAGCATAGTCATGGGTACCACGATCAAGCAATCGCAGTACATACTCTGCACCAACAATGGCAAACAGATAAGACTTAGGATTACGATTAATCGTTGATAGTACGCAAACCCCGCCAGGAGCTAGCAACTCATAGCAAGCCTGCACAATCGAGCTAGGGTCTGGCACATGCTCTAGCATCTCCATGCAAGTCACCACATCAAACTGGCCAGCATGCGTTTTTGCCAACTCTTCAACGGGTACATGCTGATAACGAAGCGTATTCTCTAAATGGCTTTGTTCTGCATGTAACGCAGCAGCCTTTAAGTTTTCTGTACCTAAATCAATTCCTGTCACATCAGCACCGCGGCATGCCATAGATTCTGACAATATTCCGCCGCCGCATCCTACATCAAGTACTTTTTTGCCAGCAAGTCCTTGCTCAGCGGTCTTGTTGGCAGTATCGTTATTGCTAGCAGCGTTTTGATAGCCACGTTTGACGTTTTCTTCTATCCAATTTAAACGTAATGGATTAATTTCGTGTAACGTTGCAAACGCGCCTGTATTGCTCCACCACTCACTTGCCAAGTTATTAAATTTTTCGACTTCACTAGGATCCACGTTTATGGTGTTAGACTCTGCATTATTGAAAGCGGTATTATTATTTTGATCACTTGAAGTTGACGAAGAATTTAAAGCTGAGCTCATGGTATGTTCCTTGGTTGTCACTATAGTTATTATCGTTTACCGTGCACGATTATGTGCTTAATATTAGCATGAGAGTAGCATTTTTGTCGCAAGCACATCGTCACCGATTGTGAATAATTTTAAACTTTACACTATTTATTGGGCAGTATTTTAATATAAAAAAGATATATATCCTTATAATAATATCGCATCCTGATACTCTGAACAGTTTTGCACCATGCATAGAAATAAAGCAGACGTTTGAGAAACAGTAGGTTCAGAAACTAACAAGCAATATACCTTAAATAATAGCTAACAGCTTTACAACTATCGGTTAAGAATGCGATTCACAAGTACATACTTTTTACGTTATCATAGTCGATACTTTGTTATTGTTCGATTATACTCGGCGCTGTCTAGTTTAGACGCTTTAAAAGTTATATATTTTGGAGTGTCACATGTCTAACAACTATACAGGCACCACTCTCTTAACCCATTCTAAGTCTCCACACCTCAAGGATAAAGTATGAAACGTGTCATCACACTGACTGGTCTAGCCATGGCCATCGGACTTGCCTCTATGGGCGCACAAGCTGCAGACTATGTCGCTGGAAAAGATTATCGTGTGCTAGACAACCCAGAGAAAATCAGCGGTGATGCTATCATTGTTCGTGAATTCTTTTGGTATGGTTGCCCACATTGTAATGCGCTTAACCCCCATATGGAAAAATGGGCAAAGAACAAAGATAAAGATGTTGCCTTCTTTAAAACGCCAGCGGCAATGAATCCTGTTTGGGAAACCAACGCTCGCGGTTTCTATGCAGCGCAGTTACTAGGATTTGAAAACAAAACACATGATGCTTTATTTAACGCAATCCATAAAGACGGTAAAAAACTGTTTGACCAACAGTCACTAAGCAAATGGTATGGCTCACAAGGTGTTGACGAGAAAAAATTCAATAGCCTTTACAACTCATTCGCTGTTGGTACAAAAATTGGTCGCTCACAAGCTGGCGCTAAACGCTATCAAGTAACGGGTGTACCAACCGTTGTGGTACAAGGTAAATATGTCATCAGCGGTCAAGACGCTACTGTACCTAAGATCGTTGACTTTTTAGTTGATAAAGTACGTGCTGAAAAGAAATAGCTCAAGTAATAAAGATTTTAATAATATACATGACGTACGATACGATTCAACTGTACGTCATGCACAAAAAAGCCAATCAATTTATGATTGGCTTTTTTGTGCATGACTTTTTAGCTAGTTATTTCCTAACTATCAATTTTTAACTAACGATATTTTAATTAATAGCTTTCTAGCTTGGTATAAGTGTTATTTTTTTAGCTGCGATAAAATAGCCACTTCACGAACATAACTCGCCAAATCTTCTTTAGATTCTGCTAGCAACTCATCATCTTGCATATGTTTGGCATACTCTATCCACAATAGTAACTGGTACATGCTGTGGTGCTCAGAAGCTTTATATTGCTTCACAAACTGCTTAAGCGTACCTTCATCATTGATATTTAAACGCTCGTACCAGCTCTCTATTTTTGAAACTTGCTCTTTAGGAAAAAAGGCATCAAATAGTGCTTTTATCAGCTCATGGCGATTCTCTTCAATCATGAGTTTGCCAACACGTTTGGTCTGACGGTTGCGAGCATTAGCGCTGGTAATATCAGCGAGCGCCATTAGCTCTGCCATGAAGTAATCGCTGGCAGGTAAGGCTTTTAGCTGTTTTTTCGATAGGCTAGCAAGCGGTATAGATAACTGCTGCAAGCGCTCATGGGCTTTTTTGAGTTCTGTGCGCGAGACGCGCATGTCCTGTTCTTTCCAGTCAATCATAAAAGCTTTCCAAAATAATAATTAATAAATTAAATAGTGTCTGATATCACTACCAACGACTTTTTTCGCGGTGTTTTGCCAATACTTTTACGCCTTTAGGCATAGCATTAGCAAGGCGACGTTGTAGATGATCAGTAATAAAAACAGAACGATGTTTGCCGCCCGTACAGCCTATGGCAACCGTGACCGTATGGCGATTATTATGCAAAAACTCTGGTAGCCAACGGGTCAAAAACTTATCAATATCATCCATCATTTCTGCTACTTCTGGATAATCTGAAAAGAATATGGCTACCTCAGTATCCAGACCTGTCGAGTCACGTAGCTCAGGGTTCCAGTGCGGATTCGGTAAAACCCTAACATCGAATACAAAATCAGCATCAATTGGGCTACCGTATTTAAAACCGAAGGACAGTAGATTGATGACAATCTGGTTGTCCATGCCTATATGTTCACGCAAACTGTCTTTTAATTGATGAATGTTTAGGCTACTGGTATCAATCCTAATATCAGCATGACTAGCAATCGGCTCTAACAGTTCAACTTCTTTTTTGATAGCAGCAGGTAAATTAAAGGCAATATGCTTAGTATTGCCACTGTCAGT
The DNA here is from genome assembly GCF_052376195.1 of Psychrobacter sp. AOP7-B1-25. NCBI lineage: Bacteria > Pseudomonadati > Pseudomonadota > Gammaproteobacteria > Moraxellales > Moraxellaceae > Psychrobacter > Psychrobacter sp. AOP7-B1-25. Next base: position 105,211 of record NZ_JBQSVK010000002.1, read on the forward strand.
ATCTTGCGACATCAAAGGATGTACACGGCGCGTCGCGTTAAAACGTGCTATCAGCGTACTCTCTTGTGCAGTCACATATAGAATCTGTACCGCATTAGATCCATAAGTTTCCTTAAGAGAGGCATACGTTACTGCAAAATTAGATAGATCAGCACGTGGCGTTCGAATATCAACACCAAGCGCTATACGATGAATGCCGCTTTCGTTAACCAGTTTATGAGCAGCATTAGGTAATAAAGACAAAGGCAGATTATCAATAGAATAATAGCCCAGATCTTCTAAAATATTCAATACTGAGGTTTTACCAGATCCTGAACGCCCTGACACCACCAATATACTGAGTTTATTTGTAGACATCTGATCCGCTATTGATACTGACATATTAACATTTTGATCCTGACTTACACCCATGATCTACTCATCCAAGTCTATTGTATCCAGTCTACTGATATGTCATAAAAGCCTAATTTATCACTACTAACTGATTATCTAGTAAGCGCGCTCGTCCTAGCCAAGCTGCAACTAAAATAACGATATTTTCGTTTTCTATATTAAAGGTTGTAGAGTCGCTCACAACAGAGCCCAGCTCTTCAGTCTTTACTTCCAAATAATCAATAATAAAACCTGCGTCACTAATACGTCTCCGCGTATCTACTAACAATTGGTCGAATACTTGCTGACTAAGAACCGTACTTTTCAATTTCTGAGCAAATTCTTGCAATTCTCGATGTAGTACAGGAGCAACCTGTCGTTCATCTGCACTTAAGTATTGATTGCGCGACGATAGTGCCAAACCATCATCAGCACGAACAATAGGCGCTCCAATGACATTAATAGAATAACTCAAGTCACGTACCAGTTGCTTAATGATAGCAAGCTGCTGATAATCTTTTTGTCCAAATACTGCCACATCTGGCTGTACGATATTGAACAGTTTAGAGACAACGATGCCAACACCATCAAAGTGTCCAGGACGTGATTGACCACATAGTTGGTTTGCGATATTTCCAGCCAACACAGCAGTAGGTGGTGGTAATACTGGATACATTGCATCAATGCTAGGTGCAAACACGTAATCTGCACCAACTGTCGCAAGCTTAGTCACATCTGCATCTAGCGTACGTGGATAGCTGTCAAAATCTTCTCCAACGCCAAACTGAGTAGGATTAACGAAAATACTGACTACCACTACATCTACATACTGTTTGGCAATTCTTACCAGCTCAAGATGACCATCATGTAGATTACCCATTGTTGGTACTAACGCGATACGCTGCTGACGCTCTTGTCTGTCACTTTGCTGACTACGATAAGGCTGAAGCGCTTCACGTAGTGATGAGATATCATAATGAATAATTGGAGACATGATTATTTTTCTTCTATTCAAGCGTTCTGTTGTTCAATAGCTTAAATGACTTTAATAACTTCAAAATCAGCTAAATTGGTGCTGCTCAGTCGGGAAACTACCTTCGCGTACTGACTGCTGATAGAGTGCAAAAGCACCTTCGATACTGTGCGCGCTATTGCGCTCATCGGTTAAGAAATCATGGACAAAACGTGGCACTCGGCCATGTGCCATACCAAGCATATCGTGCATCACTAGCACTTGGCCATCAGTATCTGCACCAGCACCAATACCAATGACTGGCACGGCAACGGCTTCAGTAACGGCTTTTGCAAGCTCAGCAGGCACACATTCTAATACCAGCAGTGCAGCACCAGCGGCTACGACTGCTTTGGCATCAGCAAGCAGTTTATCAGCCTCTTCATCACCGCGACCTTGAATCTTATAACCACCAAACACGTTGACTGATTGCGGAGTCAAACCAAGATGTACACAAGTTGGTGTACCTGCTTGCGCCAAGGTCGTTACCAATTCGCACAGCTCACTACCGCCTTCAATTTTTACGACATGCGCCCCTGCTTGCATTAGCGTGCGGCTATTAGCAACAGCTTCTGGTAATGTCACATAACTCATGAACGGAAGATCAGCCAATATCAGCGCATGTTTATTGCTACGGGCAATATTGGCAGTGTGATAAGCCATATCCTTAACTGTCACAGGTAGTGTCGAGTCATGGCCTTGTACAACCATGCCCAAGCTATCCCCAATTAAAATCGTATCAATTTCGGCTTTTTCCATCATTCGTGCAAACATCGAGTCATAACAGGTCAAGCAAGTGAACTTGGTACCGTCTTTTTTAAACTTATTTAGAGTAGATAATGTCGTCATATGACCCTCAATTAATCCGCAATGCCTTTGATTATCAATATTGCTACTATCCGAGCTATGCTTGAAATACGTTAGACAAACCTTTCAAACATTTAACGTCTATCACTCAGTATCATTTACTTATAATCAATTGCTTGATAATAATGTTAAACCTGTCCAATCGTTACTTTGGGAATAGTCACCTATCGACTTACCTGCGATGGTTAAATTTGGCGACAACTCTCGCAGTGGTATTAAAACAAAATTGCGCTCACTTAAACCAGCATGCGGTACTGTCAGTGATGGATCAGTAATCTGCGTCTCACCGTATAGCAAAATATCAACATCTAGACTACGTTCACCCCAACGACGCAAACGTGCACGCTTAGCCATGTTCTCCAGCTGCTGACAAAAAGCAAGCAGATCGTAAGGGGCAAGTGTCGTCTCAAAGCCAGCCACTGCGTTGACAAAATCTGGCTGATCTTGCGGACCCATCGGTGCTGAAGCGTAAAAAGAAGAGACCCTTACTTCACGTACTTGCTCATGTGCTCGCATTACTGCAAGCGCCTGCTGCAAATGATCGGTAGGCGAACCCAGCTCATTAGCGAGGTTACTACCCAAGCCCATATAACAGGTAACCCAGTTACTATTATCCATATTATGCGCTTTCAATACTAGGCTGACGGCGACGGCGCTTCGATGGTACAGGGCCTTTATTATCAGTTACTTTCACAGCAGGCATCTGATCGCTCATATCTTGCTTCGCTTTAGTAGCCTTCGCAGTAGTTGCTTTTGCCGACTTCTTGGCTCTCGCAGGTGCAGCGGTTTTTACCGCGTCTTTGCTATCTACTGCCTTGCTACCTACTGCCTTTACACTTTTAGTATCGCTTTTATCAGTCGATTCAACTGCAGGCTTAGGCACTTTTTTCGCATACTTCGCCGCTGGCTTTGCTTTGTCACTACTGCCCTTCGCATCGTTATTGCCTTGTACTTCGACACTGCTTGTACCATCTACAGTAGGCTGACGACGGCGACGCTTATGCGGAATCGGCTCGTTATTCATACTGACTAGCGCAGGTGATCTTGCAATCGAGCGAGCTGGTCTAGCTGATACCTGAACTTCTGGCTGGTTAGTATTAGATGATTGAACGTTATTTGAGCGTTCAGACTTAACCATTTGCTTTGGTGCATCTTGATTGGTTGATGCTTGCTTTCGTACAGGTGCTTTGCTGCGTTTCGACGTATCATCAGCTGACAGTTGCTTTTGTAGTGGTGGAACAACGTTTTCATGCTCTATAACAAATAAAGGCTTAGGCTTTACCTGTTGACTTGCTGACTGCTTGTTATTAGCGAGAGACAACTGCTGTAACTGAACAAGCTCATTATTGTCTTGCTCTACTTGCTGCACGTTGTGTCTTGCGCTGTCATTACGGCCAGTTTTAAATTGGCTTGCAGCACGGCGACGACGGGCTGGAATATTTGATGAATCATTCACCATTGTTTGATCATTTCTACCTTTTTCAGCACGGTCATCGGCTTTATTTTGCTTTGTACTGTTCTGATTAGGTATTGCGTTATCAGTAGTTTGTGTTTTTGATTCTTGACGATTACGTCCGCGACCACGTTGCCCTTTTTTATAAGCACCTCGGCGAATATTTTCGTCAAAATCCTCAATCGCCTGCTGCTGCTCTTGTTCGGACAAAGTTTGGTACGTCTGCCACCAGTCACCCATATCGTTGGTTGACTCTGATAGCGGATGCTCAGCATCGCCACATTGCTCACGCAATAACAAAAAGTCAAAGCCCGCTCGGAAACGCGGATGCTCAGACAGTTGAACGATTTGTTTGCTACGCGGGGCTGCAAGTTTTGGCTGCAATATCCAAATATCACGGATAAATTGCTCAGCAAATTTCGGAATAGCGGTTTTAATACGCTGACGGTCGATGACTTTACCAGCCGCATGCATTTGCGCTTCGGCAAACGGCATATTGCGTTTCTTAGCTTTTGCCAATTGATGCAGGTAGTTTTCCCACAGTAAGGCAGCATAAAAGAACGCAGGGTTGATACTCTTGCCTGCTGCAATACGCTTATCGGTATTAATAGCCACCTGATTCACTAAAGCACTTGGCTCAGACGGTGGATAGATAATAAGGCTATCAATCGCACCTGATTCAAACAATAGCGGCAATAGTGGTACTAGATAGCCGCCAGTAAACATCTTTTGCGTCTCATCATAGAGACGATGCGGTGATATTTGCTCAAGCAGTGACCAGTTTCCATCATTGAATTGCGCGGACAATGCTTCATCAAACTCGAAGCCTAGTTTGGCTTTGAAACGTAAGGCACGTAGCAGGCGCACAGGATCTTCTTCGATACGTACTGGCGCATTGCCCAATAGACGAATGACTCTGTTATCAATATCATCAAGTGCGCCACAAAAATCATGAACGATGCCTTTGAGTGGTTGATAATAAAGCGCATTGATAGAAAAGTCGCGACGGGAGAAATCTTGTTGGATATCGCCCCAAACATTGTCGCGCAGAATCATACCGTCTTGGTTGGTATTGGCAGCACTGGTTGGTGGACCACGAAAAGTAGCAACCTCGATCAGCTCGCGACCTGAATATACATGTGCTAACTGAAAGCGGCGACCGATAATGCGGCAGCGCTTACCAAAGACGTCTTTAATCTCATGCGGCTTGGCATCGGTGACAGCGTCAAAGTCTTTCGGGCGCAGACCTAATAAAGTATCGCGCACACCACCACCGACGATATACGCATCAAACCCAGCACGGGTCAATGTAGCAATCACTTCAGTAATGGAATTGGGTAATTCAGATTTGTTCAGTTCTAACTGCTTGGCGGCACGCTCGGCCATGCATCTACTCCTCGCCGGTATTCTTTAACTACCCCTGAATAACACAGCGTTTATCAGGCGGATGTACCCGCTAGTTTAACAAATTTTGGACCTACTGGGGGTGTTATGACATTTACTTACATGCTATTTTGTCAATATTGGGGTTTATTAATGCAAAACACCCTCATTAATCGCGAACGCTTAAACGTCTTTGGTTTTTCTCGACTGTTTTTGCACCGATACCTTTTACCTTTGCTAACTCGCCCACTGTCTTAAAATCGCCAAACATATCACGATATAAGATTATTGCCTGCGCTTTACTGCTACCAATACCATCTAACGAAACTAGCTCACCTTCGCTAGCTCGATTAATATTAATAATTTTCTGCTCACGCCCTTGTGTAATAGCTTTTTCTTTTGCAATTAAATACTCATAGGCGCGTTTGGGGTCGTTAAAACAAGGATCTGCGTTGGCGTTATTAAATGCGACCACAGACAATAGAAGACTGCAAACTGTGGTCGTCAGTAAACTGGCAAATGAGAATCTATGATGAGCGTTCATGTTGTTTCGCCGCTTCCCATAATGCATCCATTTCAGTTATATCGCTATCTTCTAAGCACTTGCCAGCAGCAGCTAACTGTTCTTCAATGTAGCCAAAGCGAGATTTAAACTTGTGCACGCAGGTTAAGGTAGCCGCTTCTGCATCAAGGTTTAGTTTACGTGCAACGTTTACGAGTGCAAACATACAGTCGCCTAATTCTTTTTCGACCTCTCTGATGTTAGCTTTAACCTCAGCTGTAGACTTATCTGTCAGCTCATGTTTTAGCTCAGCAATCTCTTCGTCTAGCTTATCTACAGCACCTGCAATACCTTCCCAATCAAAACCCAACTTTGACGCTTGCTTTTGTATATCTTGCGCCTGCATCAAGGCACTGCCCGCCTTAACCTGATCTAAGCGACGTTTTGATTTACCACGTGCTTCGCGTGCCTGCTGCTCCTCGAGCTTAATCTCATCCCAGCGTACTTTTACTGCCGCATCGTCTTTGAGCGTTTCGGCTTCAAACACATGTGGATGACGACGAACCAGCTTCTCTTGCAAAGTACTGATAACATCACTCATATCAAAGCGCCCTTGCTCAGCATACATCTGACAATGAAACACCACTTGCAGCAGCACATCGCCCAGCTCACCTTTGATATCTTCATCATCATCGCCTTGTACCGCTTCGCCTAGCTCATAAGCCTCTTCAATAGCATACGAAATAAGGCTATGGTTGGTTTGCTTTTTGTCCCAAGGACAGTCGATACGTAACCGTGCCATCAATGCTAATAAATTGTCAAGCTGGCCAGTGGCTTCTGGTGTTCCTTGTGCTGGTACAGCCACGGTAACTTTACTGTTTGGAATACTCATAAGGATGGCTCTTATCGTTTTATGTGTTGTTTGCTGATTCGTTTAATAGTTAGTGTATCATTGAACACAGCTTGGCTTATAATTGTGCTACTGACATCTTCATTTTACCACTGCTCATACGCGAGGAACTTTACCATTATGTCCATTTCTGCGACCACCAACTATCAACCAGCCGCGAAATTCGACCCTATTACTATCAGTTCATTTAAAGCTTATGACATTCGCGGTGAGCTTGGGGTAAATCTCGATGAAGAGATTGCCTACCGTATCGGGCGGGCGTTCGCACAGATTTTATATCAGCGTTATCAGGCAGCGGCTCAGACTCAAGAAAATGATATAACAACTCTAAAACCTACTATCGCCATTGGTAGTGATATTCGCCATTCTAGTGAGCAGTTAAAACAGGCGTCTATCGCAGGTATGATGGATGCAGGCATCGATGTGATCGACTTGGGTATGAGTGGTACTGAAGAGGTGTATTTTGCTACCAGTCACTATCAGGCGTTGGGTGGTATCGAAGTCACTGCCAGCCACAACCCTATCAACTATAATGGCCTAAAACTGGTCAAAGAGCACTCAAAACCAATTAGTGCCGATGATGGTTTGGCAGAAATTCAAACTCTCGCAGAATCTGGGCAGTTCACTGCGGTTAATCAATTAGGTAAATTACAATTATTGACAGATAAAAGCGCGTACATCGATCATGTGATGACTTTTATCGATACTGATAAACTAAAACCACTTAAGCTGGTTATCAATTCGGGCAATGGTAGTGCTGGACCAGTGGTGGATTTATTAATTGATAAACTGATGCAAGCTGGTACACCAATTGAAGTGATTAAACTACATCATACGCCTGATGGAAGCTTCCCTAATGGTATCCCCAATCCAATGGTTGAAGCCAATAGAGTAGCTACCCAGCAAGCCGTCTTGAAAAATAACGCAGATCTCGGCATCGCCTTTGATGGTGACTTTGATCGTTGTTTCCTATTCGATGAACGTGGTGAATTTATTGATGGTAGCTACATCGTCGGTATGCTCGCTCAAGCATTTTTGAACAAATACCCAAGTGAATCAATCGTCTATGATCCACGAGTAATTTATAACACTGAAGCAGTAATAGAGGAACATAACGGTAAGGCTGTCATTAGTAAATCTGGACACTCATTTATTAAGCAAGTCATGCGTGACTCAGGCGCTGTATATGGCGGTGAAATGTCTGCCCATCACTATTTCCGTGACTTCTTCTATTGCGATAGTGGCATGATTCCATGGTTATTGACTATTGAGCTATTGTCCATCACGGGTAAAACCTTATCCGAATTGGTCACAGGCTATATTGCCGCTTATCCCAGCTCAGGCGAATTAAACTTTCGTCTCACAACTCATGATGCACCGGCTATCATCAACGCTATTGAAGAGAAGTTTAGCCCGCAAAGTCCAGCTAAATCAACACTTGATGGTTTAAGTCTAAACTTTGGTGAGTGGCGCTTCAATCTACGTGCGTCAAATACCGAGCCACTGATCAGATTAAATATTGAAAGCCGTAGCGATCAACCGTTACTGGCTACCAAAACACAAGAAATCCAGCAGTGGCTAGCAACTCAAGGTGCCGTACCAGCATAAAGTGATTAATCCAGTAGCAACAGTTCTGATTATCAGTCGAAAAAGGGTCGCTAATACTTATTAGCGACCCTTTTTCTATAAATTGATAAACTTAGAAAATACTATTTAGTTCGACCAATACCCATGTAATCGCCTACCAAACTACTAATTTGCGAGCGTGTCAGTACATTTTGTGCATCAAATACTGGCATGGCTTGTTGATTAATTTTGCCAATATCTAATTGATCTCGTGGTGACCAACTAACGATGAAAATAGCATGAGTACCGTGAAGCTGCTGATAAGGACTAGTAATCAGCTCAAGTAATGGTTGTTGTTGATAAAGCTCGGCAAGCTCGTGCTGTGCCTTATCACTATAAACCAGTGTACGAATATTATAAGACCATAATAGTGATAACAACGGATGAATAGCTGAGCCAGCGGTAAGTCCTGAACCTGATTTATAACTACCACCCCAAATCATCACAGTTTTATTATCGATAAACCCATCAAAATACTGCCAAAACTTACGGAATATCAACTCTTTTTGATCTTCATTGATATGTACGATAGATTGCAATAAAGGCATATCCAAACTGTGTGTACGGCTTGATTGTTGCAATTTAGCCAGCTCAGTAGGCAAAGTATTACCACCGAATCCCCACCCTGCTTGTAGATAACTACTGCCTACCCGCTCATCCAATCCCATAATACGACTAACTTGACTGATATCGACATTTTGACTATCAGCCAAACGTGACATCTCATTCATAAAGCTCACTCTGGTCGCTAGCATCGCCATAATGCTGCTACGAGCAAACTCTATCGTGGCGATATCAGCATGATGATTTGCGCGTGCATGCTGCATCAAAGGTTTCAACACATTCAAATACTGGCTACTACTCGCTGTTTTTTCGCCCAGTAGCCATAATGAAGGATTTAGCATCGAATTGTAAGCATCACCATCTTGTAAGAATACAAAGGGCACGTAATATACCCAAGCACGCTGTAAACGCTGTGATAATGCGGTTATATGACCTAATTGCTCGATACCGCTCATAATTACAGGTATTGCCTGTTGATGACTGTGATTCAACGCAGTAATCCAACTGTCTTCTGTCCACGATGGCTTAATACTGTCTAAGAACAACCAGTAAAGTCTTACAATACTCTGAGTGTCAGCCTCATTACTATTTGTTGCTTCATAGCCTTTTATTAGCATGTCAGCACTAGCTGGTAACTCCTTACTTATAATAACCTGCTGCTGCTCATACATTTGCCATAGTGCTTGCAGATGATGCTCAAAGCTATATTGCTGTATTTGCTGCGTCAGCAGCGCTTTGTCTGTGTAAAGATGGACACGTTGGCCAAGACTTGCCAGCACCACTGCACTTGTTATCGCTTCTATACTGTGACCAATAAACACACAAACCGTAGAATCAGTTGATTGGTTTGGTTCAGATTTATTATTATATTTATTCATATGGCTACCATCTAGAGCCGTCTCCATGAGAGTGCTTTCCTATATTATTGATGTATCAATACTACTAAGGCAGCTGCTTAATACGCTGTAGTAATTGGTCAGTAGATGTATCGAATAGACCTTGAGAGTCTTTCTGGATATGCTGCATAGCATGGTGTACGGAGTCTGCCATTTGCTTGCCCATCTCGACGCCCCATTGATCAAATGGATTGATATCCCAAATGCTGGCCATGACATAGACCTTATGCTCGTAAAGCGCTATCAATGCGCCTAAGCTATGCGGCGTCAGCTCATCAATCAGTAATGTGGTTGACGGTTGATTCCCACGGTAGTACTTATATTTGTCTGCTTCGGAAACTGTCTGTGGATTGACCAGATTTGTCACAGCAGCATTACCAAATGCCAATACTCTACTTTGCGCTAGACAGTTGGCTAAAGACAACTCGTGCTGTTGTTGCAATGAGGAGTTTTGCGCCTCATCACCGTAGCGACGGACACAAGCGATAAAGTCACAGGAGACCTGCTGCGTGCCTTGATGTAGCAGCTGATAGAATGCATGTTGTGCATTTGAGCCGATTTCACCCCATAGAATTGGACACGTATCATAGTCAATATGATCCCCATTCCGCGTAACGGACTTACCATTACTCTCCATCTCCAGCTGGGTTAAATAGCTAGGTAAATAGCCCAATCGACCATCATAAGGCAATACGGTATGCGCATTTACTTGTAAAAAAGTACTATTCCAAACTGCCAGCAAGCCTAGCAGTACGGGTAAATTGTCGGCAAAGTCCGCCTGTGCAAAATGCTTATCCATACTATGAGCACCGCTTAATAGCGCCTTAAAGCTACTCATACCAATACGGATAGCAATGGCAAGGCCAATTGCTGACCATAGAGAAAAGCGACCGCCGACCCACTCCCAAAGCTGCAACTGATGCTCAGGATGAATTCCCCAAGCACTCATTTTTTCACTATTGGCTGAAATGCCGATAAAATGCCGACGCAATACACTATCCTCTGTGCCTGCACGGAGTTTTGCCGTTGCCAGTAGCCAAGATAATGCTGTCTTAGCATTCGATAAGGTATCAACCGTACCAAAGGATTTGGACGAGATAATAAATAGTGTGGTCTCAGGATTTAAATGCTTGAGCAAATTATCAAGCTGCGTACCGTCCATATTGGAGACAAAATGCACCTTAATACTGGTATCTGCCCATTCATCGAGCGCTGTAGTCGCCATGAGTGGGCCAAGATCAGAACCCCCAACCCCAATATTGACAACATCTGTAATTGCCTTGCCCGAAAACCCGCGCCATGTACCATTGCGCACGCGTTCAGATAGGCGCGCTACTTGTGACAAACTATGATGTACATTAGCGACGATATTTTGTCCATCGACTTGTAATGTCGCTGTCTCTGGCAAACGTAACGCCGTATGCAACGCAGCACGCTGCTCGCTGGTATTTACCATAGCCCCTTGCAGTAATGAATCAATACGAGCATCTAGCTCACAACTTTCAGCTAAGCTCAGCAAGTTAGACAATACTGTCTGATCAATACGCTGCTTACTAAAATCCATATACAGCGCACCAGCCTGCACGCTAAAATGCTTAGCACGCTTATCATCTTGCGCAAATAGCTGTGCAAGGGACCATGGGTGCTTTGCAAGCGTCTGTAGTTGCTGCCAGTATTTAGAATGTCGAGCACTGCTATATGCCTTATCGCCCTTTATCTCATTCATCAGCTACTCATCATCTGCTAATTGCTGCTCGGCGAAGTAGATGAACGCCTGCATATACGAGCGCATATCTCCTGCATCGTAGCTATCACCACGCATGGTCGTGACATGGACACCATATTCACTAATGAGCGCGTCAATCGCATCCGTCAGCTGAATCTCACCACCGACAGATGCTTTAGTATTGGCTAAGTAATCAAAGATATGGTTACTAAATACATAGCGCCCTACCACAGCCAGATTGGAAGGAGCATCAGCTAAATTGGGCTTTTCTACAAAACTAGACACTTTAAAGCTAGCATTAATATTTATTTCTTCATCAATGTCATCAGTATCGTTGAATTTTTCATCTAGTCGAGCGATACCATACTTATGTACGTCTTCATCTGCTACTTGATCGACCAATATCTGTGAGTGACCATCTGTAGCAAACTGATGCAGCATAAAAGCCAAATTATCAGTAGACATATCAGTGGTAAATGGATCGAGTACGACATCAGGCAATAATACGGCAAAGTCATGCTCACCAATGATTGGACGCGCTGCCAGTACCGCATGACCCAAACCTAACGCTTTACCTTGACGTATCATCGATACCGTTACATCTTCTGGCAACCAATTTAAGCTATCAGCCAACTCATCTTTGCCTTTATGACGTAATTGGTTATCCAATTCAGCATTGATATCAAAGTAGTTTTCTATCGCGCTCTTTTGCGCATGACCGACCAAGACAATATGCTTAATACCCGCAGCGATGGCCTCTTCGACCACGTAATGGATGGCAGGACGATTGCCAAGCGGTAACAACTCTTTTGGCACAGATTTTGACAATGGCAGCATACGTGTACCAAAGCCTGCGACAGGAATAACGGCGTGAGTAATTTTTTTCATATAAATAAGACTGTTTCAAAAGTTAAGTGAGAATAAGGTAGTAGATAAACGATGATAACTTAACAAGTATCAAGACATATTGTATCCATTCGGGTTCATGCTCTGCCAACGCCATGTATCTTGACACATATCATTAATTGATAACTCAGCTTGCCACCCTAATAACATTTTTGCTTTATCGGCACTGGCATAACAACTCGCAATATCACCTGCTCGACGACCTGTAAACTGATAGGGAATAGCTTGTCCAGATACATCAGAAAATGCAGATACCAATTCTAATACAGACGTACCTTTACCAGTACCTAAGTTAATAGGTAAAAAGCCTACTGAGTATTGTTGTGTCGTACCACTTTCGTTTGGTCTGGTTTGTTCCTCTAAATAACCGAGGGCAGTCACATGACCTTGAGCTAAGTCAGTAACATGAATAAAATCACGAACGCCTGTTCCATCGACAGTAGGATAGTCATTACCAAAGATACTGAGTTTATCAAGTTTGCCGACGGCCACTTGAGAAATATAAGGCATCAAGTTGTTAGGAATGTCATTGGGGTCTTCGCCAATCTGTCCTGATGGATGCGCGCCTACTGGATTAAAATACCTAAGAGCAATTAGATTCCAGCTTTCATCGGATACCGCTAAGTCTTCTAGAATATGCTCGACGGTCAGTTTACTTTGGCCATAAGGATTGGTACAAGAACGCTTCGAGCTCTCATCGATGGGTAAGTATTCAGGATCACCATAGACAGTGGCAGATGATGAAAAAACTAAATTCTTAACGCTATACTCTGCCATAACTTCTAATAAGGTAATGGTACCGCTGACATTATTATTATAATACAGCAATGGTTTTGCTACTGACTCTCCAACTGCTTTTAACCCAGCAAAGTGAATCACGCCGAAGAATTCGTGTAAAGCAAAGACCTCTCTGAGTAACTCATCATCTCGAACATCCCCTTCGATAAACACAATTGTCTGTCCAATGAGAGTAGAAACACGATTAATCGCTTCATGGCTACTATTAGCTAAGTTATCGTATACCACAACTTCATAGCCTGCTTCATGCAGTGCTATACAAGTATGCGAACCGATATATCCAGCACCGCCAGTAACTAATATTTTATTTTTCATAACATCTATCCGTTACTTTATGAATTAGTTATTCGTCTTTGCTCATAAATGCAACTATACTGGGAACTATAATACATTGCCAACGTAAATATATTAATAATATATATCCAATTTTCCGCTACCAACCCAAGCCGTCGACTACGTCATGAAATTCAATAACTACTTCAAGCCACTATTGTTAGGTTACTATAAACACTATCGCTACCCTAACAAACGTTTGGCGCTAGTGGTTGGTATGCTGCCGTGGAAAAATACCGTCAACGAATGGGTGTTGGAGTCGGAACATGTACAAATACAACGACACTTTGATAAGCAATACTTTAATCTTTGGCTTGAACCTTTTATCCAAAAAGTAAATCCCGTCATCTATATTTGGGGCTATAAAGCGCCTCAATACTTTATTGAGTATGTCCGCGATCAAGGTTTAGATATTTTTTTCTTAGAAGATGGTTTTATCCGTTCAGGTCCTGATGATGATAACAGCATGCCACCGTTATCTATCGTAATGGATAGCCAAGCGCCATATTTTGATACCACTCGACCAAACGATCTGACCGACCTCATTGCAAATTTTGACTTTGAGCAGGATAACTATGATGAAGTACTAGCACAAGAGATACTCGACTACTATGTGTCGCATAGAGTGAGCAAATACAATCATCAATCTTATGTCGATGTCACACCAATATATGGTCCTAAGAATAAAGAACGTATTCTGGTATTAGGCCAAGTACCTCATGACGACTCACTGAAATACGGTGGCGGTAAGGACTTTACTTTACTCGATGTAGTGAATAAAGCGATTAAAGAAAATCCTGACGCTCAAATTATTGTAAAACCACATCCAATGACGTTAGGTGACCACTCTATCATTCGTACGCTCACTGAACTAGATTGCCTGATCCTCACCCAATCTATTCATTTGGTCGATGCATTAGAGACTATCGATCATGTCTATACGATTACTTCACTAGGTGGATTTGAAGCATTGTTTCGAGGCATAGAAGTTACCACACTAGGACAGCCGTTTTATAAAAATTACTGCTCAAATACATCAGAACTAAAAGAGCAAATAGACAAACACAAGATATTCTATCTAATAAATAATTATCACTACTTTTTTTGCAGATAACCGCTATTCATACTGGAAAAGCCTTATTTGTAGTAATGTTCTAACATATCCATCAAGCGCTGATGATAATCAGGAATCTTGTTTGAACCCGCACTGTGGAAATCGTTAGCACAAAAAGAATGCGGAGATACGTTCAATTTTTTCATCCTAAGTAACTTCTCATAACGAGTAACTGCATGTCTTGAACGTATATTAAAATAATAACAAACATCTACCTTTTCTATGGCTTTGGCTTCACAATATAATAACCAAGGTACTAGAAAAGAAGCCATATTAATGTCATTAACCCCTCGGAATTTATTAGGTAAAAAAGATTCTATGTCTTTTTTAAATAAGTTCCATGCCTTCTCATAACCAGATTTTTTCAATGGGAAGTAAGTATGAACAAGAGGATTTTTTATGTTGTAAGAATAATGTCTCTGTAATAATTTAATACTATGTAAAGAGGCCTTTAAGGTAGGTGTTTCGACACCTTTTTTCTGCATATTATATAAATTCTTAGTTGAAACGAATAACGAACTAATATTATTAGCAGAGAAAAAATGTTCTTTGGGTAGCTCTCTTGCAACAAAAACATCATCGTTGAAATAAATAAAATCTTCTGACAAATTAGGAATACGATAGAGGAACGCTTCAATCACATGTGAATTAAATGTTGGAAGATACTGTAAATCGATAATCTCTGTATGATCAACGACGGTAACGCCCTTCACTTTATTCAACCAAGTCGGTACTTGGTTATCAGTAATAATATATATATTTCTGACCCAAGGTAGATATTTCTTAACAGCCTTGACTGAATAAAATAACTCGTTGTGATTATCAAAACGAGCGCTATCAGTTGCGTACTGTCCTAAACCTGCATTTCTACTATTAGACTTATATTGCTCATATTTCTTCTGCCACGCTTCATCAGTATTATCTACCCAAGTAAATACCACATCTATGTTTCTATTATTAGGTATAGCGACAGTGTTGATATTAGAATATTCTACAAATGCAGTTTCTACCGCCTCATCTACACCTAGCTCAGTATTTATGACAGGGTAGCGTTTGTTAAAATAATCTCGAAAAAACACACCGGGGTTATATCTTAATTTTTTCAGTTTTCGTTTATAAGCTTTCATTTTTGTATCCTCTTATACCTCTCGAGGTTATACCGCTCATGACTTTCATTGAGTTTCAATAAAAAAGCTAGGCAGATGCCTAGCTTTCTACCTATACGTTACAAGTCATAAATTATTTTTTAAACTATTAAATCTGATCCAGTTTTTTGGACTATCATGTTCAGGATAGATTGCTATCATACCTTTGTAACAGTATTTAGCCAACTCTATATCCTCTACTAATAAAGCTATTTCTCCTATCAAACTCCAATAATTATAAGAATGCTCTATAGTAGGCTTTACAGAATCGCTATAAGCTTCATCAATGAGCCCTAAACGATATTTGGCTAAGATTATAGGATAAATCAATTCAGCACGCTGTTCTAATTCAATTTTAGAGAACTTTTCAATAACCTCTATCCATTTAGATTGTTCAGTAAGTACTCGAATATATAGCTTATTAAATTCCATATTATCAGGATATGTAACAATAATATCTGGTAAGATATTGGCTAATTCCTCAATATTTCCCATATTCCAATGTGACATCACGTATTGCCAAACTGCGGTTTCGGGCAACAGATTAATATAGCCATTGACTGTTGACTCATACTGACCAATACACTTACCATAGTTATCTCTTGCAAAAGCCAGTCTAGCAATCTCTATCCGACAGATTGAACTATTAGTAGTATGACTCTCAAAATCAGCAAGTTGTCGATGGGCTTCTGTGAACTTGGATAAGTGACGATACGCTTTTGCGATCAATATTTGAGGTAAATAGTCTCTAAGTTCTTGATTACTAAAGTTAGGTAACTCTACCTCTAATAACTGTATAAGTTTTTCCCACTCCTCATATAGACATAAAGACCATGCTTGCATCATCATAGACTGCTTTGGTTTCAAGTCGAGATCTTGTACCTTAACTTTTAGCTCATCAAATTCTGTCACTTGACTTGTTTCAGAATAACTAAACAGTAGCATGAGCATCAGCTCATCATCTAGGGTATGTTTAGTCTTCAAAAGCTCGATAACCTGTTGCCAATGAGTAGTGGTAAAGGCTACTTTCGCTCGCCAATAGTTTTGCACTTCAAGTATAGTGCCTTGAATATCTATAGATTCAAAAAGTTCCATAAATTTATTTTGATAAAATAAAGATTCATTCAAGATATTCTTCGCCCATATTTTCTGTTCTTCATTACCATTTTGTATAAGCAAGTGACTACGTGACTCGACTAGATCCCATACCTTATTGTTATATGCAGACAATGTCAGATCATGGAGTATTTCCACATCTACGCCATAATCTTCAGAACTATCTAAATCCATAATTGCTTCATATACTCGCTGACAGTTATTAGTATCGCGATAAGCAAATGTATCTTGCATCCGTGTTAAATATGGTTCTAAAGGCTTACCATCGTTAGCTAATATCTTTTCTAACTCTATTAGCAAAACCTCCTCTTCTATCACAACAGGGCCAAAGCCGTCATTTTCATAAGAAAAATAGCCTTTCTGATAGATATGAGCTCCTGAAAATACTTCTTCATGATCGAACTGATAATATAGTACCATTTTATTAAGTAGGCCAATCTCAAAAGCTACTGATGAATAATCAGTAATCATTAGTTTCGCTTGTTGGAATAGTTGTTGCATACTGGTATTTTCTATACTCGACTGCCATACCTCTATATAGCTCGGTACATTAAATAGCGCTATATAAGGCTCAATATTAGCATGAGGCGCAAATATTATTTTATAATCATATTCTTTCGCTAACTGTTCTAGACGATTATTATGAAGAACATTATGCCAATGCTGAGCATAGCTAGTTTCCATAAAACCTTCATTAATTACTCTTGTGTTACCCTGACCAGCGACTTCACCCATAATACCTTGACGCCATGTCGGCATAATTAAGATAATTTTACTATCTTCACAGTTATTACGTAATAAACTATCATGTCTTGGAAAGCCAGTTAAAGCTACTTCTTTCTCAGTCAGTTTATAGTAACTGCAATCTTCTATTAGAGAACGATATTCAGGTTTAGTTGTAGTTATAATACATTGCAGATTTTTCTTGGTGTTAAACCATGCTGATAGATTATCCTTGGTCACACCATGTTGTAGAAAGATAAACTTTTTACTATATTCGTATTCATCTCCAAAGTAATTATTTATATATTTATCTAAATGACTACTAATAATCTTAGATGCTCTACGTAACCTATACTCAAAATCATTCGAGCCAAAGTCAACTAAATTAAAGCCTTCTAACTCTAACCGACTCCAATCATGAGAGTCTTTTCTTAGCGCAAAACATATGTTTTGCTTAGGATGATTATGCATAAGGTATCTATACATATGCTCTGCGTTATCGTCAGCTTGGATATCTCTATCCATCAATAGCCAACTCCCATCAGTTTTATACTGTATCGATGGCGAAAACTTACCTATAACCTCTTCTACTTCAACACCATTTTTATATTGTTTTCCTTTAAGTGAAATCCTTGATTTATTACCATCTATAAATACTTCAAGCTTTCCTATAGAGCTATAAGAAACCCATGATCTAAATTCCTTAACAAAGTTTTGACCTACAAAATCATGTTTAATAACTTTTTGGTAAATAGGTATCACATCTTTACCATCAAATTGAAATGAAACAGTTCTTTGAGGACCTGTGAAATAAGAGATAAGAATTTGCTCTTTTTCTCTATCTATATTTTCAATATAGGTAATTTGATTGAAAACCCTGTCTTCCTTAAAAGTTTCAATCATTCCCACCTTAAATGCAAACCATATTCCTGCTAAATCGAAATCCAATATTACTTTTGAGTCTATATAATAAAATATATCTTCGATTAGCTTATGGAAAATATCTTTCTCTTCACGACTTAGAAACAATGTTTTTTCAGGATTATCTAACAATAATTTCAAATACCAACTGATATCATATAGAACGGTTCTTTGAATATGATTAGGTACATATCCTAAGTCATTATTGTACATAGATAAAACAGCCAGATAGCCTTTTTCTAATATATCCTTATATTTTCTTTTATCTTCCCAGGATTTATCTACAGTAGAGCTTTTATCGTTTCTTTTTCTATAAAGGTATACTAGGTTCTTAGAGAACAATACGTTTCCATCATTTCTTAGTAGGTATTCAGCTATAAACTTACCATCCTCAAAAGTAGGCTTTACATCTTCTCCAAACTGTAAAATCTTTTCATTGATAATTGAGGTTTTAAATATAGATGCTGCAGCTGAAAGATTGATATGACTTTTCAAGTCCATAGCAGGTAGTTTAGTTTCAATATTTTTGAAGCGATTTCTTAAGGGGTGTCTATTTCTAATATCATTATACTCTTCCATAAATAGTTGTATATTAGCTACAACCATACTCAATGAATCATCATTTTCTAAAATTGAATTTAGTATATAGAAATAATTAACATTGATAAAATCATCAGGATCTATAAAAGTGACCCATTCCGTATTTACAAATTCAATGCCCATATTTCTAGCAGATGCTTGCCCACCATTACTTTTATACAAATAAGTGATATTTTTAGGATATTTTTTCTGCCATTTCTTAATAATCTCGGCAGAATTATCAGTGGAGCCATCGTCTATCATAATAAGTTGAATGTGCTTTTTAAAACTTAAGCTCTGATTAACTAAACTCTCAAAATAGTCATCTAAGTATTTCTCAACATTATAAACAGCAGATACGACAGTAAAGTTATTCTTTCCACTATATTTAATAGGGGTTTTACTTATAACTTGTTCACTACGTTTTTTATAAGAACTTACTATAAAACCTTTAGGATCTCTTTTTAATTTATCTATACGTCTTTGTAAAACTAACTTTTCATCATTAGCTATAGGCAAAACATTAATAATTCTCTTGTAACTCATGAAAAACTCCATACTGAAAATATCTATTATAAAAACCACAAAAACCCGAAGTTAATGCCTGGAGTTCGAAATTTAAATACTAACTTTACTATAAAAAATATTGCCTTCCTTTGTGAAGATAGATTCTGTATATTTATTATTAGAGTTATTATTATCTATACTTACATTAACTCGCAAAGGA
Source organism: Psychrobacter sp. AOP7-B1-25 (assembly GCF_052376195.1). Taxonomy (NCBI): domain Bacteria; kingdom Pseudomonadati; phylum Pseudomonadota; class Gammaproteobacteria; order Moraxellales; family Moraxellaceae; genus Psychrobacter; species Psychrobacter sp. AOP7-B1-25. Next base: position 124,884 of record NZ_JBQSVK010000002.1, read on the forward strand.
ACCTCAGATATCTCACCTGTGATCATATTTATTTCTATATACAATTGATAAACCCCAGGACTTATATGCGACATATTTAGACCTTCATGCTTTTTTGTGCAGAAATAAGCTTTATCATAATTTACAAATGTACCTGCGTAATAATTTTTAGATATCTGTGGCTTATTATCTTTAGCTAATAATATTTCATAATTTTTTGTAGGCGACTTAAGCTTTAGAATATATCTTAAATCATGATAGTAAGCACAAGGCACTCCTCGTAGAAAAAACACACCCTCTACATAAAAAAGTCCATTATCATCAAAACTTATTTTATCGGCTCTTAAAACTGGTTCTCGAGTTATATTCATCACCTTGCATAATTTATCTTCATGTATAATACTATTTTTAAATAGTGGTGGTAGGTTATAACTTAGACCACCTAAAATACTCATTATCAATGGTGCATTGTGAGACGTTACATCTTGATGGCTTCTAACCAATACAGACCGAGACTCAATGAAATTAAAATTAAAGTACTTGTGAAAGCAACCTAAAAAGGGTTGGACTTGTCCCAAATATCGATCATCAGCTTTGGACGATATTAAGTATATATTTCGATCATAATCAGTATCATTTTCAATTTCGTTTAATATCCTAGAGTCTAATTCTTTTATATTGTCGCTACTTAGATCACTTCCTAACATGAATTTTGCAGGGCTTTTTATAGGTCCTTTAGGAATAACTCCAGCAACAGACGACCCTATTAACAACGTTGGTGCTGATAATAATATGTTTTTAAAATTATATTTTATACCATAAAATAGTGCACTAGAACCACCTTTTGAAGCTCCTAACAGCGTACAATTTTCACGATTAACATTCAAAAAATCTAATGTTTTATCTAAGAACTTCGAAATCGCTTGTTCTAATTTATTACTGTCCGAGTAAACAGGATCAATATAATAAGTTGCTTTACCATTATCATAAAAATCATCTTTAATCCATAATACGTATGCCCTACTTGATTTTAGCGTATTTAAAAAGTCATATGTAAAACTAGATTTAGTGCCAAATCCACTAAAAACTACGATAAGATGATTTGTATCATATTTTCTATTTTTTAGAATGTATTTAAAAGTAAATCCTTCGTAATCTATCTTCTCTTCTTGTGCACTCAAAGTAAACATATATCCTCGTACAGATAAAATAAATATTTGTAAAACACAAAAAAACACCCCATTGTAGGGGTGTCTCTGTATTTTTTCAAGATAGTTTTGGTAGTTACTTAATAGACTTATGCCTATTTTACCAACCTGTAACTTCTTTTAGCTTCTCACCAAGCTTAGATGGGTCACGTGTATACGCGATACCAGCATCTTCAAACGCTTTGAACTTCTCTTCAGCAGTACCTTGACCACCAGAGATGATAGCACCAGCATGGCCCATACGCTTGCCTTCTGGAGCGGTAACACCAGCGATATAACCAACAACTGGCTTAGTCACATGGTCTTTGATGTAAGCAGCAGCTTCTTCTTCAGCAGTACCACCGATTTCACCGATTAGGATGATAGCTTCAGTTTGTGGATCAGCTTCAAATAGCTTCAGTGCGTCAATCTGGTTCATACCAGGGATAGGATCACCACCGATACCGATACAAGTTGACTGACCAAAACCAAGCTTAGTAGTTTGCGCAACTGCTTCGTAAGTCAATGTACCAGAACGTGAGATGATGCCCACTTTACCTGGCTGATGGATATGGCCTGGCATGATACCAATTTTACATTCACCTGGCGTGATTACGCCTGGGCAGTTAGGACCAACCAAACGTACATCGCCAGCTTCTTCAAGATAGCGTTTTGCTTTTAGCATATCGATAGTCGGTACGCCTTCAGTGATCACAACGATCAACTTAACGCCAGCATCGATTGCTTCAACGATAGAGTCTAGTACGAACGGTGCTGGTACGTAGATAACAGAAGCGTCAGCTTGAGTCGCTTCCATGGCTTCCGCCATAGTGTTAAATACTGGTAGGCCTAGGTGCGTTTGACCGCCTTTACCTGGAGTTACACCACCAACTACTTTTGTACCATATTCGATGGCTTGTTCAGAATGGAACGTACCATTTTTACCAGTAAAACCTTGTACCAATACTTTGGTATCTTTATCGATTAATACACTCATTATATTTTCCTTGTATTCGGTTGTCTTGTAACAGTGAGCTCTATAACTGTTATCACCAAATTTTGATAATCTGTCTGTACTACAAAACTACTATTACGATTTGACTACTATGCTTAAAGGCTTATATTTAAAGGGCGATGCCTTAAATCTATTAAGCTTTTACAGCATCGACAATTTTTTGAGCCGCATTTGAAAGGCCTTGAGCTGAAATCAATTTCAGACCAGACTCTTCTAGGATTTGTGCGCCTTTCTCAGCGTTGTTACCTTCTAAGCGAACAACTACTGGTACTTGTACGTCAACTTCTTTGATAGCAGCAATGATAGCTTCTGCAATCATGTCACAACGTACGATACCGCCGAAGATGTTGATTAGGACTCCTTCAACACTGCTATCTTCTAGGATAATTTTGAACGCTTCAACAACGCGATCTTTAGTTGCGCCGCCGCCAACGTCCAAGAAGTTAGCAGGCTTGCCGCCATACAATTTGATGATGTCCATGGTCGCCATGGCAAGACCAGCACCGTTAACCATACAACCGATGTTACCTTCTAGAGCAACATAGTTTAGGTCAAATTCAGCAGCTTTAAGCTCACGCTCATTTTCTTGAGTCTTATCTTGTAGCGCTGCAATTTTTGGCAAACGATATAGAGCGTTTGAGTCGATACCGATTTTGCCATCAACACAAACGATTTCGCCATTTTCACGAACAGCTAATGGGTTAATTTCCATTAGAGCAAAGTCGTTTTCAACGAATGCTTTATAAGCGCCAGTCATCAATTTAACGAATTGGTTGATTTGCTTGCCTTCTAGACCAAGTTTGAACGCAACGTCGCGCGCTTGGAAAGGCATTAAACCAACTAAAGGATCAACGTGTACTTTGAAGATTTTTTCTGGTGTGTTGTGTGCTACTTCTTCGATATCTACGCCGCCTTCGGTAGATGCCATGAAGGTTACACGACGAGTTGCACGATCAACGACTGCGCCAAGATATAGCTCAGTTTGTACTGGATACATATCTTCTGCAACCAATACGAAGTTTACTGGCTGACCATCAGCATCAGTTTGGAACGTTACTAGGTTAGTACCGATCAGCTCTTCAGCAACTTGCTTAGCTTCTTCACGAGTTTTAACCAGCTTTACACCACCAGCTTTACCGCGACCACCAGCATGTACTTGCGCTTTAATGACCGCAATATCAGTTGGAGTTTTATCAAAAGCTGCAGCAGCTTCTTCGCCGTTATGAGCGATAATGCCTTCTTGAATTGGCAAACCGTAGCTTTTTAATAGCTCTTTTGCTTGATACTCATGTAAATTCATTGATTGTATCCTTTATTTTTTACAATTAATAAAAAGTGAAATCAAGTGCGTACATACACATATTAATCATACGTCTGACGCACTCATGATTGTGGCATCACCAAGATAGCGATACCCCAATCAGGTTGTAAATCGATAATAACTAAACGAGCAACTACTTATTTCTTACGTTTTTTGCGCTGGATAGCGTGAATAGCACGGCCATCTGCAGATAGAGCAGCTTCATGCACTGCTTCTGAAATAGTTGGGTGAGCAAATGTCATCAACTGTAAGTCTTCGACACTAGACACAAATTCCATCGCGATCATACCTTGATGGACGATATCACCAGCACCAGCAGCGATAGCATGCATACCTAATAGACGATCTGTTTTCGCATCAGCAACTACTTTCACAGAACCTTGCGCTTCACTTTGCGCTAATGCACGTCCGTTAGCAGCTAAGTTGAAAGAACCTGTTTTAACTTCATAGCCAGCTTCTTCAGCTTCTTGCTCAGTTAAACCTACCCATGCGATTTCTGGGTGAGTATAAATGACATTGATGATAGTGTCATAGTTAACTTGAGGTTTTTCGCCATGAATACGCTCAACAGCCATCATACCCTCTTCCATCGCTTTATGCGCAAGCATAGGACCACGGACCAAATCACCGATAGCATAAACGCCATCAAGATTGGTTTTGCACTGGTCATTGACATCGATAAGGCCACGTTCAGTCAATGTGATGCCACTATCATCGCCAAGCAGTTTTTCAGAATAAGCGCGACGACCAACACAAACGATTAGCTTGTCAAAGCTCTCCTCGCTCGATTCACCTTTACTTTCACTAGTGACGACAACTTGGTCACCTTGAACTTCAGCATTGGTTACTTTGGTATCGACACGGATATCAAGACCTTGCTTCTTCAGCATTTTGCCAGCTTCTTTCGAAATATCTTTGTCAGCAGCAGCTAGGAAACTAGGAAGTGCTTCATATACGACTACTTCTGCACCTAGACGACGCCATACTGAACCAAGCTCAAGACCGATAACACCAGCACCAATAACGCCTAAACGCTTAGGTACTTCTGTGAAATCAAGTGCACCAGTTGAATCAACAATACGGTCACCGTCAGTTTTGGCAACAGGAATTTCGATAGGTACAGAACCTGCCGCAAGAATGACATTCTTAGCAGTAATGGTCGTTTCGCTTTCGTCTTCTAACGCAGTAAATTTGACTTTTTTGTCAGCGCCCTTACCGTCAACTAGAGTACCCCAGCCTTGTAGCCAGTCAACACCATTGCCTTTTAGCAATGCTGCAACGCCGCCAGTTAGCTGCTTAACAATACCTTCTTTGCGAGCAATCATTTGCTCGATATCGATAGCAACGTCACCAGTACTGATACCGTGTTCGTCAAGGTCATGCTTAGTAGCTTCGTAACGATGTGAGCTGTCAAGTAGGGCTTTTGATGGGATACAACCAACGTTTAAGCAAGTACCACCAAGTGCTGGCTCGCCTTTATAAACGCGCTTTTCGATACAAGCAACACTCATACCGAGCTGGCCTGCACGAATAGCTGCTTCGTAACCACCAGGACCGCCGCCGATGACGACTAAATCATAATTGTCTTTCATAGTACGTTCCTATTTTTAATTGTATGTGTCATTTAAACTGGTTGTTATCTCGCTGATAGATCAGCGTTATCTACACTGGATAGTTAATACACTATGTCAATGAGATAGATTCACTTATCAATAGCAAATCACCATTATTAAATTCATTTAAATACAGTTATCAGCGCATCAAGCGATCGCTGATTAATAAAAATCATTATCTATACCAAAGTTAAAAAGCTTGTATCAGCGGTTGCCAATACAAGCTTAAAAGCTTACAGGTCTAGTAGTAGCATTGCAGGGTCTTCGACCAACTCTTTGATAGTTACTAAGAACTGTACTGCTTCTTTACCATCGATCATACGATGGTCATAAGATAGTGCTAGGTACATCATTGGTAAGATTTCAACTTTACCATCGACAGCCATTGGACGGTCATTGATGGCATGCATACCTAGAATAGCAGTTTGTGGTGGGTTCAAGATAGGTGTTGACATTAATGAACCAAATACACCACCGTTAGAGATAGTGAAAGTACCGCCAGTCATGTCTTCTAGACCAAGCTTACCTTGCTGTGCTTTACCGCCAAACTCGCGGATAGTGCCTTCAACATCAGCCATGCTCATACGATCAGTATCACGTAGTACTGGAACAACCAAGCCACGATCTGAAGATACTGCTACACCGATATCATAAAAACCATGATAAACAATGTCATCACCGTCTAGAGAAGCGTTCACTGCTGGGAAACGTTTCAATGCTTCTGTTGCTGCTTTTACGAATAACGACATAAAGCCTAAACGTACGCCATGACGTTTTTCAAACTTCTCTTTGTACTTAGCGCGCATGTCCATCAAAGGCTTCATGTTCACTTCGTTAAACGTCGTCAACATCGCTGTATCTTGTGATGCTGATAATAGACGCTCAGCAACACGCTTGCGAAGACGAGTCATTGGAACGCGTTTTTCAGTACGCTCACCCATCGATTCAGCAACAGGACGACCACTGTCAGACTTGATGCTGCTGTCTGATTTCAATGTTGGGTTAGCCATATCAGTCTTAGTTACACGACCACCGCGGCCACTACCTTCAACTTCTTTAGGATCTACACCTGACTCTTTTGCTGCTTTACGAACTGCTGGGCTTTGATCTTTATGATCAGCTTCGCCTTTCTTATCTGTTGCTTGAACAGGTTCACCACCATCAGCAGCCTGTTTTTCTTGAGCTGGCGCAGTTGATTGGTCTGAATCTGCTGCTGGCGCTTCTTCTGCGCTAGCGTCAGCACTTGCACCAGCTTCAAATTCAGCAATCAGTTCGTCAGACAATACAGTATCGTCAACTTGCTTTACGATTTTGGTCAATACACCATCATCAGGTGCTACAACTTCCAATACAACTTTATCAGTTTCAATTTCAGCCAATAGGTCATCACGATTAACTTGTTGACCTTCAGCAACATGCCACTCAACGATTGTGCCATCGGCAACCGATTCTGGAAAAACGGGGGCTTTGATATCAGCCATCGATATACTCCTTAGATTTGGATATTCATACTTATTATTAAGTCGTGATAGACAGTCGGTAATCTTTTAATAACTTCGCTTATATTTTATTAAAAAACACTGACTGTCATCGCCTGATTCATTTATCTTCTATAAAATTTTGATTAAACAAAGTATTACTGAGCTAGTTCATCAACACTTATGCCAAGACCACCAGCAATGAGTGCTTGCTGTTGTTGAGCGTGCAGTTTTGGTGATCCTGTTGCAGGTGCCGCACTAGGTGGACGTGCAACTGGCTCCATGACTTTTGCTTTAGTTGGATGCGGTACAACAATACGGAACATATGCGGTGCCAAGTAATACCAAGCACCTTGGTTCAATGGCTCTTCTTGCGTCCATACGATTTCCGTTAGATTACTGTATTTCTCGATTTCAGCGATTAAGCGCTTCTCTGGCAATGGATACAATTGCTCAATACGAACAATAGCCACATGCTCAAGACCTAATGCACGGCGCTGCTCAAGCAAGTCGTAATAAACCTTGCCACCACATACCACCATACGAGTTATTTTATCGACGTTGTGATCGTCCATCTCTGAAATTACGGTTTCAAACTTACCATTGGCAAGCTCTTCCAGGTTTGAAGTTGCTAATTTATGACGTAACAAGCTCTTCGGTGACATAACGATCAATGGCTTACGAATAGGACGTATCGCCTGACGACGTAAGGCATGATAGATTTGCGCTGGAGTCGTTGGCGTGATCACCTGCATATTGTCTTCAGCACATAGCTGTAAGAAGCGCTCTAGACGTGCAGAAGAATGCTCAGGGCCTTGTCCTTCGAAACCATGCGGTAACAACATAGTCAGACCACAAACACGTTGCCATTTGGTCTCACCGCTTGAGATAAACTGGTCGATAACAACCTGAGCACCGTTAACGAAATCACCAAACTGTGCTTCCCAAACGATCAATGCATTCGGTACTGTGGTTGCATAGCCATATTCAAAGGCTAGCACTGCCTCTTCTGATAGTAGTGAATTATAAGTCGCAAAGCGTGCTTGTTTTTCACTCATGTGAGCCAACGGCACATACATACTGCCATCGTTTACGTTGTAGATTTCACTATGACGATGCGAGAAAGTACCACGGCCAACATCTTCACCAGTAATACGTACTAATACGTCGTCGTTATCAACTAGTGACGCGTAAGCCAATGTCTCAGCTGCACCCCAGTTAAGCGGTTCTTCACCAGTCTGCATAGCCAAACGCTGGTCTACTACTTTTTGAACCTGACGTTGTAGCTTATAGCCTTCTGGCATTTCAGCCATGCGGCGCCCATAACCTTTGAGCTTCTCGATATCAACACTGGTATCCCACTCATCAACCAAGTCATGACCTAGATAAGGTTTCCAGTCTACAAACAGCTGCTCGTTAGGCTCTTTAACCAGTGAGCTAACGACATAATCACCACGGTCTAACGACTCACGATAATCATCTTCGTATTGTTTTTCTTCTTCCGAGTTCAGGATACCTTCTGCAATAAGTTTCTTTGCATAAAGGGTGCGGGTGGTAGGAAGTTTTTTGATAATTGCATACATCAATGGCTGAGTTGCAGAAGGCTCATCGGCTTCGTTATGACCATTACGACGATAACAGAACAAGTCAATAATGATGTCTTTATCAAATTTATGACGATAGTCTAATGCTAACTGAGCAGCGAATACCACTGCTTCAGGATCATCACCGTTCACATGTAGGATAGGAGCATGAACCATCTTAGCAACGTCAGTACAGTATTCAGTTGAACGAACATCTTCTTGACGGCTAGTCGTAAAGCCAACTTGGTTATTGATCACGACATGTACAGTACCGCCAGTGGTGTAAGCACGGGTTTGCGACATCTGAAAGGTTTCTTGAACCACGCCTTGACCAGCAAAAGCTGCATCACCATGGATAACGATAGGAAGTACTGAGTTGCCACCAGTATTATCTAATGAAGGCTGATCATTGCGGCGTACTTGGCGAGCACGTACTGAACCTTGTAGTACTGGCGCGACAATCTCAAGGTGCGATGGGTTAAATGCTAGAGCCAAATGCGCTTCACCACCTGGTGTCATTACATTAGATGAGAAACCATTGTGGTATTTGACATCACCTGAGCCTTTTTCTGGCTGTACTTTACCATCAAATTCATCAAATAAATCTGCAGGGTTTTTACCCAAAATATTAACCAGTAGGTTCAAGCGTCCACGGTGCGCCATACCAATAACCATCTCTTTTGTGCCATAACCGCCAGCACGTTGGATGATTTCATTGATAGCAGGAATGAAACTTTCACCACCTTCCAAACCAAAGCGCTTAACGCCCGTGTATTTACGAGCAAGGTATTTCTCTAAACCTTCAGCAGCGGTTAAACGCTCAAGAATAGATAGACGCTTTTCTTTATCAAATTTGATATAACCTAGATTGGTCTCTAAGTATTCTTCCATCCAGCGCTTTTCTGTGCTGGTGGTAACATGCATGTATTCGACACCAATGTGACCGCAGTAAACACGCTCCATGATCTCAATAATTTCACGTAACGTTGCTTCATCTTTACCGATAACTAAATCATTGGTTGGGAATACAGTATCGAGATCAGCTTCTGACAAGTTATGATAAGCAAGCGTTAAATCTTCTACCTCTGCACGTGGATGCAGATCTAAAGGATCAAGCTTAGCACGGCGATGACCGCGACGACGGTATGCTGAGATTAACTGCTGCACACCCATCTGCTTAGGATCGCAATCGACGGAACCGCTATTGGTGTTGTTATCAGTACCACTACTCTTATTTGCCGTTTGATTACGAGCAAGTAGCAAGAATTGATCTTTGATAGCATTATGCTGGGCATCGTTTTGAGACTTGTACTGTTCAAAGTACGTTTGCCAGTCAGTATCGACACTATCAGGGTCTGTGAGGTATTGCTCGTAGAGAGCTTCTATATAGATGGCGTTATCTGCAGCCAGTTCGGTATGTGCTTGGTCGGATTTTTCTTTGGTTATACTATTCATAATAATCGTCTATTTGATAGATAAATGAATGGAATCGTGCTTATTATTGTGTCAGTCGTTGTATGCTCAGGCAGTTAGACAATGTGTCATATCCTGTTAAATACTATTCGATAAAACACTTCTATCCTTAAGTATTGCCATCACTATAAAATATTACTGTCATTGTCTATAAGAACAAGTGATGCTAAATAGTGGCAGCAAGTCTTATTGCAATACCCGTCTAGAAATAAAATTATTTGTGAACGCTCAGTTTTCTCATCTGGCTCGTTTCACAACATTAATTTATATATACTTCTTTGAGCCATAACCAACATATCTGCTAATGTTAAGCTATTAACAGATAATTCTATTTTCAGCTAACTTACAAATTGGCTATTATTGCTAAACTGCTTTATAAGTCTTGATATTGGCTGATAAATCTAGCTTTTTCAGACAGACATACATTGCTGTATAGACTATCATGCCCATTTTTTACGACATAGTTTGTTTGTTCAATACTAAGTATTTATGTAATGAATATCTACCATCAATTATAAACGTATAATCATTCTACGCATAGTATTTTAGCCTGATAATGCCATGATATGCTTGAACAACAGCTATCAATAGCTAAAAAAGGTGCTTCAATCGTAACATTAAATAAATAATATCATTGTACCAAAATTCGACTATGTCTATATTTGATTATATAGGTTGATTGTTTATATATTATGTCCTCTTACATACGACCAACGTATTGACCATACAGTTTTACCCTTAGATTACTTATCACCTGTCTTTTAACTTGTCATATTCGTAAATTTTCTTACTTAAAAATTGCGATGGCGACAGTAGCGAGTTTATATATTAACTTTTTAGCTAACAAAAAACACCACCTAATGAATAGGTGGTGTTTTACGTATGATAACTATAAAAAGCAATTAACTCCGTTTAACCAGCCTGATCAATCAACATGCTACGTAGATGACCAATAGCTTTGGTTGGGTTCAAGCCTTTTGGACAAACTGATACACAGTTCATGATACCGCGGCAACGGAACAAGCTAAACGGATCGTCTAAGCGAGCCAAACGCGCTTGAGTATCACTATCACGGCTATCAGCGACGAAACGATAAGCATGTAGCAATGCTGATGGGCCTAAGAACTTGTCAGGATTCCACCAGAAAGATGGGCAGCTGGTTGAACAGCACGCACATAGAATACATTCGTATAGACCGTTCAGCTTTTCACGCTGTTCAGGTGACTGTAAACGCTCAGTCGGCGGTGCTGGCTGATCATTAATTAAGTACGGGTGTACTTTCTCATATTGCTCATAGAACTGGTTCATATCAACAACCAAGTCACGAACTACTGGCAAACCAGGTAACGGACGAACCGTTACTTTTTCTGGTAGCGTGTTCATGTTGATTAGACATGCTAGACCATTCTTACCATTGATATTCATGCCGTCAGAACCACAAATACCTTCACGGCAAGAGCGACGGAAAGTAAGCGTTTCATCTTCTTTCTTTAGGCGTAATAATACGTCAAGCAACATACGATCTGATTCAAGTAGCTCAATCGTATAAGTTTGCATACGCGGCGCTGCGTCCACATCAGGATCGTAGCGATAGATTTCGATGGTGCGAGTACCTCGGCTCATAATGCTAAACTCCACACGTAGGTGATGGCGGGCATACAAAGATTGCAACATGTCTGCGCTAATTATTAATCAGTATTGATAACTAATATCGGATACTGATTAATAGCGTACTAGCGCTGGCATAAGCATGTAGCTGGCGGTCACCTTTTTAATAAAATTAATAAGGGATAAAACGTTAACACTGCTGCTATATATCGGTTATACACAAAGTGCGTGGTCTAAAATTAGTAGACGCGAACTTTTGGCTCAATATAATCAACAGTTAATGGCACTTTACGTACTGGCTTATAAATAATGCGATTGCCTTCAGAGTACCATAAAGTATGCTTCATCCAATCATGGTCATTACGGCCGTTAGGTGCGTAATCATCATCTTCTGGACGATCATAGTCAGATACACTGTGCGCACCGCGACTTTCGTGACGGGTAGCAGCCGATATCATTGTTGCTTTTGCTACTTCGTACAAGTTAGCAACTTCGAATGCTTCAATACGTGCTGTGTTAAACACTTGAGACTTATCACCAAGATGGATTTTTTCGATCTTCTCACCTAGCGCTAAAATCTTCTCAACGCCTTCGTCCATCATCGCCTGTGTACGGAATACACTGGCGTGTTTTTGCATAGTAGCACGAATCTCATCAGCCACGTCTTGCGCATTGTAGCCTTCAGTAGACTGTTGCAACTTGTCTAAACGCTGCACTGTAAAGTCAAGTACGCGAGGATCAAGTGGCTTGTAGTTATGGTCTGCATGATGGAACTCATCAACGATGTGCTTACCAGCTGCACGACCAAATACTAGTAGATCAAGTAGAGAGTTTGTACCTAGACGGTTAGCGCCATGTACACTTACACAAGCACATTCACCGATTGCATAAAGACCTTTAACAACATTGCCTTTAGCATATAGGCCGTCTTCATCAGTACCCGACTCTAAATCCGGTACAATGACTTGACCATGAATAGTCGTTGGAATACCACCCATCATGTAGTGAATAGTTGGGATTACTGGAATTGGTTCTTTAGTGATATCAACGTTGGCGAAGTTTTTACCAATCTCGAATACTGACGGTAGACGCTTCATAATGGTTTCAACGCCTAGATGCGTCATATCCATTACGATATGGTCAGCGTTAGGACCACAGCCTCGACCTTCTTTGATTTCTTGGTCCATTGAACGTGATACTAGATCACGTGGTGCCAAATCTTTCACAGTTGGCGCATAACGTTCCATGAACGCTTCACCATCTTTGTTACGCAAGATAGCGCCTTCACCGCGACAACCTTCAGTCAATAGTACACCTGCACCATGAACACCCGTTGGGTGGAACTGCCAGAATTCCATGTCTTGTAATGGAATACCAGCACGTACTGCCATGCCAATACCATCGCCGGTATTAATATAAGCATTGGTAGAAGCGGCAAAGATACGACCAGCACCACCTGTTGCTAAAACAGTGATTGGTGACTGGAATACAGCAATAGTACCAGTCTCTTGCTCAAGCGCCACGACACCGTTAATGTTACCAGCTTCGTCTTTGATCAAATCAAGCGCGATCCACTCGATAAAGAACTCAGTGCCCTGCTCTAGGTTTTTCTGATATAACGTATGTAGTAACGCATGACCTGTACGGTCAGCTGCGGCACAAGCACGTTGTACTGCTTTTTCGCCATAGTTAGACGTGTGACCACCGAATGGACGCTGATAAATCGTACCGTCTTCGTTACGGTCAAACGGCATACCCATGTGCTCAAGCTCATACACAACTTTCGGCGCTTCACGGCACATATATTCGATAGCGTCTTGGTCACCTAACCAATCTGATCCTTTGACGGTATCATAAAAGTGAAAATGCCAGTTGTCATTACTCATGTTACCCAAACTTGCACCAATACCGCCCTGTGCAGCAACAGTGTGCGAACGCGTTGGGAATACTTTGGTCAGAACTGCAACCTTCATGCCCGCTTCCGCTAAATGCAATGAAGCACGCATACCTGAGCCGCCGCCACCAACGATAACTGCATCGTAGTTTAGGGTCTTGATATTACTAATGGTATTATCTTGTCTAGTTGCCATTATGGTTTTCCTAATGCCTGTTAATGCTTAGAATTAAATAAAAAAGGTGTATAAAGCATCATTTTATTGCAAGGCTAAATGTCATATTTATTCAGCCATTAAATGCAATGATCTAACATGATGACGCAAACAACCTTTTGCCACTTAATTTGCATATCTATCGTTATATTAGGCCAGTTTCATTTACTTTCAAATTGATTAGCTGTCTTTAAATGACCGCTTAAGTCAGAAACTGCCCAATGCTATGACTATTCTTGGCTATCAACGAATGACTTTAAAATACTTTGCAACTAATGTACCCGTTGAATGCATTCGTCGTTATATATAGATATCAGAGCTTTTTATGAGATGGTTAAACGGCAGCGATACCGAAGCCGTTACCCCAAAAAATCATGATGCCCCAAAATAGAAATACTAAAATAGCGATAATCATCAAAGTCTGTAATATCAGACGTAATTTTGGCGCACTTTCGCCCATCTTGCCAGACGTAATATAGTCAGTGAAAACTGTCCACATACCAACCCAAGCATGGCCTGCTAGTGCAAGTACTGCAACTAAGCTGAATAGACGCATCGGTAGGCTAGTCATAAATGAAGACCATTCAAGATAGGTAACATCGCCATGGGTCAAAAAGAAGCCCAGCAATACCACACTATAGACGGCTAAAACGACGGCACTAATACGTTGGACAATCCAATCACGTGAGCCTGAACCTGTCAGACCAGTAGCACTTTTGATTCCTGAATCATTTTTTATCATTAGAACATCACCCATATAAATGACGCGACAACTAAAATCGCTGCAATCACAAAACTAACCACAGACGCAGTGCGGCCAGATTTCAGCTCTTCATTCATGCCCATATCAGCAAATAAATGTTTGATACCCATCACAAAATGATATGCGATAGCGGCAACAAATATCCATGCCAAAAAGCGCACAAGTACGTTGTCAAATACGGTCGCAAAACTTTCAGGCGATGCCAATGAGTTCTGTAGTAGCCATAACATGACAGGAATCAATAAAAATAAAATAATGCCAGAGATACGATGCAAGATAGAGGCGATCGCGATCGGTGAGCGATTAACGCTAATCACTTGGCTTATAGGCAGATCAATAGGTCGGTTGCTTTTCACAGCGGGCATCCTTTTGCGGTTATACTCCTGTATCTGCTATCAACGCCTGACATAAATAGTGTCAATTAAGCATTGAGCAACACACGAGACGAATAAAGTAAGGAAGAGCTAGCTGACTTCGTTTAGTTTGCGCTAAACATGAAGAAAGGATCATGTATACAAAGGTATTGATAGACTGTTCAATGTCGCTTGTCGAATTGACAGGCCTATCAAACAACCTATCTATTATACAACAAAGAGAATAAACATGAGTAACATCGACTAACCAGTCTATTTTAGAGGTCGTATGAATAACAAGACAACGTTACTATGTCTTCTATATCAGAACAAACCTTGTGTTAAGCACGTCAAATACTGTACCAAACAGATGAAAAAGATTGGTTAAGAAGTAAATTCAAACCATAGAATGCGGTTTGGTCTATCGTAACACCAGACAATCATAAAATAAGCATAAATAGAAGACGCTCTGAGCGACACTATATCATGGTCATTTATTAATTTGCGCAAAGCCAGTGCCAGTTAATTCCTACAATTATAAAATGCCTGAGCAATAATTACAAATTTATCCATTCAGTAAGAATATATACATATTTAATCAATAAATGAATGAGTAAAGATAACACTGGTTTCAATAGTTATTATTATGACAAACTCTAATCCGTTTACTAGGTATGGTCTGCCAGTTTTTGGTGTCATTATTTATGACTTTTGTCCTTAAAATATATTCAAAAATCTAAAATATCAGCTTAAAAATACTGCTATAAACTTTGTCAATAAGAGAGGAAATTTAAGTAAAATAACCCGATAGACATATTTTGATACAAAAATTACAGCGAACAACCACCGCCACACCACGCCAATTGGACACGTTGTCTATAAAAGTTTTTTCAAATCATTAAGAATTGCTGCTAATATACCCTGCGTACTAAATGAGTTGAATGCACTTTTACCATTCAATCGACAATGACGCGAGGGTATGCGTCTGTAGTAATTTATTCTAACAAGTCAAATCAATGGAGAGCAATTTATGGCTGATACTAATGCCAAACTAACCGTCAATGGTGAAGAATACGGACTTCCTATTATTAAAGGTACTTTAGGCCGCCCAGTTATCGACATTGCTGCTTTACAAGACTCAGGATTTTGGTCTTATGATCCTGGTTTTAAGGTAACTGCTCCTGTTGAATCAAAAATTACTTATATTGATGGTGGCAAAGGTGAGTTGTTACACCGCGGCTACCCTATCGATGAGCTAGCAAACAACGCTGAATACCTAGAAGTCGCTTATGCACTTCTACATGGTGACCTACCTACTGCTGAGCAAAAAGCAGACTTTTTTGAAAAAATCCGCAAGCATACTGCTGTTCATGACCAACTACGTAAGTTCTTTGAAGGCTTTCGCCGTGACGCGCATCCAATGGCTATTATGGTTGGTGTCGTGGGTGCCTTATCAGCGTTCTATCATGAAGACCTAGACGTGAGCAATGAAGAACATCGTGAAATCACCGCTATTCGCCTGATTGCTAAGATGCCTACGCTTGCTGCGATGAGTTATAAATACTCACAAGGCGAACCGTTCATGTATCCGCGTAACGACTTCAACTACGCAGAAAACTTCTTATACATGATGTTTGCAACGCCTGCTGACGTAGACTATGAGAAAAATGACGTTATCACTCGCGCAATGGACAAAATCTTTACATTGCACGCTGACCATGAGCAAAACGCTTCTACATCAACGGTACGTTTAGCTGGTTCTACTGGTGCAAACCCTTATGCATGTATCGCTGCTGGTATCGCAGCCCTTTGGGGACCATCACATGGCGGCGCGAACGAAGCTGTTCTTGAGATGTTAGACGAAATCGGTACCGTTGAGAACGTGCCTGAGTTCATGGAAAAAGTGAAGAGCCGTGAGGTGAAGCTAATGGGCTTTGGTCACCGTGTTTATAAAAACTTCGATCCACGCGCTCAAGTAATGAAAGAGACTTGTGATGAAGTCCTAGAAGCACTAGGTATCAACGATCCTAAGCTTGAATTGGCAATGGCACTAGAAAAAATCGCTCTAGAAGATCCGTTCTTCATCGAGCGTAACCTATATCCAAACGTTGATTTTTACTCTGGTATCATCTTGAAAGCCATTGGTATCCCAACATCAATGTTTACCGTAATCTTTGCATTGGCTCGTACTTCAGGTTGGATCAGCCATTGGTTAGAGATGCATAGTGCTCCGTTCAAAATCGGTCGCCCACGTCAGTTATACACTGGCGAAACACGTCGCGATTTTGTGAAAGTTGAAGATCGCAAGTAAGCAAAAATAATTTTTATCTAAAAAAATCCCGCCATCGTGCGGGATTTTTTATTCTCTTAATTCTCTTTATTCAATACTGACTACTTTATAAAAAGTGAGTAAATAAATCAGTTCGTAAAAATACCGTCAGTTACTGAAACTCTTCTAACGTCTGCTCATATTTGGCAATCTGTTCATCATATCCTTCGATGGTTTCATTGAATTTGGACATCAGCGCTTCAAACTCTTGTTGCTGCTTCTGCTTCATTTGCTGCATATCAATTACCTGCTGGGCTTCTATTTGCTCCCATACCTGATGCTGAATGATTAGACGAGCCAGCGCTGGACTTTTTGCACTTACTCTGCCAGCAATCTCTGCGTGCTCAAATAGCTGCGGAACCAATGTCGCCATATTGATTAACGTATCAGAATCCTCTGCGCTAAGCGGTGTTGTCACCGGTTGATACAAAGCATCCATCGTCTGCTGATAGCGTTCTATGATTTGCGCTTCGGTCAACATAACAGGTTTACGCGGTTCAAGACTGATGCGTTTTAATACCGTTAAATCACGCTCACCGACTTCAGTGCTGGTATTAGCATTAACCTCTGCATCTACATTCGTATTATTGTCTGTCGTTTCATCTGCTGGATTACCCGATAACGCTCCCGCTTCAGAACTGCTAGCAGCAGTACTTGCGATAGGCGAAGTGTCATCGGCTGACATTTTGTTGTTAACATCTGTACTTTGACTGTTATCATCAGGAGTATTCGATAATAAAAGCTCTTCACTATCTGACGCGTCTGCCGCTTGCAATGATTCATACTCTGCTTGCAAACGTCTCTGTAAGCTCTGCGCTTGTGTGACATATATTGGCTGAAACTGTTCTATACGTGCAGCAGCTGAGTCGCTTTTTGGCATGGGCTTAGTGTCTTCTACGCTTGTTTGTTCACTGGTTTGACTGTCATCAGGTACAGGCGGTGTCTCAGACTGCTGACAGCCTGTCAAAAACAATACTCCTGACAGTGCGGCTACAAGCAGCGTCGGTGGATAGCGAGTATCGACGTTAGGCTTTACTGATAAAAATTTAAACATGAGAGTGCATATCCTTTGGTAAAGCAAATTATTAAAGGGTAGATTACAATGGCGGTTTATTATTCTTTGATTTTTAGCGTCACAGTTAGCTGTTAAATCGTCCAACATATTTATTTAACTGACCTATATTTTAATCGTTTTATATTGCGGTTATGGTTTATCACAGCAGACACTATGCTCAACTTGGATAATCAAGTGACTGATGGATTATCCGTATTTGTCGCCTTAACAATAGGCTGTACTATCAAAAATGGGATACAAGCCTCCCACTCTTGGCAATTCTGTTCACGTTGACGACGTAAAAAATAGTCTTGTACCATGCGTGCCTGTTGTTCAATACCGTATTTAAAAAATGACTTACCTGTTTCTAACACGTAGTCATATTTTCGATTAATAAGAGCACCGCGCACAACTTTTAAGCCTTGCTGCAACTGCCATACGTGCGTTAACTCATGTATAATCCAGCTTTGTTTGCTCAGTGGGGTTTTACTAAAATCGACAGTCCAATCGACTGAATTAAAGTAAATATTTCCATTGGGGCTGACTGCATAATGTTTTAACACCCACCACGCTGTCTTTAACTGTACTTCATCGAGTTTGATATTGTTACCAAATACCGATTTTGCCAATGCTATCTCGCCAACTGTTAAATAGCGGGTCTGTTGCTTCCCTATATCACTACGTAGATAACGATTAAATAAGCGTTTAAAAGTTGGTTCAAACATCGTTAATGTAATACCTCATATCTGATAGGCTATTTCTAACCGTTAATAGTTACGATTGGCTAACTTTCCAAATCAGTACGATAGAGCCATTAATATAGGTAAATGATGAAAACTAAAGTATTCAGGACACAAGCTATACGCTTAGTTAGCTTTCATTAACATATTTTTGCGCTAGCCTAGCGTGTATGATTTATAACAAGTACCATGCTTATAAATTAGCCTACTTCTACTATTGATGTCTAATATTCATTGCTATCGTTAAACTGCTGCGAAAATCATGCCAAATACATATGAGTATCGAAGTTCAATGAAAATGACAAAGGTAGCGTAGTAGGATGTTATCTGGATTTAGCGATAAAAGCCTTGCCATTGCTACCATCATAGCCAGTAGATAGCTTTTTCATTTTTCGATAGAGAGTCTTATGCCACCTAACTTCCATGCCGATACCCCACTTGCTCAGCGTATGCGCCCTACTTCTCTTACTGATATTATTGGTCAAGAGCACTTGTTAGCAGCTGGCGCACCGCTAAGGCGTTTGGTAGAGCAAGGGCATTTACCATCTATCATTCTTCATGGTGAAGCAGGTATTGGCAAAACAACCATTGCGATGCTATTAGCCGATGCGGTCAATCGACCTTTTCATGCGCTTTCTGCATTAAATACTGGCGTTAAACAGCTGCGTGAAGTCCTAGATAATAAGGACTCATTAGCATTTGAGTCACCTGTGGTTTTCATTGATGAGATTCATCGCTTCAATAAAGCACAGCAGGATGCACTATTAGGTGCCGTAGAATCTGGCGATATTACTTTGATTGGCGCCACCACGGAGAACCCATCATTTAGCGTCAACAATGCTCTGCTGTCACGTTGCCAAGTATATCGTTTAGAGCCGTTAACACCTGAGCAGATAGGCACTGTGCTGCAACGAGCGCTCTCAGAAGACAATATACTCAATAAATTAACCGTCGATTTACAAGCAAAAGATACCATCAGTCAATTGGCTCATGGTGATGCACGAAAAGCGCTGAACTTATTAGAGTTAGCGATTCAAACGGCTGACGCCAAGCAGTCGCCAGTGATTATTGATGATGAATTGGTTAGCCGAGTGGCACAGACTGCTTTGGTAAGATATGACAAAAACGGTGAGCAACATTACGATATCGTCTCAGCGATGATAAAGTCAGTCCGTGGTTCAGACCCTGATGCAGCATTGTATTGGATGGCGCGTATGCTCGTAGGCGGTGAGCCTGCTGATTTTATTGCGCGGCGTTTAGTTATTTTGGCCAGTGAAGATATCGGTAACGCCAACCCTAATGCCTTGCTCTTAGCTGACGCAGCATTACGGAGCGTGCAATCCATCGGTATGCCAGAAGCGCGTATAATTTTAGGACAAGTTGTAGTATATCTAGCGACCAGCGCCAAAAGTAATAGCACTTACAAAGCGATCAATGCAGCAATGGCGTTGGCCGAAAAAGACGCTTCACCTGTACCGTTACATCTGCGCAATGGCGTGACCAAATTGATGCGTAGTCAAGGCTACGGTCAGGGTTATGCTTATCCGCACGATTATCCTAACCATTACTATCCTCAAAGCTACTTGCCAGATAATTTGGTTGGTACCAGCTTCTATGAGTTTGCAGATAATCAGCGCGAGCAGCACAGTAAACAATTTATACAGTGGCTAAAGAGCCAAGCAGCCAGTAATGATTAACTGTGATATAGATCAATAAAAAAGATAGCACATAGATTTGTGGTCAGTTTTAATGTTCATTGATAATATTTATGACTATTTTTGACAGACTGAACGATATAGTGGGAAGATGGCGCAGCACGTTGCGCTGAAAAGCGTTAAAATGACCTCATAATGAACTATACAAGCAATAAAGTGAGTCACTTTTATATCAACTGTTATTGCTTATGGCGCGCTTTGCTTGACCGTAACAGCGCTTTGTATTATCTACTGCTACAATAAGCAGATAGAACCCTAGATTCCGAATTACGCCTATTTATAAATAATAAAACATTGAGATTTACTATGAGTTTAAATGCAATTCCTGAGATTATCGAAGACATTCGTGCTGGAAAAATGGTCATCTTGATGGATGATGAAGACCGCGAAAACGAAGGCGATATCATCATGGCAGCGACGCATGTGCGCCCTGATGATATTAACTTTATGATTACTCATGCACGCGGCTTGGTTTGTTTGACCTTATCACAAGCGCGTTGTCAGCAATTGGCACTGCCGCTAATGTCAGATCGTAACGAAGCAAAGTTTAGTACCAACTTTACTGTCTCTATCGAAGCAGCTGAAGGCGTTACCACGGGTATTTCTGCGGCTGATCGCGCACGTACTATTCAAGCGGCAGTATCTTCGTCCGCAAAGCCTGAAGACATTGTCCAGCCTGGACATATTTTTCCAATCATGGCACAAAATGGTGGCGTTCTACACCGTGCAGGCCACACAGAAGCAGGTTGCGACTTAGCACGTTTGGCAGGTTTAGAGCCTGCAGCAGTGATTGTAGAAATTATTAATGCAGATGGCACCATGGCACGCCGTGACGATCTTGAAGTATTTGCAAAAGAGCATGATATCAAAATAGGTACGATTGCTGACCTTATCAACTACCGTATTGCAAACGAACAAACGGTAGAAGAAGTCGAGTCACGTCCTTTTGAAACCGAACATGGCACTTTTACACTACATCGCTTCCGTGAGTTTGGTGCGGAAGAAACACATTTAGCCTTGGTAAAAGGTGATGTGAGCGAAGGCGTCAGTACCGTACGTGTACACGGCTTCCATCCATTGCGCGACTTATTTGCCGCTAAAAATGATATGACTGGTCGTAGTGGCTGGAGTGTGCAATCAGCACTAGAAGAAATTAGTGCCTCAGATCGCGGTGTATTGGTATGGATTGGTAGCAACCAGCCTGTTGATTTGGGAGATGCTTTGGATAAAGCCACGGACAATGAATCGCAATCAACCATCACGCAACAGCCATATCGTAGCGTGGGTGTGGGTGCACAAATCTTACGCCATTTAGGTGTCCGTGATATGCGCTTGCTATCATCACCAATGAAGTTTTTTGCATTGTCAGGTTTTGATCTAAACGTGGTTGATTTTGTTCATGCACCGCAGCAAGACTAAAAACTGCTGACGAAACTAGCTGAATAATGAGTTTTAAAAAAGGCACGCTAACATCATATTAGCGTGCCTTTCTTTGTTTTCGACTTTTAATTCAAAATAGCTTTTTTGAAGAAATGAACAAGCGATTTATATAGAAACTAACCTAAAGCTCAGGTATATGGCCAAACTCAGCTTCTAGTGCTAGCAGCTGTTGACGCTCTGCTGCCGTCCACGGCAACTTACTTTTTCCATCATTATCAAGACGTACTACCACGGCTTCTGCTGTAGCAACAACGGTCTCTTGCGCAGTACTATAATAACTATACTCCATCGCCATACTCGTATTGCCTAAACGCTTACAACGAACCCCTAATAACAACCTATCAGGATAAGTGACTGGACGTAAATACTGACAACTTGACTGGGCTAAAACAGTGACCATACTGCCGTCAAACATACCTAGCGCTTGCAAATAACTTATGCGTGCTGACTCAGCGTAACGATAGTAAACCACATTATTCAGGTGATTGAAGGCATCCATCTCGCCCCACTGTATCGGCTGATGATGGATAACAGGATAATGAGCTAATGATTCAGGGCGGTGTTCGTTTACTGTATCAGATATAGATGTTGAGCTTTCATTAGAATGGGTCATTGCTTACCTTACGTTTTATATTTTCTGTATTAGC
The DNA here is from genome assembly GCF_052376195.1 of Psychrobacter sp. AOP7-B1-25. Taxonomy (NCBI): domain Bacteria; kingdom Pseudomonadati; phylum Pseudomonadota; class Gammaproteobacteria; order Moraxellales; family Moraxellaceae; genus Psychrobacter; species Psychrobacter sp. AOP7-B1-25. Next base: position 147,290 of record NZ_JBQSVK010000002.1, read on the forward strand.
TATTGTGACTAGCTTTCGTTAGCGTTGAGGCTTGTCTAAGATTTCTGTCGTCAATAATGGCGTTGGTTTTGGAGCATGAGCAATCAACTGATTTAGCCATACAATTACTTCTGGTATGTCACTCGGTGCGTTCATTGTCTCAAGATTTTTTTCACCATCAACTGGTTTTTCATCAGCTTGTACAATTCCAATCGCACCAGCTTGTGCTGACTTTTTATTGTCGCTAACTGATGCCTTAAGCACCAACGTTTTCAATTGTTTGCGTGCTTGCGTTAAGTAGCTGACAAGTTGGTCTTGCTTACGCATATTGCTCGCTTGGCTTGCTAAATTCAATGTCATAATGACTTCATGGATAGTGAGCTGCCGACGCGTTAAATTTGTGTCGCTAGTCGCTGAGGTATCAGTAGAATCGCTTAATTTTAGCTGCTGTTTATTCTCAGTAGCTGCATCTACCAGCTCTCGACGCTGTAAGTCGGTGCCTTCATAACTGTCCAGACGCTCATGACTGTGTAAAAACTCCTGAATATTTTGAATCGCAAGATTTTGTATTTGCCAAGGACTTGGCTGTGAGCTTTGTGCTTGCAGACGCTCAATATCTTTAAGCAAACTTTGCTTAATAACGATGGTTAACGCAGGCGCAATCTCATTACTACTTTGCGACAACTGCCAATGCAGACCTCGCAATAACTCAATCGCTGCACTGTCATTACTATCTACCAATAGCCTATCAGCAGCTTTAATTTGTATACGCAATAGGTCTAACTGATTTTGAGCTTGGCTACTGGCTTTAACTCTAGGCTCTGGCAGCGTCTGCTGACTCATGGCAAATAGACGATCATCCATTTCGTTTAGTCGACTAATTACTTGCTCATTACTCTGCAAACGATCATTGACACTATGTTGGAAGCGCTGTTGGCTAATATATAGCCACAACAAAGCAGCGATCAGCACTAAGATAATTAACCATTGTATCCGTAGCAGCAAAATATTTGCCTGCCGGCGCTGCTGAACAGTAGAAGGATCCTTAGATAAGGACTCAGAATTCATTGACATAAGACAGTACCGTCATTGGTATAGATAAACATATTTACAGCAAATAAGAGGTTTAAGATATTATATTTCAGAATTGATGGCTGAGAGAATCGTGTCTGGCGATAAATCTTCTACTCGCCAGTAACTTAACTGCTGTGCTGCAACCATACCGGCCAAACGTTCACCCAGTACAACGTAAGAAAAGTCTTTCAACGTAAGCGGTAGACGCTGTGCTGTATCAACCGCTTCATCAGCAATTTGCTCTTTTTCCACTGTTTTTGACTGTTTGCCATCAACGATATTTGACCAATGCTCAAAAGCTGCGGCACTACTGATTACGACAATGGGCTTTGTCTGCTGTGATAGAGCGGTATCTAACGTAGTATGATGAGTCAGATACGTTCGCTGCCACTGCTTATATTGAGCCTTTGCATCGATAGGCATCGTACGCTCGTACCAAGCAATACTATCAATATGTACACCGCGCGCCTGCAATGTATCAACCAATAATCGCCGTCCACCAAGTCCGCGCCAGATTAGCAATTTATCGCCTGCTTGTAAGCTATCGATTTCAGGCATTGCTAGCATGCCTTCGTTATTGGCCGTCTCAGGCTGAAGTATTTGATAATCTGTTGTATCTATATTTACCTGACTAAACTCTGCCGCTGTTGCTTCACCAACCGCAACCAGAGGACTAGGTAGTGACAAACCTTCTGACAATCTCTGCACATATTTGCCATTACTATCTTTCGCTTTGTATTTACGCTTTTCATGGTCAAGTGACTGCCAAGCGGCTAGCCCCGAAGTCGCTGCAGTTGGACTGACGATAACAAGCGCTTTGTACTCCCCCGCCAACCACTGACGCATTAATGCAATATCTAGATCAGTTGTTGGACGTGGTCGTAGCGTCAACATTGGCAGCTCAACCACTGTCAATCCTGCCGCTTGCAAATGCTGCGTCAACGGTGATGCTCGCTCTACTGGGCGAGTATTGATGACAATTTTCGGCATGACTTTTGACTTCTCATTAGAATAATTCTTATGAGAAGTTGTGTATGCAGATTGAGTTGGCACTGATGACATCGATATACCATGACAAAAACGAATGAAAAAGGCTTAAGTATATAAAAATGGCTGATGCTTAGATCAGCCTATCTTACGGTTAATCCAAATAGCGACTGTACTTTTACTACTCAGGCTGATAGATCGCTGACAAAATAGCGCCTGCACCATCGGCAAGTAGCATTTCTGCAACATCGATACCCAGTTGATTGGCTTGAGCCTCTTGCTCATTTTGTGTCCCAAACAACGTAACTCGTTTGTCCGCTTTCAATAGCTCGCTACCATCGGCCTGACCCACTCGACCGCGTAGCCATAGCACATTCCCGCTGTCGTTATTGCCGTTATCACCATTGTTATCATTATTAACACTGGTTTCTTCTGCCGTCTGCAGAACTGCATAAGCGGCGATCGGTACTTGGCAGCCGCCCTCTAAATGACGGTTCAGAGCACGCTCAGCGATAAGTCGAATACGGGCTTTATCATCATTGAGTGGTGCAAGTAATTTGAGGACTTCTTCATCACCTTCACGGCATTCGATTGCTAAGGCACCTTGTCCAACTGCAGGCAAGCAAGCTGCGATATCTAGCTCACCGCGTACTCTTTCGTCCAGCTCAATACGCTGCAAGCCGCTAGTTGCCAGAATAATGGCATCGTATTCACCAGCATCTAGCTTGCCCAAACGAGTGCCGACATTGCCGCGCAATGTTTTGATCTGCAGGTCAGGACGATAGGCTTTGATCTGGCATTGACGACGTAAACTTGATGTCCCAACGACTGCACCTTGTGGTAGCTCATCAATACTATTATAAGTGTTTGAGACAAAGGCATCTGTTGGTGAGGCGCGTTTACAGTAGACGCCTAATGTGAGGCCTTCGGGAAGCTGCATCGGTACATCTTTTAGCGAGTGCACTGCAATATCGGCTTGCTTGTCATACAGCGCTTGCTCAAGCTCTTTTACAAACAATCCTTTACCACCGATTTTGGCCAAAGGCGTGTCCAAAATCTTGTCACCCTTAGTGACAATTTTTAGTAAATTAATCGTCAGATTGGGATACAACGCCAATAAACGATCGCGAATATGCTCGGCCTGCCATAAGGCTAAAGGACTTTGACGTGTAGCGATGTTTAAAGTAGTCAAAACAGGTTGCTGTAGATTGCTCATAAAAGGCCTCAATAAGTTCGATACTCATACTATAATGGCTATTGTCCCAATGTCAGTACTGTTCATATTTATACTGATCAAAATCGATATTGCTCGATAGGACAAATTTGCCCAAGAATAGCTAACTCAAATGATTAATAGTAGATGCTGACGCAAAAAAATACCCCTATTTAAGCATAAATAAGGGTTTGATGATATGGAATGATTGGTCGCTATCAGGATAGCCTATTACATGCTTTGGATTTTATCACGTAAGGCAGGTAAGTGACGACGGCTTACCGCTAGCGTCTCATCAATACCTTTGAAACGTATCTGATACTGGCCTGCGTCTAGAGTTTCTAAGAAATCCAAATAACTTAGATTGATAATGGCGTTTCGATGTACTCGAAACAGGCGATCATCAAACTCCTGCTCTAGCTCTTTTAACGTCTCATCAATCAATACCATGCCGTCTTTGTGACGCACTTTGACGTATTTTTGATCTGCTGCAAAATAATAGATATCTTTTAGCTTAATCAACTCAACACCACGATGTGTACGAGCAGCAATATGCTCACGTATCGGACGTGCTGTCGGATCTTCAAGCTTGCGAATTTCATTCAATTGAGCAGCGTTCAGACTCTTTGCTTTATTTAATGCCTCTAATAGCTCATCTTTATTTGCAGGCTTTAATAAATAGCCAATTGCATTGGCTTTTAACGCTGCGATCGCATAATGGTCGTATGCCGTCACAAATATAATCGCTGGTGGGCTGGTGGATGCTCAAGTTTGGCAAGTTCTTGAGCACAGCGCACGCCGTCCATTTCAGGCATTCGAATATCTAATAATATAATATCTGGCTGCTGGGTTTTTACAGCGACGATGGCTTCTGCACCTGTTGTGGCCTGAGCAACTACCTCATGGCCTGACTCCTGTACAATTCTCACCAAGCGCTCACGCGCTAGGGGCTCATCATCACAAACTACGATACGCATGCAAACTCCCATCCAAGGACATACTTAATATTTTATGTAATAATATTACGGCTATATTAGCACTCATTATCAATCACTTAGGATATAAAATCTAAATTATTTAATAAAATTCTGACGAAAGCTACCAGTTTTTATAGCGGACAATATACTCCTGCTATCGGTAGATTTTATATGGTGTAATTGTGTTTCACGGTAGTTATGATATTACTTATTCGTAATCATTATTTATCAAGCATAAATTATGACGTCTATACATAGTGATGCAATAAGTATGCCATATAGGCTTTTGAAAGGTAAAAGAATGGAGAAAGCTAATAAAGAACAGTAAGTTATAAACCGACGTCTTGTAGAGGATAGTCGATGATGGTGATAATTTGAGTGCTGGCTACCGAGCTTTGAATGTCAGCACTTTGACCAAAATGGGCACGCAAACGATCAGCTTGAATATAGAAATTCATATGCTGGCGCAAATCATGATTGATAATTAATGTCTTTTTGGGAAGCGCAACATCAATCATAATTTTAACTCGGTGTTGTTCCCATGTGACTTCGATATTGATACAGATAGTTTCTGTGGTCATCTCTACCACATTGAGCAGTATTTTCTCTAGCACACTCTGTAGTGTTAGCGCAGTGATAACCATGTCATACATGATATCTTCATCAGGTAACGTCCAATTGACTTCGAGCTTGTCTGCTAGTCGACTGGATTCAATCGCCAAATAATGCTCACAAAGGCTAATCTCTTCTTCAAAACTAATCTCGCGTGTACCACTAAAACTAGCACGGAACAATGCAGAGACGTGCTGTAATAAGATAGCGGCTTTTGGCGGGTTCGATTCAATCAGAGATACGAGTGTGTTGATAGTATTAAAGAAAAAGTGCGGGGCCGTACGGGCTTTTATTAGATCATTTTGCGCAGTCAATTTATATTCAAAGGACAGCTTAAGTGCATTGAGCTCACGGTAGCTACGCAAAAAATATAATAAGAATACAGTCGTAAAACCGCCAGACAACACTGTATTGAGCACGATATTCAATACAAACGTGCGACTATCATATGCTAGCCAACCGAAATTAATCATAGATAATGTGACTAACGCCATCGAAACTGCAGCAGCAAACATCAGTAACAGTACAATCCGCATACTTACGCTAAGAATACTGGCATTTTTAAATGCAGGGCGTAGGTAGTCAACTAAATACAGTGAGGGAATAACTGTTAGAGCGTTTTGAATGAAACTACGTACAAACTGAATCATGAAGTCTGACCAAGTGGCTAAGCTATGGCGCTCCATTACCGTTAGGAACAAGGACCAAAAAAAGATATATGTCAGCCACTGCCAAGGCCTCATGATTTCCATGAGTTTAGGAATAAAAAACTCTAAGCGTGTAGCTAGTAAGGCAACCTCATCATTTGCTATACTCGAGTTCTTATTCTTTTGACTTGTCTTGTACCGATATGAACGCCAATTCTTCAAAACCTAGTAATCCTGAATCAAGTAAAAGTTCATCTGACTCTGATTTTAGCACAGATGTTCCTATAACAAGTACCACAACGCAGACTGCGCCTGCTAGTAGCCAAGGCCAACAAATGTGGGGCGGACGCTTTAGCGAAGCGACAGATAGCTTTGTTGCCGCATTTACTGCCTCTGTAGGCTTTGATCAACGCTTTGCCCGTCACGATATTCAGGGATCCATTGCGCATGCAACGATGCTAAAAGAATGTGACATTTTAACTGCTGATGAAGTTGCCACCATTATCGATGGCCTTCAGCAAGTATTGCGCGAGATTGAAGCAGGTGAGTTTAACTGGTCGATCGCCCTTGAAGACGTGCACATGAATGTCGAGTCACGTTTGACTGACATTATAGGCGCCGTTGGTAAAAAGCTACACACTGGTCGTAGCCGTAACGATCAGGTAGCCACAGACATTCGCCTATGGTTGCGCGAAGAGACTGATAATATTATTGAGTTATTGGTACGTCTGCAAAGTGGCTTACTTGATTTGGCCGAGCAGCATACCGATACCATTATGCCAGGCTTTACCCATTTGCAAACCGCACAGCCGGTCAGCTTTGGCCATCATGTGATGGCATGGTTTGAGATGTTGTATCGCGATACTGAGCGTCTTGTCGATGCACGTCGCCGTATCAATCAGATGCCACTTGGTAGCGCAGCGCTTGCTGGTACAACTTTCCCAATCGATCGTACCATTACTGCTGAATTGCTAGGTTTTGAAGGTATCTGTCAAAACTCACTCGATGCCGTTTCAGACCGTGACTTTGCGATTGAGTTCACTTCAGCGGCTTCTATCCTGATGATGCATATGTCACGCATGAGCGAAGAGATTATTCTTTGGATGTCAGCACAATTTAATTTTGTGCAGATACCAGATCGCTTCTGTACTGGCTCATCAATCATGCCACAAAAGAAAAATCCTGATGTACCTGAGTTGGTACGCGGTAAAACAGCACGTGTCTTTGGTCAGCTGACGACCTTGCTTAGCTTGATGAAAAGCCAGCCACTCGCCTATAACAAAGACAACCAAGAAGACAAAGAGCCTTTGTTTGATTGCGTTGATACGTTGACAGGTTCGCTATTAGCGTTTGCTGATATGCTACCAAATATTACGCCAAACAAGGAAAGTATGCGTGCCGCTACGATGAAAGGTTATGCGACTGCGACTGACTTGGCAGATTACTTAGTACGTCAAGGCGTGGCATTCCGTGACGCTCATGAAGTCGTTGGTAACGCTGTTGCTTTAGGCATCAAAGAGGGTGTTGATCTAAGTGATTTGTCATTGGCACAGCTACAGCAATTTAGCGATGCCATCGGTGAGGATGTCTTTGATTATCTAACGCTAGAAGGCTCATTAGCAGCTCGTGACCATTTGGGTGGCACTGCGCCAAACCAAGTCAAGCAAGCAGTAGTCAATGGCCGTGCTCGCTTAAAAGCCTTTGCCTAATCAGTACTTTTTAATAAGATCTAACTTGCCAATATACATTTAACACCCGCTATTTATGCGGGTGTTTTGATTTGCTTTATGACTTCTATTGGTTTAGCCAATGTCGTTTTCAAAATTTCACCAACTTTGACAACCTAGATAAAAACTTTAAACGTAGATAGTATTTGCCATATATCAGTCACCAAATACTTTATGACAAATGGATAGAGGCTTAACGATATACATTAGTACCCTTTGCTAAATCTACCAAGACCGTTATCATAGACTCATATGATATTTGATTTAACCACTTAATATAATGAATAAGGAATGCCTTATGACTGAGACTTTTAACCCTCAAGCAAATACTGTGTTTTGTCGTAAATATAAGCAAGATTTACCAAAGATGCCGCATCCACCCTTCCCTAATAAAAAAGGTCAAGAGCTGCAAGAGACCGTATCTGAAAAGGCGTGGAAAGAATGGCTTGAGCATCAAACGATGCTTATCAATGAGAATCATCTAAGCATGATGGATCCTGCTGCCAAAAAGTTTTTAACAGAGCAGCGTGATAAATTCTTGGACAATGAAGACTATGAGCGCGCACAAGGCTGGACACCAGAAAGCTAGTATTTACGCGCTTTTTGGCAATCACATTTAGTAATTATAAAAAAACGCGCTTACTATAGCGCGCTTTTTTATTATAAGGTAAAAAGTATAGTACTTCCTATCAGCCTTCATCACTATCTGACGTTTCAAGCTCACTGGCTGACAGTGTGCCAACTTGACGAGCAGCCAAGCGATCATTGGCTTCCTGTACCGCTTTTTCGACCATGGCATAGTCTGAATGACGCACATCTTGCCCACTGATATAGTTGATCACTAGCTCTGCGACATTTTGTGCATGGTCACCGATACGCTCAAGCGAGCGCAGAATCCACATGATATTGATGACTTTTGAGACTTGTCTGGAGTCTTCCATGATATACGTCATTAAAGCACGAATAGCAGATTGGTATTCGTTATTGACCACACTATCATTGCGCATGACCTCAAATGCTTGTTCAGCATTCGATTGGCTAAAGGCTTCTAATGCGTTGTTGAGCATCAGGCGAACTTGATTGCTCAAATGCTGAACTTCCGCGTAACCATATGCTGACTTGCCTTCTGCCGCTATTTTACTAGCCATTCGCGCTATTTTTACCGCTTCATCGCCGATACGTTCCAAATCAACCACACCTTTACTGATTGACATGACTAAGCGCAAATCACTGGCAGTTGGCTGGCGTTTGGCTACCAATAGTAAAATATGCTCGTCGAGTTCGACCTCCATTCGATTGATATCGAAGTCCATATCGATGACCTCTTGTGCTAGAGTTTCGTCTTTATCGATAAGAGCGTGAATAGCTTTGGCCACTTGGTTGGCAGCACTATCACCCATGTATAAAAATAAACGAATGGCTTCATCAAGATCTTGGTCAAAACTTTTAGAGATATGCTTATCACTTTGCATGAGAGGTATTCCCTGAAATACATGTTTTAATAGCGCGATGTGCTTGTGAATTTAGAAAGTCGGCTCATGACATGCTGGTCAGCTTTGTCTGCTTACCGATTTCAATCTCAATCAACGTTAGCCATAACGACCTGTAATATAGTCTTCCGTCGCGGTTTGGGTAGGTTTGGTAAATATCTGATCGGTCTCACCCATCTCAATCATATCACCCAAATACATATACACCGTGTAGTCAGATACGCGTGCGGCTTGCTGCATATTGTGAGTGACAATAGCAATGGTGTAGTCGTTTTTCAGATCTTCGATCAAATCTTCGATAGCACCAGTTGAGATAGGATCTAGTGCTGATGTCGGCTCATCAAGCAACAGCACTTCAGGCTTGGTCGCGACGCTACGTGCGATACACAGACGTTGCTGCTGGCCACCTGATAACGACAGTCCTGATGCTTTTAGCTTGTCTTTCACTTCTGGCCATAGTGCTGATTTTTTCAGTGCCCACTCTACGCGATGATCCAGCTCGGCCTTGCTTAGTTTTTCATACAGTCGTACACCAAAGGCGACATTGTCATAAATTGACATCGGAAATGGCGTTGGTTTCTGAAAAACCATACCAACTTGTGCACGTAGCAAGTTCACATCAATGTCTTTACCCAAGATGTTTTTGCCATCTAGATTTATACTGCCTTCTGCACGCATACCAGGATATAGATCATACATACGGTTAAAAGTACGTAATAACGTAGACTTACCACAACCTGAAGGTCCAATAAAAGCGGTCACTTTTTTATCGGCAATATCGATATTAATATTTTTTAATGCCTGAAAGTCATCGTAATAGAAGTTTAGATCTCGAACTTCCATTTTTGCCGCAGGCATGTCTTTAGGGATGTCATGAACGGTTTGTTTATTAAAATCATTGGCATTTGGCTGTTGTGCTTGCGTGCTCGTAGACATGGCTCGATTCAATAAATTGCCAGTTGTCGTATTGAATGTATCAACCGTGCTTTTAGTGCGTTTTTTACTTGCGACATCATTCATAATTTATCCAACCTAGCTCAATTAATTTCATATAAATATAAGTAAATACTTAGGGTACTACGGTTTGCTACCAGACTTTATCTGGGCTGACCTCTACCACCGATAAATCTTGCTAAAATATTTAATACTAAAACAGACGCTGTGATAAGTAATGCTGCTGCCCAAGCCAGCATATGCCAGTTATCATAAGGACTCATCGCAAACTGGTAAATGGTGTTGGGTAAGTTGGCAATAGGCTGACCCATGTCTGTACTGAAATATTGGTTATTAAGCGCCGTGAACAGTAACGGTGCGGTCTCACCAGTAATACGAGCAAAGGCCAGTAATACCCCTGTGGTCAATCCAGCTCTAGCCGCTTTTATAGTGACTTGCGTGACCAGCTTCCATTTAGGAGTACCTAGTGCATAAGCGGCTTCGCGTAAGCTATTTGGTACTAAGTTCAGCATGTTTTCTGTCGTACGTACGACGACAGGGATGACAATCAATGCCAATGCCAACGCGCCTGCCCAACCAGAGAAACTTTGACCTTTTACCATCAGTGCATAGATAAATAGACCAATCACAATCGATGGTGCTGATAGCAAAATATCATTTAAAAAACGAGTTACCTTGCCAAGCATACTGCCTTTAGAAAATTCAGATAAATAGATACCGGTCATAAGGCCAATCGGTGCACCGATAAACAAACCTGAAAATGCGAGCATGACTGAGCCGACAATCGCATTGCGTAAACCACCAGCACTCATAGGCGGCGGCGTATCAGCAGTAAAAATTGGTAGCTGTACCATGCCCTGAAAGCCTTCGACAAACAAAGTCACCAAGATCCATGACAACCAAAACAAGCCAAAAATCATCGCCGACATCGCAAAGCCTAAACCTAACTTGTTGGTCAAGCGACGCTTGTTATAAAGACTTTGGTTGTAGCGGGTAGCGCCGTTTGGCTTAGTTGGTAGTGGTGCATTGATCGCATTGTTAGCAGGCATAATGTTTATTTCCCATATCTTTTATCAGTATCTATCAAGGTTCAATAAATCAGTGACAGACTTATCGGTTACCTGCTTTGTGATCCATGCGCATGAGCATCAGTTTTGCTAAAGACAGCACGATGAAGGTGATGACAAATAAGATTAAGCCCAAATGTAATAAAGATGCCAGATGTAACTCACTCGACGCTTCAGCAAATTCATTGGCCAAGGCCGAGGTAATCGTCACACCAGAAGTAAATAGGCTTGGACTGATATTAAACGCATTACCAATCAAGAAAGTAACTGCCATCGTCTCACCCAATGCACGACCAAGTCCCAAAATCACACCGCCAACGACACCAGCTTTGGTATAAGGCAGGATAATTTTGAACATGACTTCCCAAGTCGTCGCACCCATACCATATGCTGACTCTTTAAGTAAATCTGGTACAACAGAGAAAACATCGCGCATGGTGGCAGCGATGAACGGTATGATCATAATGGCAAGCACTAGGGATGCGGTAAACATGCCCAGTCCCATAGGCGCACCCGCAAATAGCTTACCGACAATAGGTAAAGGGCCGATATGCTCAATGAACCATGGCTGAATGTGATCACCAAAGAATGGCGCAAACACGAACAATCCCCACATGCCATAGATGATAGATGGGATACCAGCCAATAACTCAATGGCGATACCAAGGGGCTTTTTAAGGAACTTAGGACACATCTCGGTTAAAAATATAGCAATACCGAAACTGACTGGCACAGCAATAACAATGGCGATAAATGAGGTAATTAAGGTACCGTAAATAGGTGCTAATGCACCGTATTCATTGGCAACCGTGTCCCAATTATTACTGGTATAAAATCCCAAACCAAACTCTTGAATACTCGGCCATGCTCCAATAATTAGAGACACCAAAATCCCCCCTAGAGATAGAAGGACGAGTATGGCAAACGCTTTGGTAGAATTCACAAATAAAGCGTCATAACGTTTTTGTTTAGCCAGTTGGGACCTTAAGTCTGTCATAAGTGTCTCAGCATTGAATGGGATGAATCGAAATATCAAAAAGATGTATCTCAGGTTTTAACACAACAAACTTAAACGGTATGAGTAAACATATCTATCGAGATGTATTCAACAAATTTGCTGTGTTAAAACCTCTCAAACAACTACCGGAGAATAGTTATTCGAGAGGGTAACTTGTCGGATGCTAAATAGTATTTAGCAGAAACAAATTACTGAGCTGGCTTGTAGACAGGTTGTCCATCACTACCTTGGACTTCATTCCACTTCTCTTTGAACAAGGCTACTGCCGTGTCAGAAAATGGTACGTAGTCTAATGCCATAGCATCATCATCACCTTGGCTATAAGCCCAGTCAAAGAAGTTCAACACGCCAGCGACTTGCTGAGGATTTTCTGGTTGCTTATGTACCAAGATAAAGGTCGCAGCAGCGATTGGCCATGCTTGGTCAGTCTCAGAGTTGGTGATGACCTTATAGAAGCCTTCTTGTTGTGACCAGTCAATATCACCTGCCGCAGCAAATGTCTCAGCAGATGGCTGTACGATGTTGCCAGCTGCATTTTCTAGCGCAGTATGTGACATTTTGTTTTGCTTAGCGTAAGCATACTCAACATAGCCGATAGAGTTTTTCATGCGGTTTACGTAGCTTGAAACACCTTCATTGCCTTTACCACCTGCACCAGTAGCAGAGGTCGGCCATTTGACGGTTTTATCAACGCCAACGGTGTCCTTCCAGTCTGGTGAAACCTTGGCAAGATAATCAGTGAAGTTGAAAGTCGTACCTGAACCATCTGAGCGGAAAACCGTTGTGATTGCTGCGTCTGGCAAGGTCAAGTCTGGGTTCATGGCTTGAATAGCAGGGTCATTCCAGTTACTAATTTTACCCAAATAGATATCGGCCAACGTTGTACCATCTAGCTTTAGTGCACCTGGCTCAACGCCATCAATATTGACGATTGGTACCACACCACCGATGACTGTTGGGAACTGAATCAAACCTGCTTCGTTTAACTCTTCAGGCGTCATTGGTGCATCAGAAGCACCAAAATCTACTGTTTTTGATTGAATTTGTTTGATACCACCAGATGAACCAATCGACTGATAGTTAACTTGGCCGCCGGTCGCAGCATTGTAGTCATATGACCATTTCGCGTAGATAGGCTGCGGGAACGACGCACCTGCACCTGTAATATTCATAGCAATATTTTCAGCAGATTTAAAATCTGACGTAGCAGAAGATGCTGTTTGAGAGGTTGTTTCAGCTGTTGTCACAGCGCTACTGCTAGTGTCAGCAGTTGGCTCTGTCGTATCTGTTGACTGATTACACGCCGTAAGCATTAATGTACAACTGACGGCCACTGCTAATAACGAATAACGCATGTAAGACTCCTGAAGTTTAACAACGGTATAAAAAAGCATTGCTTGTGATATGCGTGTTATCTTGCCAAATCTTTATGACACTTTAATGACAACTTCTAGAATCCTTCATTCGTTTTACATAATATTTGAACAATTTGTCTACAGCCTAGTAATACTAAGCACCCTCACCTATTAACATCAAAAAAATTATTCACGAAAATATTGAACCGTGTGTTTGACACAGAATATTTGTATCCAAATACCATTAGCCGTTGGTACAGAATTTTGTTAGTATGAAGGCTGATTTACAACACTGACAGACTCGGGGTGCGGTGTATTTTTGGCTCACTTTATTAAACTTGCTTTATTAAAGTAGTCGGCTTGATACATTCGCTGAGAGATCACCCGCCGAACCTGATGCGGTTAGTACCGACGCAGGGAAGTCTTAAGCACTTTGTTATTTATGACAAAGGGCGCGTAGAAATACATTTTTATCATCACTACTGTCTTAATATGCGTGATGCATAATCAGACAAGAAGAGAGGATATCAAGCTGCGTCCAATATTTGATGACCACCATGCGCGACGATACTTTTTGGTCGAAGTTGTGTGTTCATGATATAAACTTGTCTAGATGATAGATGCCTACCCCCGCAGATACTGGCGGTGTTGATTTTATTCAAAAACCAACACGCTAGGACAGCATATGACTACTGCAGACACCACCTCAATTGCACCGAAAGCCCAAACGCATAACCCAGCCGACAACACAACGCTTGCTTCAAATGCTGCTGACACGAACAACGTCAAAGCAGATAAAAAAGCAGATGCGCTAAAAACCCCAGCCCACCGTGCCGCAAGTGATGCCCGTTTCGAAGAAGATGCGCGCGACTTGCATCGTACCTTACCTGCCTCAAGAAAAGTCTATATCGAAGGCTCAAGACCTGACATTCAAGTACCGATGCGTGAAATTAGCTTGGCTGATACGCCTGTTGGCGGTGCTGGAGATAAAGACGGTGAGCATAATCCGCCATTTTATGTGTATGACACCTCAGGTGTATATACCGATCCTAATGTCGAAATTGACTTGACTAAAGGTCTACCAAAACTACGTGAAAGCTGGATAAATGAACGCGGTGATACCGAGCAGTTAAGCGGACTGTCTAGCTCTTACGGACAAGCTCGTGCCCGTGACATTACCACCGCCAACCTTAGATTCGCTCATATCGACAAACCAAGCCGTGCCAAAAATGTCGATGGAAAAGCTGGCAACGTCACACAAATGTACTACGCGCGTCGCGGCATTATCACCCCCGAGATGGAATATATCGCTATCCGTGAAACGCAAAAGCAGCATGAACTGACCGATATGCGTCAACACGATGGCGAAAGCTTCGGCGCCAATACGCCTCAAATCATTACTCCTGAATTCGTTCGTGATGAAGTGGCGGCTGGACGCGCGATTATCCCAAACAACATCAACCACCCTGAATCTGAGCCGATGATCATCGGGCGCAATTTTTTAGTGAAAATCAATGCCAATATCGGTAACTCAGCGTTGGGTTCGTCTATCGATGAAGAAGTGTCCAAAATGACGTGGGCCACGCGTTGGGGTGCGGATACCATTATGGATTTATCGACAGGTAATCACATTCATGAAACCCGTGAATGGCTAATCCGTAACTCACCTGTGCCGATTGGTACGGTACCTATTTATCAGGCTCTAGAAAAAGTTGATGGCGTTGCTGAAGATCTAACGTGGGAGATATTCCGTGATACGTTAATCGAACAAGCAGAGCAAGGCGTAGATTACTTTACTATTCATGCTGGCGTACTATTACGCTATGTACCACTGACCGCAAAACGTCTGACAGGTATCGTCTCTCGCGGTGGTTCTATCATGGCGCAATGGTGTCTAGCCCATCATAAAGAAAGCTTTTTATATACGCATTTCGAAGACATCTGTGAAATCATGAAACAGTACGATGTGGCCTTTAGCTTGGGTGACGGCTTGCGTCCTGGTTGTTTGCAAGATGCCAATGATGAAGCACAGTTTGGCGAGCTACGTACGCTTGGTGAATTAACCAAGGTGGCATGGGAGCACGATGTACAGGTGATGATCGAAGGCCCTGGACACGTCGCGATGAACCGCATCAAAGAAAACATGGACTTGCAACTTGAGCTGTGTGCGGATGCGCCTTTCTATACTTTAGGGCCATTGACGACAGACATCGCCCCAGGCTATGACCATATTACTAGTGCTATTGGTGCAGCGATGATTGGTTGGTTTGGTACAGCGATGCTATGCTATGTCACGCCAAAAGAACACTTGGGCCTACCGAATAAAAAAGACGTCAAAGATGGCATCATCACCTATAAGATTGCTGCGCACGCTGCTGACCTTGCTAAAGGTCATCCAGGAGCACAGGCTCGTGACAACGCACTGTCTAAAGCACGTTTCGAATTCCGCTGGGATGATCAGTTCAATCTGGCGCTCGATCCTGATACTGCACGCGAATATCACGATGAAACGTTGCCGAAAGACGCACACAAATCGGCACACTTTTGCTCCATGTGTGGCCCTAAGTTCTGTTCAATGAAAATCACTCAAAACGTGCGTGAATATGCAGCAGGACTGGATAAAGATGCTGCCAACCAAAAAGTAACGCCGCAAACAGGTGACTTAACTGACGCTGGTCATCTAATCAAAGAGGTAGATACAGAGCTTGTCAGACAAGTTGGTGAAGCCACCGCTGAGGAAATTCGCCAAGGCATGGCCGAGATGACTAAGAAATATAACAACGAAGGACGCCAGTTATATAAAGAGATATAGAGTTTTATAGCTCTGTTAAACAATAGTCCTACCAAAAGAAAAGCCCGAGCCTGACTGTCAGGCTCGGGCTTTTTATTTTTGGTTGATACCATACTACTAGACTTTCGACGCCTGATAAATCTCTTCGATAGAATTATTGATAGTGTCAGCAAACTCGCTATCGCTTTGTTGCTTACTCAAGCCTTCAGTAAAGGCGCGCGAGAAGCTCGCAATCATACCTGGGTTTTGTTTGAGCTTGGCACAAGCATCGCTGCGACTATAACCACCCGATAATGCCACAACTTTTAGCACTTTTGGATGGTCAATCAGATCCTGATAAAGCCCTGCTTCTTCTGGTAATGTTAGCTTGAGCATCACTTGATGTTCATTGTTCAAGCGTTCCAGATTGCGCAAAATATTTGCTTTTAGCAATAGCTCGCACTCATGCTTTTGAGTGCTATCAATATTAACCTCTGGCTCGACGATAGGCATCAAGCCTTTTGAGATAACCTGCTTAGCCACATCAAACTGTTGCTGCACCACAAGCTCGATACCATCGACGTTTGGCTCATAGATGACTGAGCGCATTTTAGTACCGAATACAGGGTAGTTTTTTGCTTTATCTAACAATAGATCTAGATTCGGCATTGGCTTCATAACTTGCACGCCGCTCATTTGCTCAGCCAGACCTTTATCTACCTTTAAGAATGGTACGATATTTTTATCTTCCCATAGGTAATTGGCAGTTGACTTGCCATTGACTTCGCGCTCCATGGTATCTTCAAATAAAATTGCACCAAGTACACGCTCACTATCAAAACAGTCACAGGTCATAATACGAGCACGCATTTCATGAACCAAATCAAACATGGCCTCATCATTATCATAAGCGTCGCTATTGACACCATAAGTCTCTAACGCTTTCGGTGTGCTGCCGCCACTTTGATCAAGAGCAGCAATAAAACCTGAACTATTTTTTATACGCTGTAATTGTTTACCATATTCCATTGAGCCTGCATCCTATTTTTATTGGTTAAGTTAAATATTATAAACTAAGCTTTTTTATTCCATACAAGCCGTGTTATTTGTAGATAACCTTATCATAGGATGATTTGTATGCCTATACAGGATACGTGACAATAAGCATGAAAATTATGAAAACAATATTTTTGAACAGAGTGCATTACGCCAAAAATAGTACCCCTACACAGCAGACTGCCAATACTAATCCTACTATATTGACACGGTTTAGCTGCTCTTTGAATACGCCGACGCCGATCAAAGTCGCCACTGCAATAACACCTACATTCATACCAGTGAAAACGATACTAGGAGAATCATGCAACACTTGGTGTGCCCGTACATAGGCGTAGATATTGCCCATGTTTAGTGCGCCGAGTAGTACACCTGTCATAAGCGCTTCTTTTTGCCAACGTACCCGTGTGGCAAGTAAGTAGATTAGCAGCAGTAACCCTGCTACGCCAAAGCTGACTAATAGAGTTAACGGAAAGGCCGCACCCTGTTTGGCAACTTGTTTAAATAAAATATCAATAATGCCGTAGCCTGACCATACCCCGAATAACCATAGTGGCGTATGCTTTACTTGCCGAGTAATATCATTATGCTGTGGTCGATAGACGAGCGCACCTAATGCCAGAAAACCTAACGCCAGTCCAAATATACGAGTACCAGTTAGCACCTCACCGAATAGCAAGAAAGCCGCTACGATAGGAATAATGAGTGATAAGCGCTGAGACGCGTCGGTTGCTACCATCCCCACCGCTTCAATGGCCCGTCCGAGAATGATAAATACGGCAGGTAATAGTATCCCAAGCGCGATGATGATGCCCCAAGCACTATCAAGCGCATGTATAGCCCCTACGTCAGGTTTTAGTAACACCCAAGTCAGTAAAAAGGCGACAGGGTAGCCTGCTACGATGGTTTGACGAATATCTATACTTTTCTGGCGCAATATTTTCAAAAGTACTGAGACGGCGACACTACATAGCACCGCAATTATTAAATACATCATTAACTGCTACCTTTTGAACTTCAACATTGAGTTATTACTATCTGCATATCGATAAAATGCATTAAGTGAAATATCTGCTAATCAGCTAATTTTTACAATGAAATCATATCTATAAAAGCAATATTTAAACTGTGAATAAGTTTGGATGTTGAATGTAACAAAATATGTTTTCTACAGCAATCTATTTATTATGGTTATAGCTGAAGTTTTCAAAACATAGCTATTCTTAAGTAAATTACAATTAGCATGCAGGTATGATTAGTAATTTTGCTAAAATAGCACCTAATCCCAATCACAAAAGTAAAGATTCTAGATAACGAGTCCTCTCGTTCATCTTGACGTACTGCTATTGATGTTTTATTACTGCCTATGAATGCTTTATTTCGCTTTTTTGAAAACCGTCTACCCGCCTTTCCAGACACACCTATGCCATTGCCATCACCTCGCGATGGCATGCTGAAATTTTTGTGGGCATGTACCAACGGCTTACGCGGCTGGCTACTAGCCTTTATGATTTTGTCCGCTGGTATCGGTATCTACGAGGCCATGCTGTTTGCTTGGATAGGTAATATCGTCGATTGGTTGGGCGTCTATACGCCGCAAAGCTTATGGGTAGAAAAAGGTGACATGCTACTTATCATGCTGGCTGTCATGATAGTGAGCCCATTGTGGATTGCCTTGTCATCGTTTATCCATTTTCAGACCTTGCAAGGCGTCTTTCCTATGCAGATGCGCTGGCGTTTTCATCAGCGGATGCTTGGGCAATCCATGCAGTTCTACCAAGATGAATTTTCGGGTCGTGTCTCAGCGAAGGTAATGCAGACAGCATTGGCAGTACGCGATACCGTGATGACTGTCACCGATATGTTTATGTATGTCTCTGTCTACTTTATCACCTCAGGGGTGATTTTATTTAATTTAGACAGTTTGTTACTCATTCCTTTTGTCGTTTGGCTTGTACTGGTTGCACTCACCATTTGGTACTTTATTCCTAAGCTCAAAGATACAGCGATTGTGCAGGCTGATGCTCGTGCCTTGATGACAGGGCGGATTACTGATGCTTATGCCAATATCATGACCGTCAAGCTATTTAGCCATTCGCGTCGTGAGCTGGGCTACGCTAAAAACGCGATGGGACAATTCCTAGGTACGGTACATGCACAAATGCGCTGGGTCAGCTATTTAGAGGTATCGACCCATCTTATCAGTGTAATCTTGGTCAGTAGTACGGCAGGTATTGGATTGTACTTGTGGCAACAAGGCACCGTTGGTGTCGGTGCCATTGCTGCTGCGACTGCTATGGCATTACGTCTAAATGGTTTGACGCGTTGGATTATGTGGCAAACAGCCAGCTTGTTCGAGAGTATCGGTACAGTTCAAGACGGTATGCGTACATTGTCGGCACCGCAGACGATCGTTGACAAACCTGACGCGCCAGCGCTAGCTGTCACGGATGGTCGCATCGTGTTTGACCATGTTGACTTCAGTTATGAGAATGACGAAGAAGACAATGGACAAACTGACAAGACTGTTGATGTTGATGGTACTAGCATCGCTAAGCATACTCCTGACTCATACATCAAACTATTAGATAACTTCCATTTAGATATTAAGCCGGGTGAAAAAATTGGTCTGGTTGGGCGTTCAGGTGCGGGTAAATCAACTTTGGTCAATTTACTATTGCGCTTCTTTGATGTCGATAGCGGTGAGATTCTGATTGACGGTCAAGCGATTGATGGGGTCACGCAAGAGTCGTTGCGCCAACAGATTGGTATGGTGACTCAAGATACCTCATTACTACATCGTACCGTACGTGAAAACATCGCTTATGGTCGTCCTGACGCTACTGATGAAGAGATTATATTCGCTGCCAAACAAGCTCAGGCGTGGGATTTCGTCAAAGACTTGTACGATGATAAAGGTAATACAGGACTTGATACCCAAGTGGGTGAACGCGGAGTCAAACTATCTGGCGGTCAACGTCAACGTATCGCTATCTCACGTGTTATGCTAAAAAATGCACCGATTTTACTTTTAGATGAAGCCACCAGTGCACTAGACTCTGAAATTGAATACGCCATTACTGAGAGCTTAAATGACATTATGACTGGCAAAACCGTTATTGCTATTGCCCATCGACTCTCTACTATTGCTGCACTAGATAGATTGGTTGTCATGCATCAAGGCCGCATCATCGAGCAAGGTAGCCATGATGAACTATTGGCACTAGATGGCGTCTATGCTCGACTGTGGCAGCGTCAAAGCGGTGGCTTCTTAGGTGAAGATAACTAAGACTCATCAGAAGCGAAACTACAAGAAAACAATCTACAAAAAATCACTCAAAATAAGTCACAAGGAAGTGTTTATTTTATGGAAGCATTCACAAACCGCATTGACCTTGGCGGAAAACAGGCACGCTACTACGACCTTAGCCAGTTTAATCCGCCGTTAGACTTAAGCTCTACTCCTCGCTCACCAGCACATTTTTATAGTGGCAATAGTTTTACCGTTGGCACCTACACGCCATTACTGAGCAAACTAGCCACTGAATTTGATATCAGTTCCCTTGCTCTACGTGGCTACTGGTATGATAAGCCGCAAAGCCAACGCCTCACGCGCGAGCAAGATGCTGATATGCTGATTGAGTTTTTGGAAAAGACACAAGACAAGCCTGTTGTAGGTATAGGTCATTCGCAAGGCGCAACGGCTACAGCGATAGCAGCTGCCAAATGTCCAGAGTTATTTTCGCAGTTATACCTGATCGAACCTGTCACATTTACCAAAAGCCAAGCCACCTTATATAACCTTTTGCCACGCCCTGTTCTACTGAGTCGCGAGCCCTTCAAAAGTACGTTAACTAAACAATCTACTTGGCCGAGCATTCGTAGTTATTATGAAAGCCTACGTGCGCAGCGCGCTTATAAACGTATCAGTGACGAGCACTTGCAAATATTTGCAGAACAAAGCCTGAGCAAAAATACAGATGATAGCTATAAGCTTATGTTTGCACCAGAACAAGAGCTGGCCAATTATTTTGGCGCACCTCATATCGATGCTGCGCTCAAAAAACTACGCTGTCCCTATACCTTGATTACAGGTAAGCCTACTCTATTCATCAATAATAAGGTACGAAAGCAATGGCAAAAATTTGTCCCAGATAGCAGTCTTATTTCTCTGTCAAATTATGGTCATCTATTGCCAATGGAAGCGCCTGAACTATGCGCTCAAATCATCAACGAGCACTACCAAAGTAGCAAATAAGAATGTAAAACGACTGATTTATGACTGATCTCTTTGCCCCTGCCCCTACAGATAACCTACTACCCTATAATGGTAAAGTGAACGATCTAGGAGTGCTTATCGATGATGCCACTACTCTTTATGATACTTTACTAAACGAGTTGCCTTGGCAGTCAGATATCGTGACGTTGTTTGGCAAAACACATATAACCACTCGGCAAATTGTCTGGATGGGAAACGAAAATGCTAATTACCAATATTCGGGACACGTGCGGCAAACCGTTCCATGGTCAGACGCAGTGTTTCACGTGAAACAGAAAATTGAGCACGCTTTGGCAGAAATCGATGTCATCGTCGACTTTAATACTTGCCTGCTTAATTATTATCCTACTGGCGCTGACGGTATGGGCTATCATGCCGATGACGAAAAAGAGCTCGGTCATCAACCAATCATAGCTTCCTTATCGCTTGGTGCCACACGCAAATTTGTTTTTAAACATAAAAAAACTCAAGATAAAGTCGAACTTTATCTTGAGTCTGGACAGCTCGTTGTAATGCATGGCGACACACAAAGATTTTGGAAGCACACTATCACTAAAACAAAGCAAGTCGCGACGGGCCGTATCAGTTTGACGTTTCGGCGCATGCTCAATGCTTAATAGCTACCCTCTCTACTATAACTCTATCTATGTTCTTGTAGATCATTTTACTACTTTCAAATCTTAAGATTTACGATCCAAAAAACGCTCGCGGTAGCACTGATAAGCAGCCTCACAGACACTGGCGGTATAACTGGCGTTAACACCACCAGCAACTACTGCACCTACGGCCGGAATGATTTGCGCGGCTTTTGCCTTAACGATATTGGTAGCCACCTTGGTTGCTGTTTGACGCAAGACCCGTGACATCACTTCTTCGTTGACTTTATTGAAGGCCAGCGTCTCTGGCTCCTTGACCATCGCATAAGTGTCATCTAACGCCGCTTGGCGTTCTTCAGCAGAATTAGACGTCGCTACCGCTAGTAGAGACATAGCAAACAGCTGCTCCCCTTCGTTATTGATATCAAACCCATAATAGGTCGCATACTCTCCAATTGCCCGAAGGTTAGTAGTAATTAAGGCCACCACATCAGCAGGAATCCCTGCCCAACCTACTACCCCTGTCGTAACTCCTTGAGCACTGGTCATTGCCACATATTTGCTTTTAAAATGTTTGACCTGTTTATCAGCCACTGCAATCGGTAAGCGTTCGATATCAGATAACGTCGTGATAGAGGTTCCTGCAATATCGGACTCATTATAATAAGCCTCAACGACATCCTTCGTGTTTAATGTCCAATTAGCTGCATCACTCAGCGTCGTAAAAGACTGTTCTGTTGCCTGCTTTAATGTTTCGCCAAACTGCGGCGCATTCATCAGTGCATCACCTGCCTCAACGATTGGCGTATTGATTACAGAGAGCGCTTTATCCAGTATGCTTTTATCAGGATGTTTCCACCCTTCTATATCTTCACGGACTTGTGCTTCATAAGCCATATGGTCGTCTGTTTTTTTATTAGCGTTCATATAGTTTCCTTTGTCATTATAGTTATCATACATACTCTATCCTATGATAAATAAAAGACAGCTGCAGGGATGTTCTGTTGTCGAAAATAAAAATTTTGTATGATTTGTTAGAGCACAGTTTTAGTTTGGTTCAACATCTACCTCGCTCGCAGCTCATAAAATGTACTGAACACTACCTACAGATCAATCCGTACAGATATTTATTTAGCGGCGTCTAAGACGATTTTGCCGAACGCATCACCTTTTTGTAATTCATGATGGGCCGCCACTACGTCTGAGAGTGGATAAGTTTTTTGGATTTTTAAGGTTAGCTTACCATTAGCCACTTGCTGTAAAACACGCGCCATGTCTTGACCACTACGCTGCGCCTTGTAGCCTGATACTTCTAGGTTTTTTTGCTCACCCGCTTCTTTGAGCTTATCCACCCAGATAGTCGGTAATACATTCACTCGAGCACCTGACTTAAGCACGCTAAGCGCACGAACACCTGCTTCATTACCGACTAAGTCTAGCAACATATGGGCTTGCAGATTAGGGAAGTCTTCATCTTTGGTATAATCTATCCAACCCGCTAGTTTAGAGACGTCGATTAACTCATCAAGCTTGGCATACTTCTCTGGTGAGCAAATTACTGTCACTTTGATATTATCTTGCGCCACTTTATTCATGAGTAACTGGATTAACAAATGACCGACACCGCCTGCAGGCGCATTAATGACCACATGCTCACCAGCTTTGATGTCCGCAAAATCTGCAAACTGTACGGCAGTTTGACCGATACAAGGTAGCGCACCTGCCTGCTCTAAGGTGACATTTTCTGGTACTTTCGCAAGCAACTTGGCATCTACTGCCACATATTGTGCATAACCGCCACCGCTAAAGGTCAAGGCCGCTACTCTATCCCCAACAGCAAACTCGTCGCTATTGCTACTGACTACTTCGCCCGATACATCGAATCCCAGAATAGCTGGCTGATCATTATCAAACTTGTCTTTACGGATATTTTCCGCACCCCAGCCTTTACCTTGACGAGTTTTATAATCGACAGGGTTGATACCAGCGTAGGCGATTTTTACCAACACTTGGTCGTCCTGTAGCTCAGGGATGGCGACATTATCTTGGTATTGCATGACTTCAGGTTCACCAAACTCGCGAATGAGTGCGGCATGCTGGGTGTTTGGTACTTGGGTTTGCGAAGCAGTAGAGTTGATAGACGACGTTGTCATAGTAGAATGTCCTTATAAGTGGTTTTTGGGTTTTGATTATTGTCTATTATATGTTGAGATGATACATGGATACCCTGCCTAGTCGGTGATTTTATGACAAGTACAAAGCTAGTAATACTTTGCTAAGGTAACACAAGCTCTGCGCTAATAGGCAGATGATCCGATAACGATGACCAAGGCTTTCCAGTATGTACCCAAGCATCTTTGACGGTTAAATTGCGCACATAGATACGATCTAAACTGAGTACAGGTAACTTGGCAGGAAAAGTCGGTAATAGCTTACCGTAACAGTGCTTAAATGCTTCTATCATACCTAACTCGGTGGCCAGTTTGTCACAAGACATTTTTTTCCAATCATTGAAGTCACCTGCCAAAACAAGTGGCTGATCCGATGCAATCTCATTTCGAACATAGTCACTAATCGCTTGATACTGCTTGATACGGTCCCGCTCAAAAAGATTAAGATGTGCACATAAGACGACCACTGGTCTCTCCCAACCCCAAGGTTGCACCTCACAATGTAAAACACCACGCTGTTCAAGACGATTTACAGTAATATTTACGTTGTGTTTCGGATCCAGCGGGAAGCGGCTCAACACCGCGTTACCGTGATGCCCATTATCATATTCTGAATTTTTGCCGTAGCTGTTTTGCAAATCTAAAAACTCACCAAACCATTCATGTTGAGACTGATCTGGATATTCGTTGTATTGCAGATTGCGTTTGAGATTTTGCCCCTGCACTTCCTGTAAGCACAATATATCAGCACCAGCTGCTTCTAGTGCTTGAGCAATACCTTGCATTTTTACTTGGCGATTCAGCGGTGACATGCCTTTATGGATGTTGTAGCTGGTTAAAACAAAAGAGGTGGTAGTCATAATGTGGTTCGTTGTACGCTCATTATTTATAGAGTAAAAATCAATAGCTCAGCTACGATAACACCCATAGTGATGGTAATGACAGACATAAAAAGAGCACTGGCTCATACTGAACCAATGCTCTCATATTACACCTATGTATTATTAATGGCTAATTCATAAATGAATATCGCGCATAGGTGTTATCTTCAAGTTAATAGCGAGTCACTAGCGCTATTGGCTGGTCTTCGCCCATGACGTCTTGTGGTATAAACACAGCTTCACCGCCATTGTGAATAACATGCTCAATGATTTCGCCGATTGCATCATCTGTAATGCCTTCTGCAGTAGCGTCGTTGGCAGGACTTAACGTCTGCGCTTTTTCATCGATTTTAGCAGACTGTATATAGCCACGGCGTACATAAAGCGTTTCGCCAGCACCTTGGAAAGCACTACGATACACTTCCTGTAAATCAGTCTGTAACATATTCGCACCGCGGGCTTTATCGATTTCACCCAATGCAGCTTTATGTAGTGATGTACGATACTCTTCCACAGCTTCTTGCACACTATCCACAATATGTTGAGCGCTACCATCTTCTAAGTTAGTTGCGTTTGACACTGTAGCAATGATGTTGTCTGGACGATCGCAGACTTCTTTGTAATAACCAATATTTTTTGCATCGCCAACGATGACAAGAGGCATCTTGTGCTCGCCCCACAGTTCTTGGACGCTTTTATCTACTTGGTTAAAGAATTCTTTCAAGTGATTGCTTTCATTATTTGATGAACGATCTGAGCCACCGTCACCTGTTATATATAGTCCGTTGTTTTCGACAGGGAACTGAATGTTCTCCATGTTGTTTTGTGCATCGTCATCTTTATCAAATTCTCGCACGACACGGTCGTTAGATGCCTCAATTAGACGAGCATTATCGCGAGTTAAGACCACGGTATAGTAATGAACGGCACTAGCCATATCACGAACCAAGTCACGAGTAGCAAATCTATCTGAAATCACAACGCGTTCTGTTGTATCGATTGGCATACGAACGACTTTCACGTCATCTGTACTAGCGAATATGGCTAAGGTGTCGAGGTTATAATTGTGATTAAGTTCACTGATTTTATTTTGGATATTATCTAGAATGGTGGTCGCTGTGCGTTTATCGTATTCATTGGTCAAACGCTCTTCGGCAACTTTTAGTTGATTTTTTAGAGCGATAGGATCCTGCTCGTTGGCTGGATGTTCACGATGTGTTTTAACAAAGATACTTACTGCAGGGTTAGCTTTTGTCTCACGTAAACTTTTAAGAGTCGCTTTCATATATTGCTCCTTGTTTTATTATCGTTCATTTTCAACTTTGTATATTTCTTTACTCATATACTTTTTATAAGTTTAAAAATATCTGAGTTTAAAAATCTCTATCCGTGTTTTTCTTACACCCTGTCGGTGCACTATTTTCAGATTCCATTATCTTAATGCTAACAGCTATACCCCACTCCCTGTAGGGTTAATTTGCAAGCAAATGATAGCGCTTTGTAAATAGAATACTCTATATTGTTAAAGAGATTCTTTATCTAACATACCTATATATCCAGATAGCTATCTTTAAACGCTTACATCTAAGTATCAGAATCTCGATATTCATTTTTAGATTGCTAATATTGTTTTAATCATTCGAATTGTATAAAAGCACTTAGGTTGTATTTTTACTAAATGAACCCATCTTTTATATAATCTATATATAAAATAAGAACGCACTATATATTTTAATCGTAGCCAGCCCTACCTCATTTTAATTCATAATAACTCATTGATCTTGGATACCTATATGACACTTTCTCCTTCAGATTTACACCTTGTCGATTTTGCCGATACTGCGCCACATAAGTTACAGAGCCAAGTGATTGACGCTATTGATGCTGCCAATACTTTTTTAGATACACTGACAGTAATAGAAAAGGGTGGCGCTGAAAAAATAAGCGCTGAACAAGCTTTAGCAGATGTTATGAGGTTTGATCATATCAATTTAGCATTAGATCGCGGCTGGGGTATTTTGTCGCATCTCAATAGTGTAATGAGTAACGATGAGATTCGCCATGTTCACCATGAGCTACTACCGAAATTATCTGCTTACGGTACGCGAGTTGGCCAGCATCAGCCTTTGTTTAATCGCTATCAAACTATCGTTAATGATACGGATTTTTTTGCCACACTAGAGCCTGCTCGTGCACGTGCGATCGAACTGGCATTGCGTAGCTTTGAGCTATCAGGCGTTGCGTTACCTCAAGCTGAACAAGAAAAATTCGCCGCTATCCAAAGCGAGCTATCTACCTTGTCTGCAACCTTCTCGGATAATATCTTAGATGCAACGCAAGCATTTGCCTTGCCTTTAGAAGACTCACAGTTAAAAGGCTTAACAGAAAGTGGTTTGGCACTACTGGCAGATGCAGGCGAGCAGTATAAAGCGCGTGAGCTTGCTAGCGGTACCCTTAGCCAAGCTGATATAGATGCACTGCCAACGCCTTATTATGCGGCAAGTTTGAATATTCCCGTATATCTGGCGATTATGACTCATGCGGATGATCGTAGCCTGCGTGAGACGCTTTATCATGCCTACGTCACGCGGGCCTCTGAGTTTGATACGCATACCAACGCAAAAGGCAAATCATTAAATAACGCTGATAACATGAGTCAAATCCTCACATTACGTGAGCAAAAAGCCACGCTACTTGGGTTTGCAAACTATGCCGAAGTATCGCTATCGACCAAGATGGCAGACAGTGTCTCGGAAGTTGAAACATTCTTACGTGACCTGGCGGCACAAGCGACCCCTGCTGCCAAAGCAGATTTGGCACAACTACAAAAATACGCGAGCGATTATGGCATTGACGAATTACAACCGTGGGATAGTGCCTACATTGCCGAAAAGGTAAAACAAAGTGAGTTCAGTTTATCGCAAGAGGAAATTCGTCCATATTTCCCAGTACCAACAGTAATTAATGGTTTGTTCACTATCGTTGAGCGTCTATACGGTATCAAAGTACAAGAGCAAAGCCGTAAAGATGCAGAAAGTGACTCAGCATCTCGCTGGCATGATGATGTGAGTTTTTATCAATTATTCGATGCAGACGATCGCTTACTTGGTGGTTTCTACTTCGACCTATTTGCGCGCAGTGGTAAGCGTGGCGGTGCATGGATGAACGGTTTCCAATCTCGCTATAGCTATGAAAAACAAAATCACCAGCAGCTACCCGTCTGTTTTATGGTTGGTAATTTTACGCCAGCACTTGATGGTAAACCTAGTTTATTGACCCATGATGAAGTACTGACCCTATTCCATGAGTTCGGTCATGGCTTGCATCATCTATTAACCCAAGTGACGGTCGGCGATGTCGCTGGTGTCAATGGCGTTGAATGGGATGCTGTCGAGCTTCCTAGCCAGTTTATGGAGAACTGGGCTTGGGACGCTGAAGGTATTGCCCTTATCAGCAGCCATGTTGAGACTGGTGAGCCATTACCTAAAGACAAGCTTGATGCATTATTGGCAGTGAAAAACTTCCAGAGCGGCATGCAAACGCTACGTCAAATTGAGTTTGCTCTGTTTGATTTACTGATTCATGCTCATACGCCAGCGCTGAATTATGATGGCATTTTAGAGACGCTCAATACCGTTCGTAATGATATTTCTATCATGCACACGCCTGACTATAACCGCTTTGCTAATGGCTTTAGTCATATCTTCGCGGGTGGTTATGCGGCAGGCTATTACTCATACAAATGGGCAGAACTACTATCAGCCGATGCGTTTAGCAAATTTGAAGAAGAAGGCATTTTTAATCCAGTAACAGGTAAAGCGTTCCGTGAATCTATCTTATCTGTTGGTGGAAGCTTTCCAGCGAAAACCAATTTTGAAAACTTCCGTGGCCGTAGCGCTAGTATCGACGCCTTACTACGTCATAACGGTTTTGAGAATGTTGATGCGGCAAATACTCAAACGACTCGCGAGGCCATTTAAATGCGTTATCAGTCATCTAGTCCTAAACGCCGGTTTTTAGCAGGAGTACGTTGTCCGAAATGTCAGGAGATGGACGCTGTCGTGCAAGTTAATATCGTCACTCCTACCCCAGATGAGTATATTGAGTGTACTCAATGCGGACACACGGAGCATCGTCCCGATCCTGATGCTATTAGTGCAAAGAACCATTTAGAGGATCAAATGGCGCGTGATGCTATGGTAACTGGTACAAGTGGCACCGTAAAATTTAAGTCTTAGTTATCTGGTACTTGTACTCGCAAACAGATTAAATCCTCTATTAAGCCTATCTATCAATAGATAGGCTTTTTATTTTGAGTTTGCTATAGTATGGCTACTTATATTCTTGACATGAATCGATCATAATATGAAACCAGAAAACATCCGGCCTTCATCAACCCACGCCTCCAATAAAAATCCGACTAAATCACATCAGAAAATTTTGGCAGTACTTATCTCCTTATTGCTGCTTATTGTCATTACCTACCTTATTGTAGGCAGATCTAGCACCCAGTCTACACTCCCTGTAGATGTCTCTGCTTCAGTACCAGTAACTGAGCAAACGACGACAGAGTTAACCACAGGTAATATATCTGATATAGCGGATGACTCTGTGGTTATCGATGGTGTGCTCATGGATGAAAACTCTGAGGAAGCAAATAATGACAGTGACGCGATACCAAATCCTACTGCTATATTAGATGCGCCTCTACCAGAAAGTGATAGCTTAGCGAAAGAAGAGATTGATCGTTTAGAAGATGAGCGTCAGCGACTGGCCGAACAAGAAAAGTTAGCAGCTGAACAGGTCGCTATGAATAAGCAATTGACTGATATGAAGGCCGAACAAATTGCACTACTCGAACAACAAATTGCTCAGTTAGAAGCAAACGACTCTAATAAAGCAACGGTTCAGTAGCTGCGTACTTTCTTATAGAGAGACTTACGATGGCAGTTTTGCAACCTACACATACCTCTATTTTAAATAGCAATGCACAGCTGCTTGTTTTTCCTGTTAATACTGCTGGTGTCGTTTTAGATCCTGTACTCACACGAGCTAAAACACTATTTCCTGGCAACTATAGGCGCTATCATCGTGCGTGCCGCGATGGTAGTCTAAGTATCGGTAGCTGCTTACTTAATAAGCTTACACGTGAGCAAGTTGGTCTTGGTATCAGTAGTAACGGCAACCAGCCAAGCTATATTGCTAACCTCGTAATATCAAACCACCCTTATCATCCAGTGCGCACGCGTTGGCTGACTGCTGCTTTGATTGATCTACAACAGCAAATGATGCCACTCATACGTTACCAAGGCATACGCAGAGTTGCATTACTTGCACGGCCGCTGATCTCAGGTAAACCACGTGATATCGTATCCAATCAGAGTGATATAGCAGACACCTTGCCTTTGGACTGGTATGCTGATACTTTGCCATTACTGACTGAACACTTACAAGACCTACCAAAATTTCGTATCGACATACATCTGCCCAAAAGTATTAATTTATAAGTGACTTTTTAGCTAGCCTGTTATCGTCTCTTTGAGCACATAAAAAAACCGCCTTGAATACTCATAACGAGCATTTCAAGGCGGTTTTTTATTACTTAAACCACATCAGATATTGAGTATTAGTTCTGCTCAACACCTTTCATAGTCAGTTTAATACGACCACGGTTGTCAACGTCTTGTACGAGTACTTTAACGACCTGACCTTCTTTTAAATAGTCTGATACACTCTCAACGCGCTCTTCTGCGATTTGTGAGATATGTACTAGGCCATCCGTGTTTGGCAAGACATTTACGAATGCACCGAAGTCAACAATGCGAGCAACCGTACCTTCATAAGTCTTACCGACTTCAACTTCAGCAGTCAATGCTTCGATTTTGCCAATGGCGGCTTTAGTTGCGGCTTTGTTTTCACCAAAGATACGAATCGTGCCACCATCATCGATATCGATCACTGCACCAGTTTCTTCAGTTAACTGACGAATCATCGCGCCACCTTTACCGATTACATCACGAATCTTATCTGGATTGATTTCGATAACCGCATAGTTAGGCGCATGAGCATTGATTTCAGTACGACTTTCTGGCAATACTTGGTTCATTGCTTCTAAGATATGGATACGACCAGCATGGGCTTGCTTAAGCGCTTGCTCCATGATGTCTGGTGTAATACCTTCGATTTTGATATCCATCTGTAGCGCAGTGATACCGTCTTTAGAACCAGCTACTTTAAAATCCATATCGCCAAGATGATCTTCATCACCTAAGATATCTGACAATACAGCGAAACGCTCGCCTTCTTTAACTAGACCCATCGCGATACCAGCAACTGGTGCTTTTAATGGTACGCCTGCGTCCATCAATGCCAAGCTTGCACCACAAACAGATGCCATAGACGATGAACCGTTTGATTCAGTAATCTCTGATACCACACGGATAACGTACGGGAAGCGTTCGCTATCTGGAAGCATTGCTTGTACACCGCGACGTGCTAGACGACCATGACCGATTTCACGACGTTTTGGAATACCTTCACGACCCGTTTCACCTACTGAGAAATGCGGGAAGTTGTAATGCAACATGAAATGGTCACGAATCGTGCCACCCAATGAATCAATCATATTAACGTCACGGCTGTTGCCCAATGTAGTCGTAACCAATGCTTGCGTCTCACCACGTGTGAACAATGCTGAACCATGCGTATATGGCAATACACCAACTTGTACGTCAAGCGCTCGAACTGTTTCAGGGTCACGGCCATCAATACGCGGTTTACCTGACAAGATATTGTCACGAACCGTACGATATTTAAGTTCGTTGTAGATTTCTTTAAGCTCAGATACGGTATCAGCATAAGTTTCTGATTCAGCATCACCGGCAAGTGCATCAATAATTGATTGCTTGATTTCATCAAGTTTCGTGTAACGTGCTTGTTTATCAGTAATGGTATATGCATCAGCAACTTGCGCGCCAAACTGCTCTTTCATGCTACTGGTAAGCGCTTGATCACGCTCAGGAGCAGAATATTGCTGCTTAGCAGTACCAACTTCTTCTGCCATTGATACAATGTTATCAATAACGATTTGCTGTTGCTGATGACCGTATAGTACTGCGCCCAACATTTGATCTTCTGACAATTCAGCCGCTTCTGACTCAACCATCAATACAGCAGATTTAGTACCAGCTACAACCAGATCTAGATCACTGGTCTCAAGCTGCTCAGACGTTGGGTTTAGAACGTATTCACCGTTAATGAAACCAACACGAGCAGCAGCAACAGGACCATTAAATGGCGCATCAGAGATAGCCAATGCTGCTGAAGCACCGATTAGTGCAGCAATGTCTGCAGACTGAGTTTTATCTGATGATACAACTGTTGCCGTAATTTGGATTTCGTTTACGTAGCCTTCAGGAAATAGCGGACGAATCGGACGGTCAATCAAGCGTGAAGTTAACGTTTCAAATTCGCTCGCACGGCCTTCACGTTTGCCGTAAGCACCTGGAATTTTACCCGCTGCATACATTTTTTCTTGATAATTAACCGTTAGCGGAAAGAAGTTTTGACCTTCTTTAGCTTCTGACTTCACGACTGCTGCAACTAATACTGTTACGCCGCCCATATGGACTAAAATAGAGTTTGCTTGACGAGCTACGCGGCCTGTCTCAATAACAACCTGCTGGTTGCCATACTGAAATTCACGCTTAATGGTGTTGAACATTGTCATATAATCTTCCTAATGTTGACTGACAAAACTGATATCAGCGTCAAAAAAAGCTGATATCTGTCATTAAAATTCTGTTTATATGGCTATCAGTTGACATGTTTTCTATTAGAAATCATCGCAACCCATGCCAATAACGTTACTTGGTTATCTCATATATTTGTCTGAGTTAGACATCGTACTATTATGTATATTCGGTCGTGCGATTTTGGCTTTACTATAAATACTATCAAAAAGACATTAAGTCAAAATACTTCGATGCTAAAAACCCTACAGGCTATTTTCTGAACTTTCAAATATCAGCTATCTGCGCTGATTACCAAGCTAAGTAATAAATATCTTATTGATAATCGCCATATCTGTAGTAGATGCACTATCAAACTCACAAAGCATTATTTTACAGTGATTTATAGCCATTGACCAATTAATTGCACAGTAGCGCAATTATCATCAAAGAATACCGTATTTGAGGCTGGGTTAGTACAGTTTATACCAATACTCCTCTTAGCTATTCTATGGAAGGAGTTATAACTCTTACTATTTGAGCACCATACCTAAAACGAATAAGCATAAAAAAACGGCGTGAAACTATTCCACACCGTTTTTAGAAAAATCTATTTTATCGATATCAACAAACAAGTTCCAAACGGTTGACTAAAAAACTTAGCATCCACTCGTACTATTGCCGTTAGATTAGCGACGTAGACCTAACTGGCTGATTAGAGTAGTGTAACGACCAAGGTCTTTACCTTTTAAGTAATCAAGCAATTTACGACGCGTGTTAACCATACGGATAAGACCGCGACGGCTATGATGGTCAGCTTTATGTGCTTTAAAGTGGTTCTGCAAATCATTGATACGAGCACTCAACAAAGCTACTTGAACTTCTGGAGAACCAGTGTCATTTTCGCCGCGTTGGTATTGAGCGATGATTTGTTCACGATCGGTATTAGTTAGCATAAATAACTCCGGCAATGCTAAAAACTTTAAAAAACTGACTGCAATTTGAGTCAGTATTAAAGCAATAGAATAATAAATAAAATAACCTGTACGCCATTCAGGACAACCCTGCATTACTAGAGTTGACCTAGTGTACGACAAGCTCAGTTAACAACCATTTAATATGTTTTGAATCGTACATTACATTGAGCTATAGCACTACTTAATCGAAGTAATGAGCTAACTACAGTACATCATTCAAAACCTAATTTAAATGTGGGGGTAATTATAACAAAAAACTGCTGAACTAGCAGCAGTTTTTCGTAATACTTGTGAAGCTACAATTAGTCTTTAGTAGATGGCATTTAACAGATAACTACCTATTAAAACCCTATACAAGCAGACTATTTTTTAGCGTCAGACTCTTTCGCATTGCCACCTAGTTCATCATCTTCAAGAGGCGCGGCAGTAGTCACTTCCGCCAGACTGTCTGGGGCAGTATGCTCACTCGGATTGATTTCTTCTGCTAGCTTTTCAATCTCTTTTTCTTGCTCGTCCATATTATTCGGTGAATTACTCATATTAGCTCCTGAATTATTATTTTGTGGACTAACTGTAGTTGCACTCATCGATAATAAAACGTGCAAACTATACTGTAAACGTATCGATGCCACCCTACTACAGGTGACATATAAAAAACTTACTTGTCTTCTTTCGCGCCTTCTAAGTTAGCTGCGATACGTTCTGCAGCTGCTTCGCTATCTTCATTATGATTGTCTTGAGTTTGACTTTTGAGCGCTGCTTCTGCTGAATCAGAACGTTGTTGCTCAAGCTTAGTATCATTTGGATTAGAGTTTGACATAGTATTTTCCTTAGTTATGATTATGAATAGTTGAGATTTAATAGTAATTAATTAACTAAAATTAATTAGAAAAAAAACCTTAAGATAATGCTTTATCTATGGCATCAACAAAGTTGGGTATATCATCTGGGTTACGCGAAGTAATAAGATTACCATCTACTTGTACAGTCTTATCTATATAGTCCGCACCAGCATTTTCTAAATCTAGTTGCAACGTAGGATAAGCAGTAAGAGTTTTACCTTTTGCAATACCTGTATTGATAAGAACCCAAGGTGCATGACAGATAACAGCTAATGGCTTTCCTGCTTCATAAATAGCGTTAATAATTTGATGTGCTTTTCCATTACCACGAATAGTATCAGCATTTACAGTACCACCTGGTAAGATCAATGCATCGTAGTCAGAAACGTTGGCATCTTCTACCAAGACATCAGCAGTGAAAGTATCACTCTTGTCTACGTCTCCTTGCATGGCTTGCACTTCTTTCTTATCATTTGTTGTTATGAGAAGTGTCTTGTAGCCTTTATCTTTTAGCTGATTATTAACATCTTCGTACTCTGCTTGTTCGAAGTGGTTGTGTAGTAAAAAAGCGATCGTTTTCATAACTTTCCTTTTTCTTATCTATTGATTTTTGTAAGTTAGTATATTTTTATGAGCTAATATTATTATTGTTTGATAATAAATTTTCCTTTGAACCGTCTTATTGTTATTAAAATGCGTCCTTCTTGCACTAGTTTTCATTCTTAATTATCTATTTTTTAATTATTTACTTTTGCAGTAACTTTTTATTTTTATGACCTTTATCCGTTTTATCTTTAGCTCAGCATTCCCTATCTGATGAATCTAGATTACAAAAAAAGCAGGTTTCACTATAGGCGAAACCTGCAATAAAATGTGAGGATATGTGATTAGTGTAAACTGTTAGTAAATCAGGCGAATATTAGATGGTAGTTTCTCTATCTAAGTAGTTTTAATGAAAACGTCATATTAGCGCTGAATCAATTTCTTAGGTTGTAGACGTCCATTTAAGCTCACAGACCCCAAACCAAGGAACTCTCCCTGCTCATTGAGTAAACGTATATCAATAGGTATTTCATGCTCTAGTAGCTGAGGCACATCAAGCTCAGTATCAGCTCCATCTTCACTATTAGTGATAGCGTTATCATCGATATCACTAGAGCTATTATTAGACAGTTGGTTAGCAACCATACTAGCAACATAATCTTTGAGATTACCTGTTAGCTCGTTAAATACGTTTAGACGCTGTCCCATATGTACACGGGCGCATTGCTCCTCTGTCAGAGTTAGCTCAGCGTCGATATTAATACACGCGTCGATAGGTAGCAGCCAAGACTGACGTTCCTCTAAACTATTCTCTTCTAATGACGATAAAACGATAGCATCATCAACACCGAATTTACCTACTTGTGTACGACGCAATGCCGTCAAATGTCCTAGCGTACCTAGCCGCTTTGCAATATCTTCCGCTAATACACGTACGTAGGTACCTTTAGTACAAGTGACTGTCAGATTAATCTGAGTATCATCTATCATCTGTAGATTGATTGCTTTGATTATGATATCTCTAGACGGTCTGTCAACCTCAATACCAGCGCGAGCATATTCATAAAGCTTTTTGCCATCTTTCTTTAGTGCTGAATACATCGGTGGTGTTTGCTGCTGAGCGCCCAAGAACTGCTGTGCAATTGTCGCTAATAAAACATCATCAAATTCTGGAATAGACGCTTGTGTGACAATTTGCCCATCAGCATCGCCAGTATCGGTTTGGCTACCCAGCAAGATGGTTGCTTGATAAGCTTTGTCAGCATCGAGTTGATAATGGCTATACTTAGTGGCTTCCCCTAAGCAAATAGGTAATAAACCAGTTGCCATTGGATCAAGTGTGCCTGTATGCCCCGCTTTTTTACTATCGTGGATCGGTGACTTAAATAAATACTTCACTTTTGACACGACTTGCTGTGAGGTCATACCTTTGGGCTTATCTACCAAAATGACACCTGAAACTTTCACTTTTTCAGATGCTTTATTAGCTTTTTTACCAGCTTGCTTAGACGCTATAGACATAATAGTAATTTACTCGTCATTCTCGTTTTGCTCAGTTTTGGTCACGGCTTTGCTAATCAAGTCCATCATATAATTACCACGTGCAGTCACTTCGTCATAATGAAAACGTAGGCGCGGCGTTGTACGGGTTTTTAAACTGTGGCTTAATTCCGTACGCAAAAAACCTGCCGCTTTATTCAATACCTTGATGCTTTCTTCATGATTGGTCTTACTCATAGCATCATTGAGCTCAGGCTCCATAATAGTGACATAGACATCGGCGTAGCCTAAATCTGGGCTAACTTTGACGCTAGAAATAGTGACAAAACCTGTCAGACGAGGATCATTAACTTCATCGCGAATAAGAACAGCAAGCTCACGCTGAATCTGATCCGACAATCTTTGTAAACGTTGGTTCATGTTGTTACCTTACTTTAATGGGCTTATTTTACTAATGTATAAGTCTGCTTATTAATAAATTTAGCACTTATATATGCTAAAAAAGGCCTAGCAGGATGTACCTGTTAGGCCTAAGTACAGCTGAATCGGAGCAAAGTATCTAAAAAGCTCAGCGGATTGCGCATGTTGCATTAATACATACTCTGCTATTAGACAGCAGCTTTAGATAGTACGTGCGAACTCTTGGATTTCAAAGACTTCGATCTTATCGCCAGCTTCGACATTATAGCCACGAACAGCCAGACCACATTCGATACCAGTACGTACTTCATTAACGTCTTCTTTGTAACGACGCAATGACTGCAATTGACCAGTAAAGATAACTTGGTCATCACGCAATACGCGGATAGGCTTGTTGCGATAAATGGTACCTTCGACCACCATACAACCTGCTGCAGCACCGAACTTACTAGAACGGAATACTTCGCGAACTTCTGCAACACCAAGGATTTTCTCACGATGTTCAGGAGCAAGCATACCACTCATTGCTGATTTCACATCATCGATCAAACCATAGATTACACTATAGTAGCGAATATCCATGTTAGCAGTATCTGCTTTACGGCGTGCGGTAGCATCTGCACGAACATTAAAGCCTAATAGTACCGCTTCGCTAGACTCTGCAAGTGTTACGTCAGATTCAGAGATAGGACCAACGCCTGAACTGATGACTCGGACTTTCACTTCGTCAGTAGACAGCTCATTCAAGGCAGCTAGTAGTGCTTCAAGAGAACCACGTACATCTGTCTTCAATACAATATTCAAGAACGACACATCGCCTTGGCCCATCTGATCGAACATGCTTTCTAAACGCATGGCGTTCTGACGTTCGAGTTGACGTTCACGCTCACGGTTGGTTCTAAAGTCCGCAACTTCACGAGCTTTCTTCTCATCCGTTACTACTAAGAATTCACTACCAGCAGCAGGTGTTTCAGGCAGACCTAAAATCTCTACAGGAATAGAAGGACCAGCTGACTTAATACGCTGACCATTCTCGTCTGTTAGCGCACGAACCTTACCATACTGCTCACCAGCCAAGACTAAATCGCCTTGTTTCAATGTACCTTTTTTCACTAGTACACTAACGACAGGACCACGACCTTTCTCAAGTCTTGACTCAATAACAACACCTTGAGCAGCACCATCTAATGGCGCTTCTAGTTCCATTAGCTCAGCTTGTAAGCTAATGAATTCTAGTAAATCTTCGATACCTTCACCAGTTTTAGCTGAGATACGGGCCATCGGTGTATCGCCACCCCATTCTTCTGAAACAACTTCTTTCGTCGTCAATTCATTAAGAACTCGGTCAGGATCAGCGCCTGGCTTATCCATTTTGTTGATAGCTACAATAATTGGCGTACCAGCAGCACGTGCATGATCGATTGCTTCTGCTGTTTGTGGCATCATACCATCATCAGCTGCAACAACAAGTACAACGATATCAGTCGCTTGAGCACCACGTGAACGCATCGCGCTAAATGCGGCGTGACCTGGAGTATCAAGGAAAGTAATGACACCGCGATCAGTTGTTACATGATAAGCACCGATATGCTGAGTAATACCGCCAGCTTCACCGTTCGCAACTTTCGTTTCACGAATCTTGTCTAACAACGATGTTTTACCATGATCGACATGACCCATGATAGTTACTACTGGTGGACGAGTCTGAACGTTACTACTACGCTCATCGACCGCATACTGTAAGTCATCTTCAACTTTGGTATCGCTAACTGGTACTGGGTTATGACCCATTTCTTCCACAAGCAAGCTTGCCGTTGCTTGATCAATCGTATCTGACTCACGAGCCATTTCACCCATCTTCATGAGTAGTTTAGTAACTTCACGAGCTTTAACTGCCATACGTTGTGCAAGATCAGCAACTGAAATTTGCTCACTAATCTCAACGTCATAGACAATTTTTTCAACAGGTTTTTCAAACTTATGCTGTGAGGCTTGAGTTGAACGTAAACCGTTTTTGCGGTTTTTAATTTCGCGCTCATCTTGGTTCTTACGACGACGACCACGAGTACCAGTACTGTTGGAGCCACGCTTAATTTCACGACGCTCTTTTTCAAAAGACTCTTCTAGTGCATCACCGACCAAGCCTTCAGCCAATGGCTCATCTTTACGGACTTCAGTAACAGGCTCACGATCCGTATATTTACCAGCCATTTTGCGCATTTGCTCAAGTGTGCGCTTTTGCGCTTCTTCAGCTTGTGTGCGGCGGGTTTCTAATTCGATTTCACGCAGACGCGCTTCTTCTTTTTCACGTGCTTCACGCGCTTTACGCTCAGCAGCTGTCTCAACTTTAGGCTTGGTTGCAGCGACTTTTTTCTTCGGCTGTTCTTTAGGCTTAACTTCGGCAGCCGCTTTACCGCCTTTTTTAACAACAACTGATGTAGAGATGTCGTCATTTTTGTCATCTGATTTTTTGCTAGAGCCTAAGCTTGCACGCATTGCTGCTAAGGTTGCTGCTTGACGTTCTTCAGCTTTTTTCTTAGTAGCGGCGCGCTCTTCAGCTTCTTTCGCGGCACGTTCTTGAGACTCAACCAGAGCCTGTTCACGAGCTGCTAGCTCTTCAGCCATTTTTTCTGGATTAGGCTTTTCAAATACTTTCTTTTTACGTACTTCTACGTTGACGCTCTTAGACTTACCAGAAGAGCCAGTCACGCGGGCGGTACTGGTCGTTTTAGATTTAAGACTAATACGACGCTTTTCTTGTTGACCATGACTTTGCTTTAAATGCGTCACCAGCTTTTCTTGCTCAAGCTCGGTGACTAGGTCATCCTCTGCGCGAGCAGGCAGGCCAGCATCTACTAATTGCTGCTTTACAGCATCTGTAGTTTTGCCTACCATTTCTGCCAGTTCTTTGACGGTCTTATCTGCCATTTATTATCACCTACTGTCTATTATTTGCTATATGTTCAATTCAGTTGTTGGCTACAAATGATTGGGTTAAGGCTAGTACCTACAACATGTAAGCGCTAGCACTTTATTCTCAATAGCATATCACCAAAAGACAGCGATATGCAGTTACCGCTTATTCATCGAACCAAGATTCCCGAGCTTTCATGATGAGTTTTCCTGCAGTTTCAGAGTCTAATCCTTCGATATCTTCTAGATCGAAGACGGCTTGTTCTGCCAAGTCATCAACAGTGATGATGTCTTTTTGTGCCATTTTATAGGCCCAGCTGACTGTCATACCTTCAAGCTCTTGGAGCTCTTGACTCGGCTCTTTCATGTTCTGTTGTTTGACCAATTCATCAGCGATGACAACTTCTTTAGCACGCTCTTGAATCATATCGATCGCTTCATCGTCTAGACCTTCAATATCGTAGAAAGTCTCGACTGGTACATAGGCAACTTCTTCGATACTGGTAAATCCAATATCAACCAATGCCTGTGCTAAATCTTGGTCTACTTCTAGGCGCTCATAAAATAACTCAATAAACGCTTTAGATTCATTTTCTTGACGCTGCTTGTACTCTTCTTCAAGCATCATATTAAGCTTATAGCCCGTTAGCTCAGATGCTAGACGTACATTTTGACCTTGTGAGCCAATAGCACGCGCCAATTGGTCATTGGTGCTAAAGATAATATCTGCTGTTTGGGCATCTTCGTCCAGAATGATACTGCTTACATCAGCAGGCTCTAAAGAGCTAATAATAAACTGGGCCGGATCATCTGACCATACCACGACATCGATGCGCTCACCGTCCAACTCTTGCTGTACTGCTTGGATACGTGTACCACGCATACCAATACAAGCACCAACTGGATCAATACGGTGATCATTGGTCTTCACAGCTATTTTAGCACGAGTACCCGGCAGACGAGCCACATTACGGACTTCAATAATTTGTTCTGCAATCTCAGGTACTTCTTTTTGCATTAATGCTGAAAGCATCTCAGGATGAGTACGAGATAACAGTAACTGTGCACCGCGGTTTTCACGGTTTACATGGTATAAGATAGCGTTAATACGCGATTTTGCACGTAATTGCTCACGTGGCAACATCTGATCACGTGATAAATACCCTTCAGTATTATCTCCTAGATCAATGATATAGCCATCACGTGTCTGTTTTTTGACTTCGCCATACATCATCTCACCAACACGTGGCTCAAAGGCATCTGCAACAAGTGCACGCTCAGCTTCACGAATTTTTTGAATGATAACTTGCTTAGCTTGCGTAGCAGCAATACGACCAAATTCGATCGATTCAATCTGCTCTTCTTTGATATCACCGATTGACCATTCTTCTTGATCAAGATCTGTAATAGCAAGCTGACAAGCTGGCATTTCATGGTCTTCATCTGCAACCACTGTCCAGTAACGATAAGTATCGTAATCGCCAGTTGCACGGTCGATTGCTACCCGTACAGCCACTTCTGGCTGCTCGGTATATACTTTTTTCTTAGTCGATACCACCAAAGCGTCTTCAATTGCTTCAAAAATATCTTCAGGATTTAAGCCCTTTTCATTACTGACAGTTTCTACTACCGTTAAGATTTCACGACTCATGCTATACCTGTCCTATCATTTTTTAATTGACTTAAATTTTATAATTTGTGTGCTGCTATTATATAGTTGCTATAAGCCACATAAGCTATTGGAAGATAAAACTGTCTATAAACAGTTATCCTAGTAAAAATCTAGGCATCTTCATAAATCAAGTTGGCTTTATCAATATTACTCAATGCAATCTCAAACTGCTCGCCATCACTTGACGTTAGTTTTAGAGAATTTTCATCAATACTATCTAGAGTACCTGTGGCCTTACGACGCTTTTGATCGCCTGTGCCAATAGCTTGAATGAGACGCAAGCTCACCGTTTGACCAACATATGCATGCATCTGCTCGTCAGAGAAAAATGCACGGTCGAAGCCAGGTGAAGACACTTCTAAGATATACTCACCAGCGATAGGATCATGAACTTCTAAAATACCGCTTACTTGGTGGTTTACTGCTGCACAGTCTTCAATCGTTACTTGTTTATCTTGGGCTTGCTCTTCTGGCAGTGCCTCAATATAGATACGTAGTAAAGAGCGACGACCTTGTGGCGCAAACTCGATACCCCATAGTGACACATCACAGGCGGCCACGGCAGGAGCAATAATATTAGTCAGTTCTGCAACTTTAGTCGAAAGCTTCATAATCTCTTTGTATTTTCCTATTCACTTATCTATCGTACTTAGTAAACCGTATTAAAGATCGACGCTTATCTATATATAATAATCTTATGATGATAAGAGTCACGGTTAGTATATAATTTTGAATCACAACTATATGATACATATTGTGCATTTATATAAGGACGAGCGTAAAAAACATCAAGCTCGACCAAACAATGCTTTTATTATTTATAAAGCACTACTATCGATGAAAGTATGAGGAATAAAAGATAGTGTTGCTTAAGAAACACCGTGCCGGTAGCGGCCGATGATGACCAGTGACGAGTAATATCATACTCTATAGACTTAGAGCTTAGCATAAGTAGGATAGATACCGCGATAACACTGACCTTCAGATACAAAAAAACCCACAAACATAATGGTGGGCTAATCGGTACTGACAAATTTAGTGTACAAAACATCAGTATAAAAAGTGGTAGCGGGGGCTGGATTTGAACCAACGACCTTCGGGTTATGAGCCCGACGAGCTACCAGACTGCTCCACCCCGCATCAATCTAGAACGCATATTATAGGTAGGTTTAATAGAAGTGTCAATACTTTTTTTAAATTAATTATAAATTAAGTATTCTCTGCTAAAAAATCCAACCTGACGCTATGCTGCGCCTGTAAAACTTGGTGCGATTGGGGGGACTTGAACCCCCACAGCTTTCGCCACCACCCCCTCAAGATGGCGTGTCTACCATTCCACCACAATCGCATTGTACTGCTCTGTCTCTATCGTCCAATCTATAATTAATGATGCTTAAGGTAGGCACCTATAGAACAGGAGTTGCGAAAACAGGAAAGCATTGTAAATCTAACCTACCAAAATAGCAAGTGCTGCCTACTTAAAAGAAGCTTACTCGGAATGTTGAGTCATTGGACGCGGCGTTTGCGGTGCTGAAACTGGTGCATCTAGACGAAACTGATCTTCTGCTTGCTTACGAGCATGAACGGCAAGCGTCATACTAGTAATAAAAAATATGACCGTCAGCACTGCCGTAGCACGTGTCAAAAAGTTAGCAGTTCCTGCTGCGCCAAACACGGTACCTGATGAACCGGCACCAAAAGAAGCTCCAGCGTCTGCCCCTTTACCATGCTGTATCAGAATCAAGCCGATCATGGCAATGGCCACAATAATATGCAGGGCTAATATAAACGTAAACATGGTGGCCTCTTTTGCCGCGTAATGACGACTGATAACGAAAAATAAAACGTAAAGTGAATATAAGGACAATCGATATTGTCAAATGCCAAATCGATTATATAAATAAGGCGCATTGTACACGATTGCAAGGGCAGTGTTAAACCTACTTTTACCAACCAATAAAACCATACTGTCTATAAGCTATGATCTTGATATCTGAAAATTATTTAATCAATTAAGCATTAGCTTGGTCAAAGGCTTTGGCAATCGCTAGAAAGCTATCTGCTTTTAACGAAGCACCGCCCACCAGTGCGCCATCAATCATAGCGTTAGCAGCAAAGCTATTGGCATTATTAGCATTGACACTACCGCCATACAGCACGGTAATCCTATCTGTGATATCAGCAAAGCTTGCAACTGTTTGTTTAATATACTGATGAGTCTTACTCACTTCTGCCACAGTCGGCACTTTACCTGTACCAATCGCCCATACAGGTTCGTAAGCGACGAGCAGCTTTTCAGATAACGATGATGCTAAATCTGGTTGCTGAGTCAGTAAGTCCTTAATAACTGAGAGTTGCTCATTGATAACATTGAGTGTTTGACCATTGTCATACTGCTCTTGTGTTTCGCCGATGCAAAACACCACGCCTAAGTTTTGAGAAAACGCATGAGACAATTTGTTTATCAGGCATTCATGAGACTCTTTGTGGTATTGGCGACGCTCAGAATGGCCTAATAATGTCCAAGTAGCACCTGCATCTGCTACTTGCTGTGCTGAACAGTCACCAGTATAGGCACCTGTACTTGCACTATGAGTACTGACATTCTGAGCTGCACAAAGTATTGAGCTATCTGCTAGGCGCGTACTGACTGTATTTAAATGAACACAACTTGGCGCTACCATTAATTTGCAACGATTTTTTGACGTTTGCGTATTAGCCCGTTTTTCAGAGTCCACTTTGATCAATAAGTCGTCCAACAGTTCATTAACAGCACTGTTAGTCGCAGGATTCTGTTTCCAATTGCCAATTACCCAAGCTTGCATACTTATTTACCTTGTCTCATGTATTCATGCCAATTCGGCTAATATGCGCGTCAGTATAACAAATAATTCGCAAGTGCTATAGTAGCGTGCAACCATGAGCAAAAGCACTTCTATAAACTTATCTACAAATAAGGTAGTAACAGACAAGTATTTCTACGAGCTAGTCGTTTAATGGTATATATAAAACTTTCAAACTAAAGTAAAGTTCTATACTACTAAGTTCTTAAGCTCGAATATTGTAGATAGTGCTATACGTAAATGCGTAAGAAGACAAAACAACTAAAATCTTTAAAGTGCTTCGCCGACTAGTAACGACAATTATATAGCGTGTAATACCAAGCGGGTCTACAGAATACTTCGTATAACAGGAGAGGTCAGAATGTCTATCGCAACCAGTAAGTACGGTGGTCTAGCGCAGCAACTCATTAGTGACGGTGTTGTTAGCGAAGCAAATATGAAGACGGCACAGGTTGAGTCGCAGCAGCAAAAAATAGGACTGGTACCCTATCTGGTAGACAACAAACTGGCCGACGCTTATCATCTTGCTCAAATGCTATCC
Source organism: Psychrobacter sp. AOP7-B1-25 (assembly GCF_052376195.1). Lineage (NCBI taxonomy): Bacteria > Pseudomonadati > Pseudomonadota > Gammaproteobacteria > Moraxellales > Moraxellaceae > Psychrobacter > Psychrobacter sp. AOP7-B1-25. The sequence goes on from NZ_JBQSVK010000002.1 coordinate 192,124, forward strand.
CAAGCCTTCGGGGACCCTCTATTCGATCTCGATGCATTAAACGTTGATATCATCCCAAAAGACTTGGTTGATGAAAAAATTGTTCGTAAATTTAATGCTTTACCACTCTTTAAACGAGGGCAGCGCCTGTTTGTTGCATTAAGTGATCCGACGCGTGTAGATGCTATTGATGCGATTGCCTTTAACTCTCGATTATCGATAGAAACCGTCATCGTTGAAGAAAATAAGCTCAAAAAACGTATTGAAAGTACGTATGCAGATACAATGCAAAGCTTTGATAGTTTCTCTGATAGTGATTTGAACGTTGACGTTGAAGACGGTGGCGAAGATAAAGATGATGGTGAAACTAAGCTAAACGACGGTGTCGATGAAGCACCTGTTGTAAAGTTCGTCAATAAAATGCTAGTCGATGCTATCCGTATGGGCGCCTCTGATCTACATTTTGAGCCATATGAAAAGTCTTTTAGAGTACGTTTTCGGGTGGATGGCGTCATGCAAAAAATGGCCAATCCACCCGTTCAACTTGCGAATAAAATCGCAGCACGCTTGAAAGTCATGTCTCAGATGGATATATCAGAGCGCCGAGTACCACAAGATGGACGTATCAAACTAAAAATCTCTAAAAACAAAGCGATTGATTTTCGAGTGAACTCACTACCAACGTTGTTTGGTGAGAAAATTGTTTTGCGTATTCTTGATCCATCGTCAGCGATGTTAGGTATCGATGCATTAGGATATGAACCAGATCAACAAGAAATGTTTTTGGAAGCTTTGCACAAGCCGCAAGGCATGTTGTTGATCACGGGTCCTACTGGTTCTGGCAAGACAGTCTCCCTTTACACTGGTATCAATATTTTAAATACTGGAGCAACCAATATCTCAACGGCTGAAGATCCGGTCGAGATCAATCTTGAAGGAATCAACCAAGTTAACGTTAACCCTAAAGTTGGTCTAACGTTTGCCAATGCACTCAAATCTTTTTTACGTCAGGATCCTGATATTGTCATGGTCGGTGAGATTCGTGATCTTGAAACTGCTGAGATTGCCATTAAAGCAGCACAAACTGGTCATATGGTTCTTTCTACTTTGCATACCAACTCAGCACCTGAAACATTAACGCGTTTACGCAATATGGGCGTTGCCTCTTTCAATATTGCCACCTCAGTCAACTTAGTCATTGCCCAACGCTTAGCACGACGCCTCTGTCAGAATTGTAAAAAACCTATTAGCATTCCAAGGCAAAGTTTATTAGAGATTGGTTTTACTGATACTGACTTAGATAATACTGATAATGTCATTTATGAACCAGTCGGCTGTAATGAGTGTCGTGAAGGGTATAAAGGTCGTGTGGGTATTTATGAGGTGATGAAAGTCAGTCCTGATATTTCACGCATCATTATGGAGGATGGTAATGCGATAGATATCAAGGACGCTGCTATTAAAAATGGATTCCGCGACTTGCGCCGTTCTGGGATTTTAAAAGTGTTGCAAGGCGTCACAAGTATTCAAGAAATGATGAGGGTGACTTCTGAGTAAAGATCAGAAGTATAGACTCTTATTTAGATTATAAATTTTAACTACTAGATGATTTATAATCTAGTAACTCTTGTTATCAGATGTTCCTAAAAATAAAACAGATAAACACTGGTTTTTTGCGCTAAAATAAAGTATGCCTGACTAGTACCTTAAGTCTGGTATTCTATTGTAGATTTGCAATATATCTTGGACAATTTTAAGGGTAGTAACATGGCAAAAGCTAAGACCGATATGTTGTTAGATTTTGTTTACGACGGTGTAAACCGACGCGGCCAAAAGGTAAAGGGCGAAACCACCAGTCGTAACTTAGAGCTGGCGAAAGCAACCTTACGTAAGCAAGGCATCACGGTTAAAGGAATTAAGAAAAAGCCAAAACCACTCTATACCTTTAAAAAACCTATTAAAGCCATCGATATTGCTATTTTTGCTCGGCAATTAGCAACAATGATGAAAGCAGGTGTACCGTTAACACAGTCTTTTGAAATTGTCGCCGACTCCCTTGATAACCCAAGTATGAAAGACTTAGTATTGCAAATAAAAGCAGATATTGAAGCTGGTGGCACTTTTGCCTCTGCTTTGCGCAAGCATCCTCGATATTTTGACGACCTGTTTTGCTCACTTGTTGAGTCTGGCGAGCAGTCAGGCGCACTTGAAACCATGCTTGAGCGTGTAGCTACTTATAAAGAAAAAAGTGAGCTCTTAAAAGCAAAAATTAAAAAGGCAATGAAGTACCCTATTGCTGTAATCATAGTAGCTATCATTGTTACTATGATTCTACTAATAAAAGTAGTGCCTGTATTCTCTGACTTATTTAGCTCATTTGGTGCAGAGCTGCCCGCCTTTACTCAAATGGTTGTTGGTATGTCTGAATGGATGCAGGCATGGTGGTTCATCTTGATTATTGTTATCGGCGGTGCAATCATCGGTTTCTCAGAGACCAAAAAACGCTCTAAGAAATTCCGTGACCTCTTAGACCGTGCTGTTTTAAAAGCGCCCATATTTGGCAAAATCGCTTATCAAGCAATTATCGCCCGTTTTTCTCGTACACTATCTACGACTTTTGCTGCTGGCGTGCCACTTATTGATGCTCTAGACTCTACTGCTGGCGCGACCAATAATGTCGTATTTTACAATGCTACTCAGCAGATTAAAAACGATGTCTCTACCGGTCAGCAATTACAATTCTCTATACGTTCGACCAACTTGTTTCCAAGTCTAGTCATTCAAATGGTTGGCATTGGCGAAGAGTCTGGTAGTTTGGAAGAAATGCTGGATAAAGTTGCTGTCTACTACGAAAACGAAGTTGATAATGCTGTTGATGGTTTGACCAGCTTGATGGAGCCAATGATTATGGCAGTACTAGGTGTACTGGTGGGCGGTTTGGTTATTGCAATGTACTTACCAATCTTCCAAATGGGTTCAGTCGTAGGATAATGATTTGATGCAATTTATACAGTTATTACAAGAAAACATCACCCTAGCTTTGTTCGTATTTGGCCTATTAGGTCTTTGCGTTGGCAGTTTTCTAAATGTTGTGATTCATCGCATACCACTCATGATGGTGTATGGTTGGAGACAAGAGTGTAGCCAGTTTATGTCTGATCAAACAGATTTGCCACGCGAGCATACACTACCCATAGCAAATATTGTAGCTGCTGACCAACCGATCACTCTAAGTCGACCTGCCTCACGCTGCCCTCATTGTGCACATAAAATTAAGTGGTATGAAAATATACCTTTAATAAGCTGGCTTTTACTAAGTGGACGCTGTTCAAGCTGTAAAGCAGCAATTGGTCTGCGCTACCCTCTCGTTGAGTTAGTAACTGCCCTTCTGTCCGTATTAGTAATATATAAATTTGGTGTGAATACTACAGGCTTGTCCGCATTGGTTTTGGTATGGACACTGGTGGCTCTAACAGGTATAGATTTTGATACGCAGCTACTACCTGATCGTTTGACTTTTCCATTGGCAGGCTTGGGGTTGGCTGTAAATTCACAAAGCTGGTTTGTCACGCCAACACAATCGATATGGGGACTACTACTAGGGTTTTTATCGCTTTGGATAGTAGTAAAAATCTTTTACTTGATCACTAAGAAACATGGAATGGGGCAAGGAGATTTCAAGCTATTGGCAGTATTAGGTGCTTGGCTTGGACCTATGATGTTACCCTTGATTATTCTTCTATCGTCTTTACTTGGCTCTATCGTCGGGTTGATTTTGATGAAAAAACAGGGTGAAAGCCGACCTTTTGCTTTCGGGCCTTATATCGCTATTGCAGGTATTGTGGCATTGTTATACGGATCAGATATTGTTAGCTGGTATCTTGGTATGTATGTTTAATAGTTGATAGCGTACACTAGATTATTGTAGTAAATTTCAGCAGTGACTCATGAACGAAACCTTAAAAGGTCGATTATGAGTTTATAGCTGCATTCATTGTTCTATCTGTCAGATAAGCCATTATTATGTCAAAAAATACATCACCTTATTATTCACACCAACCCCAAACCCCGCAACCAAAAAATAAGAAGCTCGTAGTCGGTTTGACGGGTGGTATCGGTAGTGGCAAATCTGCCGCTAGTGCTTGGTTTTCTGAGCAAGGTATCGATATCATTGATGCAGACGTGATCGCCCATGAGATTGTCGCTAAAGGCAGCGCTACTCTACGGAAAATTCAGAAGAAATTTGGTGATTGGATATTGACGGACGAGGGCGTCATGGATAGGACTGCTGTACGTACGCATGTATTTGCAAACCCTGAGGCGCTGATTGAGCTTGAGGCTATCACTCACCCAGCGATACGTGAGACGGCGAAAGCACAACTAGATGCTAGTACTTCACCGTATATCATCCTTTCAGCGCCTCTACTTATCGAGGCGGCAGAAGCGGGACTGGCCAATTTATGTCAACGTATTTTGGTGATGGATGCAACTGAGGACACGCAGCTTGCGCGTGCCAGTCAGCGTGATGATCAAAGCATACAAAAGATTAAAGCCATTATGACCAATCAACTTAGTCGTGAAGAGCGCAATCGTCATGCAGACAATGTCATACTCAATGAGAGCGACCTCGCCTCTCTATATCTACAACTAAAACCTTTACATCAAGAATACCTTACGCTTGCCCAGCAGCTAAAGTTCGCTGGCGATTAACCTCATACAATGCCATCCCAGTAGCAACACTCACATTTAGACTTTGTAGATTACCATGCTCGTTTCCTGACATTGGAATATAAACCAACTCATCACAGCTCTCCATTGTCAGGCGACGCATACCCTCTCCTTCTGAACCCATAATGATAGCGGTCTTGCCAGTTAGGTCAGCGGCATGTATTGGCTTAGCTTCTTCACTAAGTGCCGTACCAAATACGAAAACCCCTGCACTTTTTATTTGTGATAACGTGCGTGCCAAGTTCGTAACGCTGACGATCGGCATCATCTCTGCTGCACCAACCGATACTTTAGCGACTGTTGGCGTTAGACTCGCTGCATGGTGTTTCGGACAAACCACTGCATCCACACCCATAGCCACTGCGGTACGTAAGCAAGCACCAAAGTTATGTGCATCTGTGATTTGATCTAGTACTAATAATAAGCACTGTTCACGACCAATAATAGTGTCAAGCAAACCTTCATCAGCGAAACCTAACGGACGAGCATTGAGCACCACGCCTTGATGCTGCGGACTACCACATAACTGCGTCAGCTTGTCTTTTTGGGTTGGTTGAATGCTAATGCCGTTTGCGTCCGCTTCAGCCATGATAGCTTGTACATGACTATCACTCTCACGTCCTTGCTGTACAAACAAACTAAGACCATCAAGAGGACGATGTTCAAGTAACGCATCAATTGCATGAATGCCGTAAAAATAAATGGGTTTTGCCATAATAGGCCTACTAAATATAAAGTGGATATCGCACTAAGCGATGGGATAAAAGAGAATGACGTTAGTTTGACGTGTCATAGTTCATTCATGATGCGAGAATAGTAAACTAAACGTCAAAAAAGAAATAAACAATACCAATCCGATATTGTTTATTTTCTTGAACGATTAATATGTGATAGAGCAAGCGCTAGAATGATAAAGCCCAAATACTCTACCAATGATATCAGCCTTCTAGATGACAGACATATTGAACAATCTCTTCGGTACGTAGATTAAAACCGCTATTGCCTTCAACGACAAATGATTGACCTGCACGATAGTAACTAAACTCGTCATCACCATTAATCTTCACTTCACACTCACCACTGGTGATTTCGATACGCTCAGAGGTATTGGTGCTGAAGTGGTAATGCTCAACTAAGTTGTCACAAGGTAAGATAACGCCTAGCGTTTTATGGCGACCATCCTCGAACATAATGGTATGGCTTGAGCAGCGACCATCATAAGATACTGTCGCTTGGGCATTAACTGTTACGTTAGTAAATTGCGCCGCTGTCATAGTGGCTTCCTTATCAAATAATTATGGCAAAACTAAAAAATAAGCAACGGGTTAAAGTACCGACGGAGTTGCACCAGGCTTCAAATACGTGACCAGTAAGCAAACACGCCTGCTTTATGCACCTTATCCCTCTATAGTAGATATCTGCGCGCTAAAGGTAGCCACAGGTTCTATGAAAACGCTTTTGAATAATGATCGAGTGGTATGTTTTTACCACTATACGCCTACAATTTTACAAAATTATGACTTGTTATTAGGTTGCATAGCGCATCAAACTTCATCAGAAGAGTTTATCATTATGTGAGATTATGCTACCACATTATATCTATAAAGTTTGTTAAAGCGACTGGGAAAATTCTATTTGATGACAAGTATCCATTGGTTTATTCAATACGTATTTAGTATTTTTATGAATGGAAGTTGGCTCACTATTTTAGGTATATTTTTATTATTATTAGTCGAAACATCTCTTCAAATACTATGCCTATCTTGAGACACTCCACTGCCTTAATGATTGATATCATAAGCATTATACTGATAATTCATTGTCAGTTTTCGATAGTTTTATGGTAATCTCCTAATGATAAATTCTATTATACTTCATCTTAAAGTTTGTATTTATGCACGTTTAACACCATACTATTTGCCTACAATATTTATCTAATTAGCAAATTTAAATAGATATTTTCACTCCCTTATTTACCCTATTTATAGATGGCTTCCTAAGATTTATATGATGTCCATTGTCTGTCCTGAGAGGCGTTGATGCTAGTATCGTTAACTTTACATCAGTTTGCGTTGATTTCTCAGCACGAGCTGAGCGTGGCTGAAGGTTTTAATGTCATCACTGGTGAAACAGGTGCTGGCAAGTCGTTATTACTAGATGCACTATCACTGTGTGTCGGTGAGCGAGCAGACAGTGCGATGGTTAGGCATGGCGCTGCGCATGCAGATATCTACGCTCAATTTGATGTAGAAAATAACAGCGTCGTCGCTGAGTGGTTTGCCAACAATGAGCGACCGCTAGAAGAGCCTGAAGTACTTATTCGTCGACAATTAAGTAATACTGGCCGCTCAAAAGCATGGTTAAATGGTTCACCGGTTAGCTTAGCGGAACTAAAGAGTTTAGGCACTTTGCTAGTCAACATACATAGCCAACATGCTCAGCAAGCATTACTCAAACCGCAGTTTGTGGTGCAATGGCTTGATGAAATGGCACAGATAACACCACTAGTCATCCAAACTGCGAGTAGCTATCAAGCCTATCAGCAGTTAAAACGTCGCGCGGATGACATAGCGAGTCGTGAAGCCCAGCGTCAAGATCGTATTCAGTTGTTGCAGAGCCAATTAGCAGATATTGCGCCATTATTGGCTGTGGACTACGCAGAAGTTGAATCTGAACACGAAGAGCTCTCTAACATTGAAGCCTTAATGCAAGAAGCCAGTCATGGCTTGCACTTACTCGACAATGATACTGATGAGCCAGATGTCATGACCTTGCTCGGGCAAGCGATTAAACTCTGTGACAACCAAGTAAGCGTCAGCCAAACGTTTGAACAAGCCTCTGAACAGCTCCATTTAGCACAGCAGCAAATCACTGAAGTGACTGCCCTGCTATCAGATTATGCCGAACAACAGCTACCGGATCCTGAGCGTTTGCAAACACTAGACAACCTAATCAGCTTAGGACATCGTTTATCACGCAAGCATAGCTTGCCCGCGAGTGATTTAATTGATGAAGCAAAAGGCTGGGAAGCTCAATTAGAGCAGCTAGAGAACGAGCCAAGCAGTGATGTAATGGCAGCGCAAATTGAACAGGCTTGGCAAGATTATCTCGCTCTGGCCACACAGTTAAATAAAGAGCGCACCAAAGCTGCTCCGATAATTAGTAAACAACTCATCAAACAACTACAACCGCTTGCGCTACCTAATGCTCGCTGTGAATTTGTTTTTACCAAAAAGGCCGAACCTAGTCAGTACAATACACAAGGTTGCTACGATATTGACTTATTGTTCAGCGCCAATGTCGGCATGCCAATGCAGCCCTTGCACAAAATCGCCTCAGGTGGTGAACTGTCACGTATGGCGCTCGTGATGCAAGTCTTACAAGCGACCAACGCCGATAACAACGCTGCCAAGCCTATGTTGGTATTTGATGAGGTCGATGTCGGTATCAGTGGCGGCACTGCGCAAGTGGTTGGCGAACTGCTACGCTCACTTGGCCAAACACAGCAATTGCTGGCCATCACGCACCAAGCACAAGTTGCGGCGCAAGCGCATCAACATATCTTGGTACAAAAACACCATCAAGAACAGACCGAAAGCGAGCTACTCATATTGACCGACAGTGCACAAGTAGACGAGTTGGCTCGTATGTCTGGCGGTGTCACTATCACCGACGTCACGCGCGATCATGCCCGCAGCTTATTATCCGATGTTAAATAACTCTCTCTGTATGATATATCTAATGTCAAACAACCATCCGTTTTAATAAAACGGATGGTTGTTTGAGTCTGTGTGATAATCAATAGCAATTAGGATGAATCTTGCTTTTCTATTGATTATCACCATATAGTGGTCTTCCACCTTTATTATTAGGTTGCGTTTATTTCTATGTCCAAAACCAATTTGACCCATCATTTTTTGATTGCAGCACCAGAGCTGTCAGACCCAAGGTTTGAGCAGGCACTTATATATATTTGCCGTCATGACAAGCACGGTGCGCTAGGTCTAATGGTTAATCGCCCGCTTGAGCAATCTCGCGTAGGTAAGCTGCTAGAAGATTTAGATATTGAAGTAACCAACCCACAGGTGATGGAAGATGTGGCATTAGAAGGCGGCCCTATGTATCCTGAGGTCGGATTTGTGCTGCATACTGGTCAACCAGAATGGGCTTCTTCTTTTGCTATTTCGGAAAACGTTTGCATCACAACTAGCCAAGATATTCTAAAACGTATCGCTGCAGGGCAAGGTGTCGGTCACTATCAGCTGTGCCTCGGACATGCTAGCTGGGGCAAAAAACAGTTGGACCAAGAGCTAAGTAATGGTGATTGGTTAGTTTGCCCTGCCGACCTGAATTTATTATTTGACACACCGTTTGAAGAACGTTGGCAAATCGCAGCCGACAAAATCGGTGTCAATTTTGACTACCTTAGCAGTGACATAGGTCATGCGTAATATCATACGCTCTACAGATTTAGATAAAAACATAAAGGACACCCATGACTATGGTAGATAGCACTTTTACAGCCAATAGCGCAGAGGCTATGGGTGATGACATCGATATTGGTACTCTCGATAGCACTACTGAAATTATTAAGCCAGAAGTAAAGCCGCATCTTATCTTAGCGCTAGATTACGGTGTCAAAAAGATGGGCATGGCGCTCGGTAATACTATTACGCAGACGGCGCGTGCCTTTGATATATTGGCAATGAATAATGGTCAGCCAGATTGGGACAATCTAATTGGCATCATCAAAGTTTGGGGCGTGGCACAAGTCGTGGTCGGTTTGCCGCTTAATATGGATGGCACTAGCTCCATGCTTTCAAAACGAGCACACAAATTCGCTCGTCGTCTGGCCCATAGGGTGATGGAGCAACATCTACCAGTGACCGTATCATTGTGTGATGAGCGCCTGACCTCCATCGAAGCAAGAGAAATAGCATGGGACAATGGTTGGATCAAAAATGAACGCGACCCAATCGATGATATTTCTGCCTGCATATTGATGTCGACCTATTTTGCTGATCCTAATAGTAGTATCGCTATCGATGCAATCAAAGCAGAATAAAGAAACCAGATAGGTAAAAGACACGTGTGCGGCTATAATGTCACTTCGATACATCGTACCTCTTAACAGATAAATGACTGATTACTATGACCACTGTCTCAGACCAACCTTCACAACATAAGTCACAGCATGGTTTTGCTCCGCTTGCTATTGCCCGTATTAAAGGTGCCCAACGTGCCAACCAAATAGCGATTTATCTCATTTATGCGGCTATTTTTGCATTTGTGGTCTTTGGCACGATTGCTAGTATCAAAGCTTTCCATGATAACCAGTTACTTTATCAGTTATTTTATAACTTGCCGTATGCCTTAGTAGCTCTCACGATACCCATTACTATTTATGATGCATTGGTTGTTTATCGCTATCGCTTAAATCAACCATCAATGATTGCCATGAGTATTGGCGTATCAACTATTATATTGGTTGGTGGATTAATATTTGCCGATACTGCATGGTTAGGACTGTCTTGTTGGCTGGGTGTGGCATTTTTATTTAAAGTAAGCTTTAAGCGGTTTTTTAACTTTTTAGAAGTAGCTGATGCTGACGAAAATGCTGAAGCGTAGATGATTTAGAAAGTACGCAGCGATAAGCATTCAAGCAAACTACTTACCTTCAAATTCACTTATATAGCTTTACGATAACGACTATGACCACTTCAATACCAGACACGCCTATCCACCATCACTTAGATACTCAAGGACTGATCTGTCCTGAACCTGTCATGATGCTGCACCGCGTCATTCGAAAAGCAGTTGGCGGTGAAGTGATTGAAATATTGGCTACAGATCCTGCTACCACGCGCGACATTCCAAATTTCTGTCGTCATTTAGGGCATGAACTAATTGATCAAGAAACACTGGCTGAAAACGTGAGCTTAGATGCTGATCCTGACGAAATTACCGTCGATAACGATGATGACATGCCTGCAAGCGTGACGCTGTATCGCTATCTAGTTAAGAAAAAAATGGCATGATAAGTTGGATGTTATATTAATAACTGTCTGTCATTGCTCACTTAACCCCTACCTGAGTATTATCTTATGAGCCGTGATCGCGCCGTGCAACAGCGCCAACCTAAAGCATTGTCCGTCGATGACGAGCCAGCTTATATGACTGAGTTTCGTCAAGCCATGCTGGCGCGCGGTCTAGCGACACGTACTCGTAATGCGTACGTCCGTGACCTACGCGCTTGTGAGTTGACCAACCCTATCGCCCTGACACGCTGGCAGCCTGATGATGTGATGTACTGTCTGTCACTCCTTGCTCAAGACGGCAAAACTCCGCGTACTCAAGCGCGTATGCTCTCAAGTCTGCGTCAATTTTATCTATGGATGATTGCCAGTAATCTGCGTGAAGATAATCCTTGTGAGCGTATCAAAAGCCCAAAGCTTGGTCGTCCTTTGCCAAAAGACTTAGCCGAGGCTGATGTCGATAATCTACTTGCTGCACCTGATACCAGTACCGCGCTTGGTCTACGTGATAAAGCCATGCTAGAAGTTTTATATGCCTGCGGCCTACGTGTCAGCGAGTTGATCAACCTCTCACTAGAGCAAGTAAATTTAAATGCTGGCTGGCTACAAATCACGGGGAAAGGTAACAAAACACGACTGGTGCCGCTCGGCGAATATGCAGCTGATGCATTGGAAGACTATCTGTCCCATGGGCGTGGTGATTTGATTGCACATTTAAAATCAGGAAACTGCCAAGCAGTATTTCTGACGGCGCAAGGTGGTTATATGACGCGGCAGAATTTTTGGTACTTGCTCAAGAAGTACGCCAAAGTTGCCAGTATCGATAAAGAGCTATCGCCGCATACGTTACGTCACGCCTTTGCCACGCATCTACTCAACCATGGCGCAGACTTACGAAGCGTGCAGTTATTGCTTGGACATAGCGATTTATCTACCACGCAAATCTATACTCATGTGGCAACGGCAAGATTGCAGAAACTACATGCCGAGCATCATCCACGTGGGTAACCTTGCCATATTGTCATATGGGAAGCATTGAAATCTAATATTATTGATGATTGTAAAAGGAATATATCGTGTCGCAAGCTCAACCGTCTGCCTTAACGAAGCGTCAAAACTCTGCACTCAGAAACCTTAATATCATGGGTTATTTAGAAGGTACTTCTTTTCTATTGTTACTCGGTATCGCGATGCCACTCAAATATATGTTCGATATTCCAGAAGCGGTGAGCTATGTTGGCCCAGTGCATGGGGTATTATTCGTTGCTTATGTTATGGTATTAATCATCACCGCGAGTAGAGTAAAAATGCCGCTTTGGGCATTACCTGCTGGTGTGCTCGGCTCATTTTTACCATTTGGGCCGTTTATATTTGATTATTTACTTAAGAAGCGGTTGGGAAAATAAGGTAAGAAACTTTCATATATTTGTTAGTGCAAACATCATTTTTCTTCAAAGACAAGAGCTATGCAATACAATGAAAGATAGCTGCAAACCCACCCTTTTCTCGTTACAATACCCTTATTAAAGTGCGTCATGATATACATGCTACCTAATTAGGCTGCGCACTACCTTTTCCCCATCTATTATCCGAGAACCCCATGAGCCATAGACCACCTGCTGACCTATTAAAAAACGCCGAACACTGGCGCGAAGATATCAATTTTCGCCAAGACGTATTGGGCAAGCCATTTGATTTTGCGACCACGTGGGGTATTTTCTCACCACAAAAGCTCGATGACGGTAGCTTGATGCTGCTTGATTATGTGGACTTTGAGCAAGATGATGATTCAATCGATTTGGGCTGTGGTTATGGCGTACTTGGTATGACAGCAGCACGTGAATGTCCAAACGGTCAGCATACGTTAATCGATAAAGACTTTATGGCGGTAGAGTACGCACGCCGTAACTGTGAAAAAAACGGTCTGAACAATGTCGATGTACATTTATCAAACGGCTTCAATCACGTAGCAAAAGACAAAGACTTTAGCCTTGTGATGTCAAACTTACCAGCCAAAGTCGGTAAAGAGCAGCATTATTTATACTTCCTCGATGCCTATGAACGCATGCGTAAAGGTGGACGTTTTTATGTTGTTACGATCAATGGCTTACGCCAATTTGTGAAACGCTCGTTTACCGAAGTGTTTGGCAATAGCGATAAAATCAAACAAGGTAAAACCTATACCATTACGATGGCGACCAAAGACTAGTTTTAGCTTTGCCTGATTGAGTTTCGGCCATTTAAACTGAAGCTTAAATTGAAATCGACACAAAAAAGCACGCTAAATCTAATTTAGCGTGCTTTTTATTTTGTATGATTAACTGTCATCTTACATCTGACGTTTTATTAAATATCCGCCTAATAGCGCGCTGCCGATAATCGGTAATAACACCATTAGCATCGGTGAAAAACCTGTGGCTAACGATACAAAACCAACTAAGTCTTGAATATAGCTGAATAACAGACCAAACAGCAATGCCACGACAATACGCAAGCCTAAGCTGTGCGTCCGTAGCGAGCCGAAGACAAATGAGCAAGCGACAATCACCAGCGACAATATCGACAACGGAGATAAAAGCTTTTGCCAAAAGGCGACTTCATGATCTAAGGAACGACTGCCTTGTTGGCGCATAAAGGTGCGATGCTCATACAACTGCGTCAATGACAAATCCTCTGCCTTGCGCGTCAGTAAATACACAGACTCTGGAGCAAAAGGTAAGCTCAGCGTATCTGATGGTGATATAGCCTGACTACTCTCAAAGCCCTGATTGATAGAAAGTTCAACCATATCATCTAGCTGCCACTCATAACGATACTGCTCGCTTGGCTTGTCACTGTTCACATCAATTGGCTCACGGCCAGTATACTGTCCGCCTTCCGCATGGACAGCAGTTTGCAAGTTACCATCGTTATCCAAATGCCAGCGTTTAACCTCACCAATATTACCTGCGACATCAGCATAATCAATATATAAAATATCGCTACCATCAGGTGTCGCACTACCATCTTCTGCGCTGTCGAATCGTGGCTGAATTGTCCAGTATCCACGTACCGAGGTAACTAGCGAGGCGCTGTCCTCATCGTTAATCTGCTTTGCCAATTGATTCGAAGACGGTAGGACAAACTGATTGATAGCCAAGGCCAATAGCACAAATATCAAAGCAGGCTGTAATACCCAGCCAACGATACGATAGATACTAACGCCAGCCGCACGCATGACGACCAGCTCGCTTTTGTTGGCCAGTAAGCCCAGCCCTATCACAGCACCCAGTAGCGCACCTGTTGGGATAAACTGCTCTAAAAAGTATGGCGAGCGATAAAATATATATTTAAGCGCCTCTCCCATGGTGTAACCATCATCTAACGACTCAAGCTCTGATAAATAAGAAAAAATCAATTGTAATGCCCACAAACCAATAACGGCAGCAACTATAGCTAATAGAGCGTTCAGTTTTACATAACGGCTAAGGACCTTTAAATTGGCAGGTTTCTTGGCTAAGTGAACAGACTCGGCTGATTTAGCAAATAAAGAGCGCATTAAGACTGCCCTCCTTGTGAGCTGTTATTCTGGCTATCTATGTCGCTAACTGAATTAGTTGCGACAGCAGCTAGCCTATTTTCTTGTTTGCGAAAGCGCAGTCGATGTTGCACACGGCTACCCCAGTTCATGTAAAGCGCCAATGCCATAAACCCTAAGATAAGCCATACATATGCCCATACGCTGATGCTGTCTTTGCTCACTGCGTTTTTGAGCGAAATGATACCCAATGCACAGCTGACAAATAATAAGATAGAAGGAAACAAACGCAGCCAACGTCCCTGACGCGGTCGCACTTGCGCAAGTGGCACGGCTAACATAGGCGCGATAATCATCAGCCACGGTAATGCCAAACGATAGCCAAGCTCACTTTGGGCAGCACGCATTGCACTATTCGTACCTGATGGTGAACTACTCGTTGCGGCTTGCCACAATGGTCCAATCTCTTGCGTCTCGATATTGTCTTCGGTGATGACTTCCTGCGAGGACTCAGTCAGGGTAATGCGATAGCGATCAAAAGCAACTTGATTATACTTTAGGCTGCCTGCACCAACTTCATAACGACGTCCTTGGAACAGATCCAGTTGGGTCACACCACTATTGCCAGTATCTACTTGCTCAGCACGCTTAGCTAGCGTGATAGTGTCTTTACTAATATCCTTTGCGCCGCTATTTATAATGTCTTTTGGAATATCAGATATGCCAATCTGTTCGGCTGTTTCGTTATCAATCGTATTATTCATATCAGCATCGGTGGCATCAACACTTTCAGCAGTTCCACCTTTTTTCGCAGGTTCAGATTGGATCAATATCACATCTTGTAGTTTTTTCTTGTCGTTACTGAGACTACCCACGTATAGATGATAGTTACCGCTACTAATAAACTCATTCGGACGAATCAAATCAAATGCACTGGTCAATGCTTGCTGCTGCCAGACAGCCTCAGACGAGCGTACGCCCCAAGGTTTGCCAACGACGGATAGTGCCGCTTCACCAACGAATAATGCTAATATCAATGGTGTCATTAACCGAGCAAGCTTACCGCGAGATACGCCACTAGCATTAATCACTGCCATCTCTTGATCAACATACAAGCGGCCAAATACCAACATCAGAGCAATAAAAAAAGCTAACGGTAAGATGAGCTCTAAAAAGTACGGTAGGTTATACCCAATGATCGTAAACAGTAGGCTGACGTCCAAACGACCTTCGGCGGCGATGCCAAAATAGCGTATCAAGCGACCGCCAAGCATCATCACTATCAAAAACCCCAACACTAAGGCTGTGGTCGAAGCAACTTGTTGTGTCATGTAGCGGCGTAATATCACAATGGGTACTCTTAAACGGTTGGTATGCGCGTGATTGGTGATAGACTTACTGAACATTAAGGCTGTACGACAACATATCATCAGCATGATATGAGTCATTCAAATATTCAAATAACGATAAACGTTGCCAAGCGAATGATTAGCCATACTCAATAAACACAAGCGACAGATATAACCGCTAATGCTAGCATATTTTGCTTAAAAATGACTGTGAAATGTGTTTGAAAACATTACGCACACCTTGCTGATAGCGCATTATTGACAGTAGGTGAAAAATATAGCAAATATTGGATAAATGAGTGATAAAACCTCAGATGACATCAAATTGATGTTGTGAATTTTTTGCTTTATTTATTTTAGAAAGGTTTGTTTGCCATTCGTATCATCGACCATCTATCTCTGTTATTAGTTGCTAGACTGACTGATAGAAAAATATACCTATACTGTCAAACGGAGAATAATACCAATGAATAAAATAACCTCTACGCCCTCTACCCTACTTGAACTCGCTGGCGGGTCATTCGATGCGCTTGACTGGTCAAATTGCGCGCTCGTTCTTATCGACTATCAAAACGAATACGTCGATGGCGCGATGCCATTAGGAGACGCTGGGACAGAAGCCATAGCCAATGCGCGTTTACTACTTGATAAAGCGCGTCAGCAAAATCTACCTATCTTTCACATTACTCATCATGGCGCAGAGAATGGCAACGTTTTTGATCCTTTATCCGCTAACGTTGAAATAGTAGAGCAGTTGCAGCCGCAAGATGGCGAAACAGTGATTGCAAAACAGCATCCGAATGCTTTTTATGATACACGGCTACAATCATTAATTTCAGCAGAATCAAAAAAGCAGATTATTTTTGCAGGCTTTATGAGTCACATGTGCGTCAGCTCAAGCGCTCGCGCCGCATTTGATTTAGGCTTCGATAGCTTTGTCTGCCACGATGCCTGTGCTACCCGCGACCTACCTAGCGCTACAAGAGAGACTATCAGAGCTGATATCATGCATGATACTGCCATGGCAGCACTGCAAGACAGATTTGCTGCGATGGTAACGACCGATGAATTGGTTAATGGCTAATTTACAACGCTAAATTATAGTGTAAGTTAGCACAGCGCAATAATTCAAACGCATTACCTAAGTTTTGCTAACTGCGCACTATTATCGCAATATGCTACACTACTGTGGTTGCTCGACAGACCAAATAATCTAATAATCTGACAGGTATAAACAGTCATACAAATCCTGCATTTTTCATAACTCTAATCATTTTTCATAACTCTAATAAGGATAACTATATGAATATCAAATTATCTCAGCATTTACCAAAGACCCATACACAAAAAATCCTAAAAAAAGAAGCCAAAAGCAAAGACGATGCTTGTCTGGTTGTATTGGTCGATGACAAGAAAAACGTTTTAGCTGAATCTGTGCTGACCGAATATACCGCTCGTATTGAGCAGTTGATTGAAGTATCACATTTTAAAGGTACTGCATGTGAGACTGTTGCTGACTACGCCTTAGCAGGTGATAAAAAAACCACCAAGCAAAACCCTGTTCAACTGCTATTGGTCGGTGTGGGTAACACTGATAAATTCAATAACGCAGTACTGCAAAAAATCGCCAATACTATTTATAGCAGCACACAAAAGCGCGTCTCTTCTATCACTGTTGCATTAGGCGATGCACTAGAAGAAAACCATTTTGGTCAGTTTGCGCTTAACCTATTGGCAGCCAGCTATCGCTTTGACAAATACAAGTCTGAGCAAGCGACTCCTGTATTGACCAATGTTTATCTATTAGCTGACGAGTCACTAAAACCTGCACTTGCATTTGCTCAGTCAGTATTCGCTGGTCAAAGCCTCACTCGTGATGTGGCCAATGAACCTGGCAACATCTGCTTCCCAGCTTACATGGCTGAACAAGCTCAAGAACTTGCAAAAACTTATCCTGACTTATTGACCGTCAAGGTATTAGGTGAAGACGAAATGTCAGCGCTAGGTATGCATTGCTTCTTAGCCGTGGCGCAAGGTTCTACCAAAGAAGGTAAGCTTGTGCTCATGGAATACCGTGGCAAATCAGAATTCAGTGCTGATACAAACACGACAGAACAAACCACTAACAACGCAAAAGTAAGTGGTCTAAAAGCACTGGCTGATAAACTGCCAACCAAAAAATCAGCTAAAAATGTAAATAAAAATAGCGATAGTAATGCACAAGTGACCAACGACGACGCACCTATCGTATTAGTCGGTAAAGGCGTTACCTTTGACTCAGGCGGTATCTCAATCAAGCCAGGTGCGGCGATGGATGAGATGAAGTTTGACATGGGTGGTTCGGCGTCAGTACTCGGTACGATCAAGGCATTGTGTGAAGCGCGTCTACCAATCAATGTCGTTGGCGCCCTAGCCTGCGCTGAAAACATGCCATCAGGTGATGCAACGCGTCCAGGCGATATCGTAAAAGCGATGAATGGCAAATCAGTTGAAATCTTGAACACTGATGCTGAAGGTCGTTTGGTACTAGCCGATACCCTATGCTACGTGCAGCGTTATCAGCCAAAAGCTATCATCGATGTTGCCACATTGACTGGCGCTTGTGTCGTTGCATTAGGTCATGTTCGTTCAGCCGTGTTTAGTAATGATGAAGACGTCCTGTTTGATTTAGAAAATGCAAGTAACCTGTCAGGCGATCTTGTCTGGCATATGCCTTTAGATGACGACTATCAAGCGCAGCTTGACTCACCAATCGCTGATATGCAAAACATCGGTGGCAAAGGCGCTGGCGCAGTAACTGCTGCCTGCTTCTTATCTCGTTTCGTTGAAGAAGGTCAAGCATGGGCGCATTTAGACATCGCTGGCACTGCATGGAACTCAGGTAAAGACAAAGCAGCAACTGGTCGTCCAGTACCATTGTTTATGCAATATCTGAAAAACAGTGCAGAGATGGTTTAATCCATTTATGAAAATTAGTTTTTATGTATTAAGTGAGAGTAAGGCCCAAGATTTCTTGGGCTTTATTTGTCAGCTTGCTCAGACGGCGCTTAACAAAAGCGCTCAGTCTTTGCTGATTTTAATTGAAGATGACACATTGTTATCAAATTTAAATACGGCGCTCTGGGCGCAAGAAGCCACGAGTTTTATACCGCATCAAGTCCTTTCTGATATTACTGCTGAAAGTGATGATATTAACGCTAATCCCAACGTTGCTAATCCTGAATTATTAGCGCCTGTAATGCTTGGCAATCATATGCCAGCAGGTTTTAATGGTATCGTTCTTAATACGACAACACATCCTGTTAACGATTTTATGGCTGCTACTAATAACTCCAACCCCTCCCGAGTCCTTGAGCTGATCCGACCTGATGTCACAAGTACCCAAGAAGGTCGTAATAAATATAAAGCCTACCAGCAATTAGGTTACGATTTAACCCACTTTAAGGTATAGCTCTGCCGTTTATTTCCCCTTCATTTTTTACAATGAAATATACCACCTATCTTATATATCACAATCTATACCGCCACTTTTACTCTCACGAATGAGATATTCTTAGTAGCTAGCCTTTACCTATAAGTGCTGCATTCTTTTATACTTATTAGATGACTCTGCTACCTCTCCGTTTTCTCATGGCAGTCACTGCTACGAGCAGTATGCGAATATGTCAAAAAATGCTACTATCCATCGATAAATTTTCTGTTGTGACAATTCACTTACTTTTAACGGACTTGAGGGTGTACAGATGCGTTCATTAATTGCGATGTACCAGCGTATAGGGCTGGTGCCGCTCATTATTATTGGTTTGGTGCTAGGGGTATTGATTGGTTGGTTAGCGCCAAGTATCGGCACCGCCATAGGGTTACTTGGTACACTCTTTGTCGGTGCACTAAAAGCCGTCGCTCCCATCCTAGTGTTTGTGCTGGTTATGGCAGCGATTAGCCAACATCGCAGTGGTAATGAAGTCTATGTAAAGCCTGTACTTATCATGTACATGTTCGGCACTTTTTTAGCCGCGCTAACGGCAGTCGGTGCTAGCTTCTTGTTCCCGACTGAACTTGTCTTGATAAACGCTGATATCGCACAGGTTCCACCTGCTGATCTAAAAGAAGTCTTGACGAACTTGCTCATGAACTTGGTGGCCAATCCGATCAATGCAATCGCTGAAGCCAACTACATTGGTATCTTAGCATGGGCAATTATTATTGGTTTTGCATTGCGCCAAGCCAGTGATACTGCTCGCAATGTCGTTGGTGATTTTGCTGATGCCATCTCACAAGTAGTTAAATGGATTATTGCTCTAGCGCCATTTGGTATCTTAGGCCTAGTCGCTAGCACGGTTGCTGAGACAGGCTTTGCTTCTTTGGCAGGCTACGCACGTATCTTGATGGTATTGATCAGCTGTATGTTATTCATTGCTTTGGTTGCCAATCCGCTTATCGTCCTTGTTAAAACGGGTAAAAACCCTTATCCACTCGTGTTCAGATGTCTGCGCGAATCAGGGATTACTGCCTTCTTTACGCGTAGTTCAGCGGCTAATATTCCGGTCAACATGAACCTTGCCCGTAAGCTTGGATTGCATGAAGACACTTATTCGGTGACCATTCCACTAGGTGCCACTATCAATATGGCTGGTGCTGCGATTACGATTAACGTCTTAACGCTTGCTGCTGCTCATACGTTGGGTATCGAAGTAACATTTGCCTCTGCATTATTATTAAGTCTGGTTGCTACGATTAGTGCTTGCGGTGCTTCTGGTGTTGCTGGTGGTTCATTATTACTAATTCCACTCGCTGCTAGCTTGTTTAGTATTCCAAATGATATCGCAATGCAAGTGGTTGCGATTGGCTTTATCATCGGTGTGATTCAGGATTCAGCTGAAACTGCCTTGAACTCTTCAACTGATGTGTTGTTTACAGCAGCGGCAGATCCTACTTATTCGCGTTAATTGTCGTTGAAATGCTTTCTATAGATATAAAAAAGGGCCTTTAAACGGCCCTTTTTTTATGCGGTATTTTGATTACTTTAGATTGTCTATATCGACTTCGATAACTGGTGTTTGCTGCTCTATTTGGCGTTTGAGTTGACGCAGTTGCTCAACCTCATCTAGCAGCTCAAGTATCAAACCGATGGCAGGTACGCTGGCTTCAAAGTCACGACTCAGTCGCGATGCACGTCGCACTGTCGTTAGCTGATAACCAGTAAATTTCTCATGCGCTGGTGCATCATATTCAATGATATTTTCTTCGATTAATTCGATGACCCATTGGCGCTCTTGGCCACAGGCAGAGACCAGTTCATCTAAGCTCATGATGATGTCTGTAAATTCAGTCGAGTGGTTCATAGCTATTATCCTCGTTTTCTCTTTATTTCATCAGTATCTTATTCATCTCTGCTATTTATTTATCACTTCGGTAATAAATAACGGTTATTCATAATCTTGTTTAACGACTAATATCGGTATCAGCAAAGGCTTGCTTTAGCTGCTCATAAGCCTGTGTCGATGCATCATTACTGACATCAGGATTGACAATATTTAAAGTTAGATACAAGTCACCTGCTTGCTTGGCAGGGATACCTTTGCCTTTAAGACGTAAATTGCTACCAGACTTACTGTTCTTAGGAATAGTCACGCCAAGCGTACCCGCTGGTGTACTGACATTGATTTTTTCACCCAGTGCCGCTTCCCAAGGTGCAATATTCACGGTTTGATAAACGTCTGCGCCTTCTATACGAATATTGGCATCATGACGAATCTTAACCTTCAAAAACAAATCACCATTTTTACCATTACTACTACCAGCAGCACCTTGCCCTGCTAAACGAATCTGCTTACCATCAGTGATACCTTTCGGGATTTTTATTTTAAGGGTTTTATTATCATAGTCGACATTGCCATTGGGCTGACGAACAGGGACATTTAGTTTGATACTATAGTCGTCACCACTGTAGACTGAAGATAAGTCAACGGTAATCTCAGCATGCTGATCCTGACCTTTGCTATCTTGCGTCCCAAAATCACTGCCAAATTGATCAAAACCGCTGCTTTGAGAGCGGCTGCCCGTTTGCCCGCCAGCTGACCCACGTGCGCCGCGACCAAATGCTGAAAAAATATCATCGAAGCGAAAACCACCATCGCCAAAGGCTTCTCCATCACCAAACTGATCTTTGATGTCTTCCCAACGAAAACCACCTTGACCCGCGCCAGCTTGCCCACCGCCACTAAACCCACTTGAGCTATTTTGACCCGCAAATGGGTTGTTTAGCATAGCGTCATACTCAGCACGCTTGTCTTTATCTCTGATCGTTTCATACGCGTTATTTATTTCTGCAATCTTATTATCAGCGTCTGGATGATCGCTGACATCAGGATGGTATTGACGAACGAGCTTACGGTATTTTTTTTTGATATCAGCGTCTGAGGCGTCTTTTTTGACCCCTAAAATGTCATAGTAGTTTTTCTCTGCCATGTTATTTTCCCTCAAATAAAAACATATTAGTGGTATCAGTCTGCCACTTTCAAACGATACGGTATAAACGGCTACTAGATTTTGCTATAGCAGTTTTTGTGGCTTACTTATTATCATAACAATAATTACCATAAACACCGTTATATAAATATTACCAGTAATGATGCCAAACAGTATCTACAATACTTTCTAGTACAGAAAAAACGCTTTTACATTGGGCTAAACTTCTTCAAAATTTATCATCATCAGTTTTCTAATGACATCAAAATAATACCAAACCCTCTGTTTTTAGATTTTAGCAACACTATAGAAAGTTTTGCTTACACGATATTATCCACTCCTAAATAGCGTTTTATAACGTCAAGTATGCTATATCGATATATTTGGTCTTTATATATTACCTATTTATATTGTGTGGTTGGCTTTCTAGTATTTTGTCGGCTTCTTTATGAGAATCGCTCTTTATAAGACTAATTTTAGTTTCTTCATCATCATTATTTTTGCTAAAAAGTATCTATTTTTCCTTAAAAAACAGGTATTTGACCTCATGAGTTTTTTACATAGCAGTAATAATATGACAAGCTAGCTCTTGTAGAATCCCCTGTTATTCATACTCATAGGGAGTATAGATAACGTAGGCAAGAGCATCTGTCTATTTTATTAATTGCTTAAAGGTATTAAATGTCTTATTTAATCAAGTCTTTGGTTGTCACTTTATCACTACTACTTAGCACCACAGTTTTTGCTGCCAATACCAGTTATTACGGTAGTAAGTTTCATGGCAAGCGCACAGCGAGTGGTAGTATCTTCGACATGAACTCTTTGACCGCTGCACATCGCACGTTACCGTTCGGCACGAAGGTACAAGTAACCAACCAAAAGACAAAGCAGAGCGTCGTTGTAAAAATCACGGATAGAGGACCTTTTATTCGAGGCCGTATTCTTGATTTATCAAAGGCCGCTGCTGGTGAAATAAACTGTCAACTTTGTACGACCACGATGGAAATATTATCGTACGGTGATGGCAAATATCGTAAGGAATGATGTAATAAAAAAGGGATGGCTCATGCCATCCCTTTTTTATGTCTGCTTCTATAACTAACTATCTAGAACGCTTTATGCAAACTTAGCTTCCATCTCTTCTAAAGTCGTCATTGATAGTAGTAACTTCTCTTCATTATCACTGTGCTGCTGCTGTAGCGCTGTTTGCTCATTGAGTAATACAAGCAAGTTAGACTTACGGCTCTCTTCGTACAGCTCTGTATCAGCCAATTTTTCTTCGAGCGTCACGAGCTGCTTATCAATCTTAGCCAGTGTCTTTTCTGTTTCCTCTATCTCGCGGCGGATAGGTGCTGTCATTTTACGCTGTTCAGCAGCTAGCTTACGCTGCTCTTCTTTACTAAGTGCAGACGGTGCAGCTTTACTGTTTGATGAAGTATCAGATGATTCATTCCTTACTAAGCTATCATTAGTTTCACGTGAAACAAACTTTTTACTCTCTTTTTTACTTTTCTTCTTACCTGTATTTTTATCTGCTGCGTTCTCTTGTTTACGCTTCTCTGCTAGCCATTTACCATAGTCACCAATATCACCATCGAATTCTTCGATAATGCCATCGTGTACCAAATATAGCTCATCACAGACATTGGCAATCAGCTCTCGATCATGCGATACTAGTACCACTGCACCTTTGAAGCCTTGCAATGCGATAGTCAGCGCTTGACGCATTTGTAAATCTAAATGGTTGGTAGGCTCATCGAGTACAAGAACGTTTGGACGCTGCCAAACAATCAATGCCAAGGTCAAACGCGCACGCTCACCACCTGAGAACAGCTCACTTGGGGTATCAATGCGCTCACCGCGGAAGTCAAAACTGCCCAAAAACGAGCGCAGCATTGCATCAGAAGTTTTACCGGCTAGACGACGTAGCATCTCTATAGGTGTTGCTTTGGCATCTAGGATATCCATCTGATGCTGATTGAAATAGCCCAATTTTAGGGTGTCTGAAACTCGATACTTGCCTGTTAATATGCCAAGCTCACCGACCAATGCTTTAATCAACGTTGATTTACCAGCACCGTTCATGCCCAATAGGCCAAGACGAGTATCAGGGGTCACCTGTACATTAGCATTACGTAACAGCGGTGTTTCACTATAGCCAATATCTGCGTGGGTCAGCTCAATCAGCGGTGAGCTCATATTTGCTGGCTCGTAGAATTGGAACGAGAACGGGTTGTCGGCCATCATTGGTGACAGCTCCGCCATACGCTCAAGCTGCTTAATCCGGCTCTGGGCCTGTTTGGCTTTACTGGCTTTAGCACGGAAACGACGAATAAAGTCATCCAAGTGAGCCTTGGTCGCTTCTTGCTTTTCAAACGCTTGCTGCTGCTGCGCCATACGCTCGTGGCGGGTACGAATAAACTGCTGATAGTTACCAGTATATAGGGTGATTTTTTGTTGCTCTACATGCAAAATATGACCAACTGTCGCGTCCAAAAACGCTTGGTCATGCGAGATGACGATGACCAAACCCATATAAGCATTGATCCATGTTTCAAGCCACAAGATAGCATCTAAGTCCAAATGGTTGGTTGGCTCATCGAGTAACATCAGGTCAGCACGGCTCATCAAAGTCTTGGCAAGGTTTAAGCGCATGCGCCAACCACCAGAAAACCCCTCTACTGGCAGCTCATGCTGGCTAGTCTTAAAACCAAGCCCTGCCATAATTTGTGCCGCTTTGGTCGGTGTACGATACCCATCAATCTCATCGAATTGCTGGTGTAACACACCAATTTGCTCATCGCTAACGCTACTTAAATCATTTAGCGCAGCATTAATCTCATACCACTGCTCATCACCGCTCAATACATAATCGATTGCAGACTGCGTCGTAGCACCAACTTCCTGTGCCATGTGCGCCACATGCCAGCTATCAGGAATACTGACTTCACCTTTATCAAGGGTGACCTCTGTATCGCCTGTACCCATCTGCGTCAGTAATAGCGCAAATAAGGTAGACTTACCTGTGCCGTTGTTGCCCGTCAGTCCAACTTTGTGACCTGGATGGAGCTGAAAGCTTGCACCTGCAAACAATTCACGACCATCACGGCGAACACCAACGTCTTTAAATTCGATCATATAATTTCTTCATCTCAACAATAATATAGATATAGGGCAATAAGAAGCGCACATAGGGTATGTCAACTGGCGGCTATTATTTCAAACGCTTGCTCTATAGGCAAACAATTAAACAACTATTTCAAAACTAAGTATTTTTTACGCTAAAAACCTTAATTTTCACAAGCGACTCTTGAGCTCATACATGCTTATTCCTATTATAAAGGTTATGACCACAAAATACCGTAATACGACCAATAAGCTTTAAGACTTCTTAATATTGTTAAGTAGTATTTAATCGCATAGCGATATTATTGGTTAGTAAGATTTTTAGCATGAGCCTTCAGCGCAATTTTTTTAGACAATTCTGTATCAAACTTGAGGCACTGCTTATTCGTTAGTAACATTCAGTAGTCGCGCCACTCTTGACAAACGAAACAGTACCCCCATTATGATATACTGCTACAAAATAAGTGCCCACCATCAATAGAGGCAATAAAGTGTTGTAGTGGCACAAATACCATTTTGAAATAGTACAAACAGCTTATAATGCACCAATAGCTTTGCCATAATGACAGCACCCAATTAAATCAAACGCCGTGCGTATCTTTATTTGCAAGTACCCTATTGCAAACCCAAACAGGACGACGACCGCATTTGATCCTAGCAACTGAGGTAGATATGAACGAATCAGCCAACCAATTTAGTCCAAGCGCCAGCCAACCAGTGGACCCAACCGTATTAAGCCTAACCGATAGTGCGGCGCAGAAAGTACGCCGTCTACGCGAAGAAGAAGGCGATAGCGACCTTATGCTACGTGTTTATGTGACGGGCGGTGGTTGTTCTGGTTTTTCTTACGGGTTTAACTTTGCCAACGATCTAAACGAAGACGATGCAAACTTTGATAATGGTGATGTGACGTTAGTCGTCGATTCGCTGAGCTATCAATACTTGCAAGGCTCTACTGTCGATTATACCGAAGGATTAGAAGGGGCACGTTTTGTTGTGACCAATCCGAATGCCACGACCACTTGCGGTTGCGGCTCGTCATTCTCTATATAAACTGAGTAGACACCGTCGCGCTATGACTGTTGAGATGATGAAGTAGTGCACAAGCGATATCTCAAATAGCTTGTAGGCATAATGGATAAAGCATCTATCTTTCAAGTAGATGCTTTTTTTATCAAACTATTTGGTCAAAACAACGCTATATTCGAGATAAACCTATATTAAAAAACAGGGTCAAAATCTTCACAAATCGCTTTGCTTAAAGCTTATCGTATTTGTAATTGTCCGTGGTTTTCAAGACAGCTTTGAGCTAAACTGACGGAATTATTGACCTAACACTTACCTATTTTATGGACAAACGCTTATCGTGTTTTGATCCGCCATAATAAACAACAATAGATGACTATTATGAGTAATTTTGCGAGTAGCTTTGTTAATTTCGAAGTCCCTAATTGGTTTGATAGCACACACTTGACGGGCATGCTCCGCGGTATCGAAAAAGAGGGCCTTCGCGTAAAACCTGATGGTTTCTTGGCACAGACCCCGCATCCAACCAAACTTGGGTCAAAACTTACTCATCCTTTTATTACTACCGATTACTCAGAAAGTCTGCTTGAACTCATCACAGAACCAAAGTCCTCACCAAAAGAGACTCTCAATATGCTGCGCCAATTGCATGTATTGGTCTATCAGGGTATACCTGAAGGTGAGCTAATGTGGCCATTATCGATGCCTTGCATGCTGTCTTCTAAAGATGAAGATATCCCACTAGCTGATTATGGTAATTCTAATACGGGTAAGCTAAAAACCCTATATCGTAGTGGTCTTGGTATTCGCTATGGTCGCCGCATGCAAACGATTGCTGGTCTGCATTACAATTTGTCTTTTGGTGATACGTTGTTTGAGACGTGGCAAGCCAAAACCTCGACCGCACAAAGTCAAACGTTAACAGAGTTCAAAAACGAGAAGTATTTAGGGCTGATTCGTAATTTTAAACGTCTGACTAGCCTTGTTTTGTATTTACTCGGTGCCAGTCCAAGCGTTTGTCCTTGTTTCTTGGCAGGGCGTGAGCACGATTTAGAGTTGCTCAATGATTCAACCTATTATAAGCCTGCTGCTACTAGCCTGCGTATGGGTAAGCTTGGTTATACCAATAGCGTGCAAGAGCAGCTCGATATTCGTTATAACTATCTACCAGAGTATGTCGCTGGTCTGCGCCGTGCTATTCAAACCCCACACGAAAGCTTTGCGAAACTTGGTTTGAACGATGAAGACGGCAACCCGATCCAAATCAACAATCATATTCTGCAAATAGAAAACGAGTACTACAGCCCTATTCGTCCTAAACAAATCGCGATGAGCGGTGAAACACCAACCGAAGCACTTGAGCGTCGTGGTATCGCCTATGTCGAGTTCCGTGCTATTGACCTTGATCCATATAGTGACGTGGGCATTCGCCTCTCTAGCGCTTGCTTCTTAGAAGTAATGGCGCTGTATTGTCTGTTCAGTGACTCACCAGACCTGCTACCTGAAGAAGAGGAATCGCTCGCTATCAATCTTGAGCGTGTGGTCAACGAAGGTCGCCGTGATGACTTGCATATTATCAATAATGGTCAAGAGCAATCACTTGAAAGCTGGATGCTAACGCACCTAGAGCGTATGCAGCCGCTTGCCGCATTACTTGATGCTCACTACGGTGGTAATGATTACCGCGCGGCCGTCGCATTGATGCAAGGCAAAGCAGGACACTCTGAATCAACTATTTCCGCACAAGTGAATTCCGACAGCAAACGCTTAGGCAGCTTATGGCAGCTTGGCTTTACATTGGCTCAACAGCATCGCGAGTCTTTACTACAGCAGACATTTAGTCCAAATACTCAAGCTAAATACGAAGTATTGGCAGAAAAATCTATCTTGCAGCAAGCTGAAATTGAGCAGTCTGAAACAGAAGACTTTATGGAGTTTTTACAACAATATCGCTAGCTTTTGATTACTGAGCCTTGATTGCTAAGTTTTGATGACTGGTTGTTGATTGTTAAATTTTGACTGCTTAATCTTGATTGCTGCCCTACATCTATTATAGATAAACATATAAGAGTAACCGCACAATGCGACAGCTAACCACTTACCGTAACCTGCAAGTATTGTTGGTAATAATGGCCATTACAGGCATGAGTTTTGCGCTGTTTTATTTACAGCGCCACCTAGGGCTTTCTCCTTGCCCGCTCTGTATTTTTCAGCGTGTTGGCCTAACAGTCATGGGCGGTTTTGCCCTGATATCAGCATTGTTCAACCCTAAATCTAAAGTGATAAGGTTACTACTGTGGCTTGGTAGCTTAGTAGGTATTGGTTGGGCAACGGCGGTAGCAGCGCGCCATGTATGGTTGCAATATTTGCCTGCTGACCAAGTACCTTCTTGTGGACCAGGACTGAACTACTGGCTTGATACGCTTCCTATTTTACAAGTGTTCGAAGAAGTTTTTGCAGGATCTGGCGAATGTGCTTCTGTTGATTGGACATTCATGGGGTTAAGCATCCCTGAGCAATCTTTGATTTTATTTAGTGTGCTACTGATTGTACATATATTGATATTATTGCGTATCGTCAAGCCCACTAATTAAAATCCTATCGCTTAATAAGACGTTAGGTTTTATTCCTGCTTCTACTTTTGAAACAGACATTACTATCTTAGATACAATGTCTGTTTTTTTTATCTACTATTAATCCGCCTTTATAACCCACATTGGTTATACCGACAGGTGTTTCTACGATTTCTTTTATTTCTTGAATTTTTCGGTAACAACAAAAAGCCCACAGAGATATTTTTTAGCCTTTGATATCTTTAGTCAGCTTTTATCATAAATGAATAAGCATCAGATATTTATCGCTTTCTACTCATAAGCTATCTGTATCCTACATATAAGATAATGCTCTCAAGCTCTCAATTTATATTACTACTACGCGCCCATTTCTCATTGTCCTGATTTTTGACAGTGGTTTTATGGTGTCTATAATATAGACGAGCTTGAAAAATACTTGTTAATAACTGTTTTTGGTATAACCATGATATATCTTGCTCTTGTTCGCTCTACTACGTTAACTATAGTAAAGCGGTGGCGTCCTGCGTTATTTGTAGCATCACTATGCGCGTTGGTCGTCGGCTGTGATAGCGCTTCATCTAATACCGACAAAGACATGGTATCTACATTCGCGGCTACTAGTCCTGAACCACAAGATAACTCGCAAGCGTTGCAGGATGAGAATATTGAGCTAGCGAGTGATGACGAGACAAGTGAAATGATAGAAGGGCAATCGTTGATTGCTGCTGCTCAGTCAAACAAAAACACTTATGTAGATAGCTCTATGGAGCGATCAGAAGCAAAGAGCAGTATGCTGCAAGCAACGTTGATGGGCGATTATGGCGGCATGGTCTCTTGTACAGATTGTGACAGTATCGACGTCACATTGAATCTATTCGCTGATGGGTCTGTATTAAAAGCAAGTAATTACCATAATTCCAAAGAATCAAAAGCACCTTTACTCGAATCCGGTGTCTACCGACAGGACAATGACAAAATCACTATTGTTTATGAAAGAAAAAATATCGAGACCTATCGCATACAAGACAATCATCTAATACGTATGGATGAGTACGATAATTTAGATAATGACTATACGTTATCCCGCAAATAATAAGCGGATCAATAAGAACCGCCTGAACAAAAGCATCATAATACGAGTTATTGATTAGCCTATCGCTTAATACTAAAACAGCTAAAATTTATTAGCTATATAGCGCCTACTTGTTAGGCGTTTTTTATTAGTCATCGAACAGGGTTTACTTTACAATGATTGCTGGTTTGCCCAGCTGATATATTGGTCACTAGGTATCAATAGTATTTATTTTTAATGATAACAGCTAAGCACCTCTCATTTTATTTTATCAGCTCTCTATTCTTTTCACTTAAGCGCGTACGGAACGTCTATGCATATTCATATTCTTGGTATTTGTGGTACTTTTATGGGCTCACTGGCATTGCTAGCTCGTGCGCTTGGGCATACGGTCACAGGTTCAGATGCCAATGTCTATCCGCCTATGTCTACTCAACTCGAAAATGCTGGCGTGACTATCGAAGAAGGCTATTTAGTAGGGCACTTGCAACCAAAGCCAGATCTAGTCGTCGTTGGCAATGCGATGAAACGTGGCATGGATGTGATTGAGTACATGCTAGATAATGGCTTACGCTATACCTCAGGTCCGCAGTTTTTATCTGAGCAAGTATTGCAGTCACGTCACGTAATTGCCGTTGCAGGGACTCATGGTAAGACCACAACTACAACTATGCTGGCGTGGATATTACATTATGCTGGTATTGATACAGGGTTTCTCATTGGCGGTGTGCCACTAGTTGATACGACTGACGAGCACCTACAGCAAGTGTTTGCGCACAGTAGCTATTTGGGTGCTGATAAAAGTGATGATAACGAATCTGGCTATTTTGTGATTGAAGCAGATGAGTACGATTCTGCGTTTTTTGATAAGCGTTCGAAGTTCGTTCACTATCGTCCACGTACGGCTATTTTGAATAACCTTGAGTTTGATCATGCTGATATCTTTGCAGACCTTAATGCGATACAAACTCAGTTCCACCATATGGTGCGCATGATTCCAAGCACTGGCAAAATTATCATGCCAGCTGCGACCACCAGTTTAGAAGACACGCTAGCAAAAGGGGTCTGGACACCTGTTTGGCGTACCGCTGTCATTGACTCTACTTTAGCTGATAACAATGAAAGCGCGCGTACTCTAGAAGATAGTAGCGATTGGCAGGCTCAGCTGATTCAAGCAGATGGTAGCCAGTTCAAAGTCAGTTTTGCTGCTGATAAAGAGACCACTGCCATCGTAAACTGGTCAATGAGCGGCATTCATAATGTCAACAATGCGCTCGTTGCCGTGGCTGCTGCCTACAACGTTGGCGTCAGTGTTGAGACTGCCTGTGCTGCCTTATCAGATTTCGCTGGTATCAAACGCCGGATGGAGCTGATCGGCGACGTCAACGACATCTTAGTTTTTGATGATTTTGCCCATCACCCAACAGCTATTACAACCACATTAGACGGTGCCAAAAAGAAGCTAGCCGACAGACGCATTTGGGCAATCATTGAGCCACGTAGTAACACTATGAAAATGGGGATTCATCAAGACAGCTTAGCTCAATCAGCAGCACTTGCAGACTACACATTATGGTACGAGCCTGCTGGTTTAGAATGGGGCTTAAAAGATGTCGTCGAACAAGCAAAGGCTACTAGCGACTCTACTGGCAACCAACAAGTACTATCAAGCATTGACGCTATCATTGAGCATATCAGCAGTCATGCAAAATCAGGCGATGCGATTGTGGTCATGTCCAATGGCGGTTTTGAAGGCATTCATCAGCGTTTATTAGCCGCATTGCATAACGGATAACGCTTCTAGCTAGAAACAACAAAAGCTCTTATGTTGTACATAAAAACGCAGCCATCTAATAGATGGCTGCGTTTTTTATTTCCAATATCTATATAACTATAGTATGACAAGTACCACATCAATGAGTACTGTTAGCACCATAGCTACCTTTGTAACTTTTCGTTTACTTATTGCCCCTACTCGATAGCAAATCGGACTTTTTTCTCACATAGCCCCTACAGTAGTAACATTTTAGGCTTATTTTTGTGCCCAAGGACTGTTTACAATAGATTTATCAAAACTTGTAACACATTATAAATACTAATAATACTAGGAGAATAACATGAGCTTTATTTGGATGATTATCGTAGGTTTAGTCGCAGGTCTACTCGCACGTGCTATCAAACCAGGTAACGACCCTATGGGTTGGATTATGACAATCGTATTGGGTATCGTTGGTGCAATGCTAGGTGGTTTCTTAGCTGGATTAATCGGTATTAATGCTGACGGTGGTTTCACTGGTCTTATATTCTCAGTGATTGGTGCAATTATCTTACTATTCTTATATGAAATGATTGTAAACAAACGCCGTGCATAGTCGATTACTAGCTAACTAAAACACTATATAAACAAAGCCTTGCGTTAAGCAGGGCTTTTTTATGCCATTTACCATCAAAATCTAATCTTTCTATATGCATATAGCATCATATGACTGCGAAAGTATTGATAAGCATTACTTTTGTCCCCATTTATCTTATAATATCAACCCTATTTTGTCCTTATCATTGAGGTGAGCGTTATGGCACTACTCCCTATCTTAAGTTACCCAGATCCTCGCTTGCGTACT
This sequence comes from Psychrobacter sp. AOP7-B1-25, assembly GCF_052376195.1. Taxonomy (NCBI): domain Bacteria; kingdom Pseudomonadati; phylum Pseudomonadota; class Gammaproteobacteria; order Moraxellales; family Moraxellaceae; genus Psychrobacter; species Psychrobacter sp. AOP7-B1-25. Next base: position 224,618 of record NZ_JBQSVK010000002.1, read on the forward strand.
ATCGCCAAGCCTGTCAAGGAAGTGACTGCTGAAATCAAAACCTTAATCGCAGACATGATCGAGACGATGTATGATGCTCAAGGTATTGGACTTGCGGCCAGTCAAGTGGATCATCATATTCAGCTTATCGTTATGGATCTGTCTGAAGACAAAAGCTCTCCTAGAGTTTTTATCAATCCAAAGGTCACGCCACTGGTTGAAGAAAAGCAGCCGTACGAAGAAGGCTGCTTATCCGTACCTGACGTCTATGACAAAGTCGAACGTCCTAATAAAGTCCGTATCGAAGCATTAGACGGTAACGGTGAGGTTATCGACGAAGTTGTAGAAGGACTACTTGCTGTTTGTATCCAGCATGAGATGGATCATCTCAATGGTGTGATATTCGTTGACTACCTATCTCGTCTTAAGCAAACGCGTGCTCGTGATAAAGTTCGCAAAGTTTTAAAAATACGCGAAAAAAAAGAAGCACAGTCAACGGAAAAACAAACACAAGCCACCAATTCTTAAAGCTCTACTCTTTACTCTTATCCCTGTTATTCCGTCTTTATCCTTCACATCGTTATATCTACAGTGAATGCTATTATTTAGCATTCACTGTTTGGCGATACTTCTTTCTAACCGATACAGTTTCCGCAAAAGGTTTATTACTATGACAATGATCAAAATTGACCAATATTTTGACCCTGCCAGCTGGCAGAAATTTACCAAGGCTGCTGAAGGTCGCGAGACACCTTTCTTAGTAGTTGACCTTAGCCGTATCGAAACCAAGTACCATGAAATGGTCAGCCTGTTTCCTAAAGCAAAATTGCATTATGCAATGAAGGCTAGCCCTGCGGTGGAAGTAATTAACTTGCTAGCAGATCTTGGTTCAAACTTTGACTGTGCCTCTATCTATGAGCTTGATCGCGTGCTTGACTGCGGTGTGGAACCATCGCGTATCTCATACGGCAATACTATTAAAAAAGCCGAACATGTTAAATACGCTTTTGAAAAAGGCATCGATCTGTATGCGACTGATTCAGAAGCGGATCTGAAAAATATTGCCAAACATGCTCCAGGTTCTAAGATATTTGTACGTATTTTAGTCCAAGGGTCAGAGACAGCAGAGTGGCCATTATCACGTAAGTTTGGTTGCCATCCTAACATGGCAATTGATTTACTGGTTCAAGCACGCGAGCTGGGCTTGGTCCCTTATGGTATCTCGTTTCACGTTGGTAGCCAACAAAAAGACGTCGCTGCATGGGATGATGCATTAGCCAAAGTCAAATATATGTTTGACTGGATGAAGAATGAAGAAGGTATCAAGCTACAAATGATTAATTTGGGTGGTGGCTTCCCGACCAACTACATTAGTGAAGTTAACCCTATCAAAGTCTACGCTGAAGAAATCACCAGCTACCTGACTGACGACTATAACGACGATGAAATGCCAGAAATTATTTTAGAGCCGGGTCGTTCGTTGGTTGGTGGTTCAGGCGTATTGGTCAGTGACGTGGTACTGATCTCTCGTAAGTCTGATACTGATTTGACCCGTTGGGTGTATACCGATGTTGGTCTATTCCAAGGCTTAATCGAAACGTTGGGGGAAGCCATCAAGTATCCTGTCTATACGCCTAAGATGGAAACCTCTACCAGTGAAGGCACAGTAGTACTAGCCGGTCCAACCTGTGACTCAACTGATATTATGTATGAAGAAGCAGGTTATCAGCTACCAGAAGAGCTTGAGATTGGTGATAAAATCTATTGGCTAACCACTGGTGCTTATACCAACTCGTACTCATCGGTAGAGTTCAATGGTTTCCCACCGCTCGAAGTAGTTTATATTGATTAGTATCTAGAGCGTGTCTTCATTTCAAAAATGGTGATAAAAATGAGATAAATTGCCGTCAAACAAGAAAAATAGTGCAGATAATATCGGGATATTAACCAGCTATTTGACGATGTTTGGCAAGATTTAACCATTTTTAGCCCATTAAGATGACTATCGAGTGAATTGAAGACACTCCCTAGTACTTTTCACAAAAAAGCGCGGCACGGTTAATACCCGTATCGCGCTTTTTTGTGCTTAGTGATTTAATTTTTTAACTATTCAACTCTTAAAGCAATAGGCACGCTATTATTGGTATTAATAGTTTGGCTGCTGTTACTAGTGCTACTGGTTGAGTTTTGTGAAACCTTTCCAATTGTCACCCACTGTCCACGTGGCACGATAATCCTACTGTTCAATCTTTGTCCTCGGACAGTATTGTTAATAGAACTCATTTGATTATAAGGTGAATGCGGCTGCACTAACCTTTCTTCCGCTTGGGAGAGCTGTACTTCCACCTGTCCATTGGGCAGCAGTCTTGGTGTGATGGTAATCCCTTGTATCGTTGGCAGTAGTATTTGCTGCTGAATCACGATCTGTGATTTGAAGTTATGACTAGCTGAACGATGATAAATTGAATCGTTATTTGTGTTATAGGTTTGAGTTAGCGAGTAGAGCGTACCTGTGCTAATACTCGCCGCACTGCCAGATAACGTTTGTACTTGATATAAATTACTACCCTGCTGCTGGCTGCTACGTTGACTAATAACCCCTGCACCTTGGATACCGCGATTAGTAATAATGACCTGACTTCGCTGAATACTACCTTGATCGCTACTACTATTGCCAACACGTACGGCGACCGTCAATGCCTGTGGCTGACGGTCAATCTGAGACAATAACTGCTGTACCACTTGATAATTGCGTGCAGTGGTTTGCAGTACCAATTTATCTTGATACGTAGTCACCGTACCACCGTCTACGCTACTATTTAATTTCTGCCTCACTGCAGGTAGTAGGCTAGCCCCACCATAGGTATGGATGACATAAGTTTGAGCAGTACTAGCTTGTACGGTAATTGGTAGGATAGCTAGGCTCATCGCAAAGACTGATAGACTTGCAAGGTTAATGGTACAAATCACACCAATCGGTTTATGTCTAATATAACGTTTGGTGCTATTCATATCTGCTCCCTTACTATTATGGAGTCATCGAGCGGTCAGTCACAATACTATAGCCAACCATAGACCATCAATAGTCGTTAGTCACTTAATCCAAGCACGTCTTGCATATTGTACTGTCCCACTGCTTGCTCAACGACCCAAGTTGCGGCACGTACCGCACCAGCGGCAAATGTCATGCGAGCACGCGCACGATGAGTGATTTCAACCACTTCTCCATCTGCGATGAACATCACAGTATGATCGCCTACGATTTCGCCACCACGTACTGCGTGAATGCCGATTGTTCCAGATTCACGCTCGCCAGTTTGTCCTTCACGGCCATAGATAGCGACGTCTTTTAGATTTTGTCCGCGCGCTTCTGCGACTGCTTCGGCCATCATGTATGCGGTGCCAGAAGGTGCATCGATTTTGTGCTTATGATGTGCTTCGATGATTTCTACATCAGCATCATTGCCAAATGCCTTGGCAGCCATCCCGAGTAGTTTCAATGATAAATTAACGCCTGTCGAATAGTTACCTGCATACACGATAGTGATTTGCTCACTTGCTTTTGCCAGTACTTGTTCCTGCTGCTCATTGAATCCCGTCGTACCGATAACCATAGCGACGTTATTCTCAGCACAAACTTGCATATTTTTTTCGGTGGCATCAGGTAAGCTAAAATCAATCAATACATCGATGTCGTTAATCACATCGGCTAAGTTATCAACGATTTTTACGTTTAAATGACCGATAGCAGCAACTTCGCCTGCATCTGCTCCAACTAGGCTAGAGCCTTGACGTTCAATCGCTGCTTTTAATGTAGTTTGCGGGTTGTTTTGTACTGCTTCGATAAGCATACGACCCATACGACCGCCTGCACCGATTACGCCAACGTTGATAGATTTATTATTTGCTTGTTCGCTCATACTTTTACCTTAGTTACTTTATATTTGGTGAAATTATTTTTAATCATATTTATCGTAAGTTTAGCAAATATCACTACATGAGGGGCTTTTTATACCGTCAACAAAAAGCCCAAAGGTTTCACATGAAACCTTTGGGCTTAATTGAGTATTTACTAATTAGTTTGGCTCATTCTTAATCGAATAAATCGCCGATTTTTTTGAAGAATGATTTTTTATGTGGCGACTGTTGGTGCTTGCTATCGTCATCCAAAGTATCTTGGAATTGGCGTAACAAGTCTTTTTGCTCACGAGTCAGATTAACAGGTGTTTCGATAACCACGCGGCAAATCAAGTCACCTTTCATGGTAGTACGCACTGGTGTTACACCTTTGCCGCGTACACGTAGTAACTTACCACTTTGCGTACCTTCTGCCACCTTGATTTTTACTTTACCATCTAAGGTTGGAATTTCGACTTCTTTGCCCAATGCCGCATCAGTGATGCTTACTGGCACATCCATATATAGGTCCGCGCCTTGACGGGTAAAGACATTGTGCTGTTTGACACGTACTTCGACATATAGATCGCCATTTTGTACACCAGCGCCGCCTGCTTCACCTTCGCCTGCTAGACGGACGCGATCACCATCGTCAACACCTGCAGGGATAGAGACTTCTAGCGTGCGTGATTTGTCTTTTACGCCATTACCATGACAGTCTGGGCAAGGGTTTTTGATCTGTTTACCAGTACCGCCGCAATGAGGACAAGCTTGCTGTACCGCAAAGAATCCTTGCTGCATACGTACTTGACCTTGGCCATGACAAGTCTGACAGGTTACAACATCAGAGGCATTTTTTGCCCCTTTACCATCACAGGTATCACAAGGCGCAGGAGCCGTGAAGCTGATTTCTTTTTTGCAGCCACGTACGGCTTCTTCTAATGTAAGCTCAATCACATAACGTAAGTCAGAGCCACGACGCGAACGCCCACCGCCGCCGCCACGCTGCTGACCAAAGATATCACCGAAATTACCGAAGATATCGCCAAAGATATCTTGGAAGTTTCCGCCGCCCGCTCCGCCAAAGCCGCCGCCACCCATACCGTTTTCGAAGGCTGCATGGCCCATACGATCGTAGGCTGAACGTTTTTCTTCGTCGCTCAATACTTCATAAGCCATTGAAGCTTCTTTGAATTTTTCTTCCGAATCAGGATCATCAGAGTTGCGATCTGGATGGTATTTCATGGCAAGCTTACGGTAGGCTCGCTTAATTTCTTTGCTGTCAGCGGTCTTGCTGACACCTAATACTTCATAAAAATCGCGCTTACTCATGCTCTCTCCTATCGTCTTTACAGCCACACCGGTCAGTCAAATCATCAGCTCAATTAACAATGATACTAATCGTTATTCTTACGCACTAGACATGTATAACGTTTCACATGAAACATAATAGGTCGCAATGCTATAAAACGATCATATCTAGACTTAACCAACAAATACGGTAAAGGCTGCTTAGCCAAATCAATTATAAAAAGTTTGCGCTATTTATGGAGATGGTCTTCTGATTTATCAAGATCTTAAATGATGAAATTAGCCGTTGATCCTACCCTGGCAAAAGACAAACGATTTATTAAGGTTACTGCAAAGCTTTTCGTACCTGAGCCGTGTCCAGTCATGCTAATATTTGTCACCACATCTACGGTCATTCAAACTCATAGTGATGACGCTTGCGACAAGGTATCAAGTCTTATGAAAAAGCTGGTTATTCTATTCATCATAATTGCGATAGCAGTGTATGCAGGCTCGCCTTACTATAGCGCTTATCAGCTCAAAAATGCTTACGACGATAAGGACGGTGCCACGATTGCAGCGGCTATTGATTATGATCAAGTGCAACCAAGTGTCCAAAACCAGCTAACCAGCCAATTTGCAACGACCATGACTAAGTATCCGCTAATCTCCGAGTTAGGTGGTGATGCGTTGACCCAAGCAGCGAACGGCTTCATCGCGCAGGCAGTTGAAGGGGCCATCACGCCGCAGAATATCGAAAAGGTTATTAATACCCAAGGTCAGGCCAATACAGCAACCAAAGAGCTAGCGGCAGCATGGGCCATCGCTAGCGATCAAGTTGACTTGAAAAACCTGATTCAAAGTTTGATTATTCAGCGCGGTGATGTCGATGCGGTGGTCAAAAGCCAAATGCAGCAAGTCATGAAAAAACAAGCTGCAGAACTTGAGCAGCAAGTAGCCCAAGGTAATGACAGTGAAAAACCAACGCTCAGCTACTGTGGTATCAATTGCTTTAGTATTAGCGGTCAAGTGAAAGGCTATCCTCTCACTATCGAGATGCAGCGTGAAGGGCTTATCAACTGGAAAATCGTTGATATCGTCTTGCCATAAGATATTTAAGATAGCTTTTGAGATGCGGAAATTTTTGAATAGAACTATAAAAAAAACCGCCTTATGAAGCAGTTCATAAGGCGGTTTTTTATAGTTCTACCTAACAGACTAATACCTTAAAGCTTTGAACTGTTAAAGCACTTGATCACACCAACCGATTACTCAACGCCTAAAAACTCTAAAAACTCTGGACTCTCAAAACTTGCCTGGTATAGCACACCATCTTCACGATAGATTGCAGGTGTTGCCATCACAGCCAATCCAGCAGCTTTTTCACGATTGGGCGTCACATGATCTGTATTACAGCTGGCTGGTGCAGGTGTCATTTCACCCTGTAGCATCGCTTTGTCAAATGCCTGACGGCGACTGTCTTCGTTGGCCTGACACCAGATACCACGCATCTGCTTCGGTGACGCCTCATATATCGGATAACCGATGACATTAACCGTTACGCCTTTTGCATTCAGCGATGGCACTTGCTGATGCAGTCGGCGGCAGTAAGGACAATTCACATCATCAGCCACATAGATAACGGCTCTCTCAGTGCTGGTCGCTGGATAAGTAATTAGCTGGCTTTTATCCAATGTCTCAAACACAGACTGGTTTTTCAGCGCTTCGAACTCTTCATCAAGTCCAACAAACTGACCATTTTCGATGACTGATATCTCGCCATCGGTAATGTACTGACCATCATCTGATAATAAGAAAGGCACACCTTCTAACGTCGCACCCCAAATGACGCCCGGTACTGCGGTATAAAAGAATGGCGTTTTGGCACTCATGTTTTTGAGCGCAGACATATTGGCCAATATGTCTGATTTCGTGCTGGCGCTAACCGGCTTGCCCAGTTGCGCACTCGTACTGCGAGCAGGCGTTTCGATCACGACACGTTCGCTTGGGTTCTTTTGTAGCTCGCCTTGGATGACGTAACGACCATCTTCGGTGATATGTAGTGGCAATTGCCCAGCCAAACTTACTTGATACATATTAGGCAGTTTAGATGGCACAATAGAAGTGATCTGTGTTTTGATGCCTGCTTGGGTCAATATTTGGCGCAATCGCTTATCGACAGTTGTGCTCACTGCTTGGGTTGCTTGCGAATTTGTGGCGTTTTTCGTTACGTTGTTGCTATTAGCATCTGCTGAACTGGGCTGAGCGCAAGCAGTGGTTGCTAGTAGTATGACGCTGATTAGACTGGCAGACTTTAATACAGGTAATGTCACAGAAGGGTTCCTATCTGGTTTTTGATAATGACGGTTTTCGATATTAACCCCAATTCCAAAGCCACCATTAACTCAAAGGTAGCAATCCATTTTCTTACTAGTTGAATTTTTGAAAATAGTTTAAGGGTTGTCTGTTATAAAAATATAGATAAAAAGACTGTAGCATATAGGATAGTTTTGCAAAGCGCTAAATGGTTAATGTCGCAAAATTGCTACTTAGCTTTAAGAGATAGGCAACACAGGTAGACAATAGACATAAATACAAGATAGCAGACCGCAAAAAGCAGCCACTATATAATGGCTGCTAATGGGCTTGAAACGATAATTTCAATACAAGTATCAATGCAAAGACTTAGCTGATTCAGTGCCTATCTATACTATCTCTACTACCTCTTAGAATTTGGCGACTTCTTCTGACGTCAAGAAACGGCTATCGCCTTTTTCTAGGCCTTCTAGATTGATATGACCGATACTGGCTCGGTGCAGTTCCGTGACTCGATTGCCAAAGTAACCCATCATACGTTTGACCTGATGGTATTTGCCCTGCTCTAATGTCAGGCGTGCATGTTTTTCATCAATGAATTCAAGAGTCGCCGGTTTGGTTGGCTCGTAATCCCCCTCAAGCAAGATACCTTCAGCCACTTTTTTGATGGCTTTTTCTTGTGCGTCACTATCCATAGCATCTGCTAAAGTGAGCTCATATACCTTTGCATGTTCGTGTTTAGGACTGGTGACGCGATGTAGCCAACCGCCGTCATCACTCATCAGCAACGCACCAGTGGTATCAACATCGAGACGTCCAGCGATACGAAGGCTACCTAATTCTGGCACAGCGATCAGTTCGGTAACGATTGGATACTCTTTAACTTTGAGCGTACATTCAAAGCCTTCAGGCTTATACAATAAGATATAGCGATTACCAGCAGCGACCGACAATGGCTCGCCTGCCCACATCACATCATCATTGACGACATCGACATGTAGACCAGGATCTTTGACCACTTGATCGTTTACGGTAACCTCACCTGCGTGCATGATCTTTTTTGATTCTTTGCGCGACAGCTCGGTGGCTTTACTAATGAATTTATCTAAACGCATACTATTTACTACCATCGGTTTTATTATACCAGCCCTAAATCAGAAACTAACGACACCAGCACTCAGCCGTGAGCGACGCGTTATCTTCGATGGTTAGAAATGGTACTATAATGAAAAATTAAATGAACACTGCGCCCAATACAGAAGCCAGTGAAAGTCAGACCAGTTTAACATATCCAACCTAAGCCTGATGAAATATGAGCTATCAAACGCTAAAACGTGCTGTTACTACGCGCCTAGAAATCAAAAAATCTGAGTTTATCGCTTACGCCTATCCAGTAACCTCTCGTGAGCAAGCAATGTTTCACGTGGAACAACTACGCGAGCAATATCCTGATGCGCGTCATTTCTGCTGGGCATATATTATCGGTGATCCTGATAACACCACTAGTGCAGGTTTCGATGATGATGGCGAGCCAAGCGGTACGGCGGGTCGTCCAATATTGAATGTGCTGCAGCATAAGTCTATCGGCAATGTGATTGTCATCGTCGTACGTTACTTCGGTGGTATCAAATTGGGTGCTGGTGGTCTCACCCGTGCTTATGCAGGCTCTGCTCAAGCGGCAGTCGATGAGATGGTACTAAATCCCTATGTACCGATGACACAGGTTCAAATACTGGCAGAGTTTGCAACTGAAGCGCAATGCCGCTATATGATAGAGAGTCTTGGCGGTCATATCGATGATGTTGCATACAGTAAGCAAGTGACCTTAACTGCCACACTCGCTGAAGTAGATGTCGACGACTTAAAAGAGCGCTTAGCAATGGATGGTCGAGTATTGGATAAGCCAGAAAATTAAAATGAATTTAACTGGATACTACCATCAGCTGTTTCAGTCATTAGCCGCTTGAGACAGTTCTTTTTTCAATGTGCTTACTCGTTGGCTTTTTTAAATAGCTGTTTCTCGGTAAACGATTTTTAGTAGCTGCTTTCAGTAATCATGCGTTCACTGAAAATCATTGGTTTTGAGTATTAGCCTCGGTATGATAAGGCATTGCTTTTTGACAATAATTAAATAAGAGCCATTTATGTCAGCTTCCAACTCGATCAAACCTTTCTCTCCAGCACCTTTTAAACCGCCATTTTGGCTGACCAATCCACATCTACAAAGCATCTTACCTAAATTCTTTGCACCCAAAGCTCCAACCTATCGCCGCGTGGTCGAAAAAGACTCATTGGACGAGAGCGATATTGCCTATGACTTTTATGATGCGCACCCTATAGCAGAATCAACAGACGCTGAGCTTGAGCAAGCACCGTTAATCGTACTATTTCATGGTATGGAAGGTAGTAGTGACAGTCATTATGCTCGTGCGCTAGCGCACCAAATCCATGCGCAAGGCTGGCACTTTGTCGTCACCCACTTTCGCAGTTGTGGCGGTATTCCTGCCAGTGGCAAGGTGTTTTATAACGCGGGAGATACGGATGAAGTACATCATGCGCTACAGAACTTACACGAGCAGTATGCCAATATCTATGCGGTCGGTGTCTCATTAGGTGGTAATGCACTGGCCAAGTACATGGGCGAATACGAGGATAAGGTCCTATGTAAAGGCGCAGTGGTTATTTCCGCACCAGTCGACATGTCCTCAGCGGCTATTACTATGCACAGTTTTTTGAGTCATCGTATCTATACGCCGTATTTGCTTAACCCCATTATCAAGAAAGCATTGGCAAACGATCTCACGCAAGATGAAATCAACGCTATCAAATCATCCAATCGTATCAGTGATTTTGATGATATCTTTACCGCGCCGCGCCACGGATATCGCTCTAAAAATGACTATTACCACACCGCATCCGCCATGCCCTATTTGCGCAACGTCACTCACCCTCTGCTGCTCATCAGTGCAAAAGATGATCCGTTTATCGGCTTCACAGCGACACCAAATGATGTCTCTGAGAGTGTCACTATCTTAGATACTGACCACGGTGGACATATTGGTTATTTGCGTTATCGCTCAGACAACGGGCAGGCCAAAAGCAAATCTTCTGTCACTAGTGATAAAGAGTCCAAAACTTCAAAGTTCGATATCAATTGGATACCCGAAACCGTCAGCGCTTATTTTAATTGGATTGGTGTGGCTTCTACTGGCGAACCCTCTCAGGCTATGGTCTCTAACGACAAATAACCATTGTCATCAATGAAATAGTAATAACGCCAACGTTTATAAACTTTTGAGAGTGTTTTATGTACCCATTTATCCGTTATGCTAGCACTATCGCTCATGCTGCCCTAAAAGCAAAAAAAGGTGACACACTAACCTTCAAAGACACTAGCGAGATTCAATTTCGCTGCCGCTTATCTGATATCGATAATTTTTTGGAGATGAATAACGGTCGCGTATTCACACTTTATGATTTGGGACGTATGGACTTTGCAGTACGGACTGGACTTGGCAAGCAGTTGTTAAAACAACGTTGGGGGTTGGTGATCGCTGGCAGCACTATTCAATACCGTAAGCGTATTCGCGCCTTTCAAAAAGTCACGCTCAAGACTAAAATCGTCGGTATCGATGCGCGCTGGCTCTACATCGAGCAATCAATGTGGGTCAAAGGTAAGCCTTGCTCATCTGGCCTACTACGTACAGGTGTAACAAAGGGTGGTAGAGTAATCGACACGGCACAAGTATTGGCCGCATTGGGACAGTCTGATTGGGATCTACCGCCAACCGGTTATGTGGCTGAATGGATCGAGAGTGATGCCGACCGCCCATGGCCGCCGACGGAGTAATATCAAGCTAGCTTAGCTAAAAACGGCTCTACTGAATATTACTCAAGAGCACGTCACAAGTAAGTAACTTTATGACTACTATTGCATAACAATACATTATATAAATACGTATAATAAATGCTAGGATAGTAGTGAGTACATACTCAGACAAAATAAATATAGTCTTATAAGGAGAACAACATGGCTAACACAACAGATTATGTCGGCACATTATTTGATAATAGTGAATCAAATCCAAGCAAAATTACCTTAGCGTTTACCATGGCAGGTGTGGCACTGAAGAAAGGCCATTCTGCCACTGTCATACTCATGGTAGATGCGGTGCATCTGGCAAAACCAAATGCGCTAGACAACGTAGATATCGGCGATCCGTTTGAACCTGCTGGGGAGTTACTAGAAGCTTTTATCGAAAAAGGTGGTCAAGTATTGGTCTGCGGCGCTTGTATGAAACACAACGGTGTAGAAGAATCAGATGTTGATAAGCGTTTTGAAGTGATTAGCGGTGATGATGTGGTTGAGCTACTGATGAATGCCAAAGGGTCTTTGCAGTTGAATTAAAAGATAAGCAAAATCAGTTTATAAGAATATAAAAGTAGGTCAGTTTTCGTTGTTATCGTTTTGGATAACCTGGAAGCTGGCCTATTTTATTTGCAGTTTTCATAAAATTCAGTAGATTATAAGAAGTTAAAACTAAGTAATAGAGAAGCCATCAAAATCTCTTTAGGTATTTTGTTTCATTATTTATTTCAACTTTCTTTGGCTAGATATTTAGTAATCTCAAGTATATGTATTAATAAGCTTTAACTACAGTTTTATAGTCAGCTATCTTAACTACAACTTCGTAGTCACAACACACCACTTTATTCAGCAACTAAATAAACACTATCTAACACGCGCACCACTTTCCTCTGCTACAGTAAGCCATGCAAACACTTTACTAAAAGGCAGCCAGTCATGAGCTTACTTGTTACCCTGAACCTCTCCTACCCTATCGTTCAAGCACCAATGGCAGGTGCAACCACACCTGAACTGGCGGCGACGGTGAGTAACTTTGGCGGACTGGGATCATTAGGATCTGGCATGACGGCACCAGATGTTTTAACCAGCCAAATTGATACCATTAAATCGCTCACCGACCGACCTTTTATGATCAACCTGATGGTACTCTCCAAGCAGGAGTATACGACCATTGATACCGAACTCCCTGCTTGGCTAAGTAAGTACTATCAAGACAACACTATTGAATTTACACTACCTGAATGCCCTGCTCAGAATTTCGCAGAGCAGCTACAAGTGCTCTATGACAACCCTGTGCCCGTCGCCAGTTTTACTTTTGGCATTATCAGTGCAGAGCAAGTCCAACGTCTGCAAAGTCTCGGTACACTCGTCATCGGCACCGCCAACCACCCATTAGAAGCGAAGGCATGGGCAGATATTGGTGCAGATGCGGTATGTGTACAAGGGGTCGAAGCTGGCGGACATCGCGGTGGTTGGTTGCCGCAAAGTGAGAGCGATCCATTGGGGCTATTGACACTAATTACCCAAACGCGTACCTGTACCGACATTCCATTGATCGCAGCGGGTGGCATTATGAATGGTCAAGCCATCAAAGCGGTTCAGACGGCTGGTGCTGAGCTGGCACAAATAGGGACAGCGTTTTTGACTACAGACAAATGCGGTATTAATGATACTTATAAACAAGCGCTACTTGATGCCAGTCAAGATAAGCGCAGCTCAGAAACGCGATTAACGCGTCTGTTCTCAGGTAAGCTCGCTCGTGGCTTATTGAATGACTATCTACGTGATTTTGCCGAATTTGAAAGCGCTGATACGCTACCACCCTATCCACAATTAAACGCTATGACCAAATTTATGCGAGCTCATGCGTCTCAGAACATGGATGCAGAACATTTGTCTTTATGGGCAGGACAAGGGGTGGCTTTGGTCAAACAAGAAAGCACGCTTGAACTCCTTGAGCGCTTGGTTAAAGCGTTATAGGTTTGCCTGTTTTTATTATCCACACTACTTTAATAAAAAATCTACCGCCGCGGCTGCATGAATAGCCGTGGTGTCAAATACAGGTATGGGGCTATCAGTTTGTTTGATAAGTAAGCCAATCTCTGTACAGCCTAATATCACACCTTCTGCCCCTTCGTTGGCCAAATCGGTAATGACTTGGCGATAATACTGGCGTGAGCTGTCGAGTATCTGTCCTTTGCACAGCTCATCATAAATAATACGATGCACCTCTGCTCTCGCCTCATCTTCTGGTAACAGTACTTGCAAGCCTGCATCGATCAAACGCTGCTTATAAAAATCTTGAGTCATGGTGAACTGCGTACCAAGTAGCACAACTTTGGTCAGACCCTGTTTCTCAATCTCCTTAGCAGTAGCGTCAGCAATATGAATAATCGGTAGGTTGGTCGCGGCTTCAACATCGCTGATCACTTTATGCATAGTATTTGTCGCCATTAATAACCCTTGGGCACCAGCCGCTTGCAGTCGCTCGCCACTACTTACCATCATTGCGCCAAGCTCAGCCCACGCTCCTTCTGCTTGCATCTCGCCAATCGGTGCAAAGTCGACACTATGAATCAACAAGTCTGCTGAATGTAAGCCGCCTAGCTTATCCTTGATACCTTCATTAATGAGGCGATAATAACTCTCGGTACTCTCCCAACTCATTCCACCGATGATACCTAGTGTTTTCTGCTGAGAGTCTCGTTGTTTTTGAGCTGCCATACTATACTCCTAGAATCTTTTTAGTCTTATTTATAGTAGCAAAATCGTCTGCTGAGAACGCGCTGTTTGATAATAGCTCTTAAGACAACAATGTTACTAAAACAATAGTGTTATTAAAATAGAGCAAATCCTACTATTGATAATAACGATTTTACCCGTCCGACTTCACAGAGTATGATGAACACTGGTAGTTATCACCCTATCTATTATGACTACTCATTACCTAACTATTATATATACAACATATGCCCGCACCGTAGGCTGGGCATAGCTAACACTATGCAGGACAACCAAATACTATGGCCAACTTCCCCACTATCAGGATACGCACACGGCGCAAATACTATCGCCTTATCTTTACTGGCATTATGGCGATGATGATGTCGTTCATTATTTCGACCGCATTGTTAGTAGTAAAACAAGGATTCATCGAGGGTTTCTTTATGGAGCTGATGCACTCCTGGGGACTGGCCTTTATGTTTGCGTGGCCAAGTGCTTATATTTGCGCGTACATCGTACAGGAACATCTGCTCAGCCGTATTGAGTTCTACTAAACAGCACTACTTAGAATATTACTGATGTAAGCCAAGCTTTCTATAAACAAATCCATTTAGCGCGAATGTATCTACTATCTAGACGACCAGTCTATTTTTAAGTATAGTAACTTTGTGAGTCGATAACCTACGAGCGTTATTAACGTGGTATTGTTTTTACTCAAAGAACAACATACTAATGAATAGCCTTGACGATGTTGTTTTTATCATCAGTTATTCATACTTTTAATATACTTATAAATATATAAATTCATAGATAAAGGAAATTATCATGCGTAGTGCTATTCATAACAGTTTCGGTAAACCCTCCGACGTATTGAGCGTGGGCGACAGTCCTATGCCGCAGCCAGCTGCAAACGAAGTCCGTATCAAAACTATCCTTTCCCCTATTCACAACCATGACATGCTGACCGTGAGTGGACAATATGGCTATAAGCCTGAGATGCCAGCCATCGGTGGTAGTGAAGCATTAGGCATTATTGATGCCGTAGGTGATGATGTCACAGAGTTTAGTGTTGGCCAACGTGTGGCTTGTGCCAGTGTGCACGAAACGTGGGCAGAGTATTTTGTCGCTCCTGCCAGTATGGTATTTAACATGCCTAATAGTATCAAAGACGAACTGGCTGCACAGCTGATTGCCATGCCATTGTCTGCTTTGATGCTGTTAGAGTTCCTAGAAGTCGATAGCGGCCAATGGATTATTCATAACGCAGCAAATGGCGCCGTTGGTAAAACGCTAGCCATGCTCGCTGCAGCACGCGGTGTGAATACAATCAATCTGGTGCGTAGTAAAGACTCACTCGAGGAGCTAACAGCACTTGATATCAAAAACAATGTCGTCACTGCTGATGACGACTGGAAAGACCAAGTCAAAGCCATCATTGGTGATGACAAGATTACCGCAGCCGTCGATTCAGTCGGTGGCGAATCGAGCAACGAGCTACTATCGCTACTTGGCAGCAAAGGAACGCTGGTCTCATTTGGTATCATGTCAGGCAAGCCAATGGCACTAGACGCTGGTAGCTTAATCTTTAAGCAAGCTGTGGTAAAAGGGTTCTGGGGCAGCAAAACCAGCCAAGAAATGGACCTTGATAACAAACAACGTCTGATAGATGAACTACTAGAGCGCGCTTCAAATGGCGATCTAAAGCTACCTATCGAAGCTATTTATAGTCTAGATGACATCACAACTGCTGTCTCTGGAAAAGTACAATCGAGCAAAAAAGGTAAAGTTCTTTTGAAGCCTTAATCCCTATACTTGCCTCGTAATGCGAGCAAAAAAACCGTGGTATTAGAAAGTATAAGAAAGCCCATTTGTATTACTCATCAGATAATACCGTGGGCTTTTTTTAGCGGTGTTGCTTCAATTATGGCGAAGCTGTAATAGCATCGCCGTACCGTTATTAATAAACACAAACAATAAAACTTAATAAGGATATAACCATGTCAAACGATACAACGTTCAAAGCCTTAGTCGTCGAAGAGACCAGTGATGGTGAATTTAAAAAGAGCATTAAAGAACGCAATATCAGTGATTTACCAGAGAATGACTTGCTCATCGAAGTACATTACTCATCGTTAAACTTTAAAGATGCCATGTCAGCCACGGGCAATAAAAGAATCACCAAACAGTACCCGCATACCCCAGGTATCGATGCCGCTGGCGTGGTCGTCAGTGATAAATCAGGCACGTTTAGCGCAGGGCAAGAGGTATTGGTATTCGGCTATGATCTCGGTATGGATACAGATGGTGGACTCGGTCAAATGATATCAATACCAGCAGATTGGGCGCTACCTTGCCCAGAAACGCTGACGCTAAAAGAAGCAATGACCTATGGTACTGGCGGTCTAACCGCAGCGCTGAGTGTGCAAAAGCTAGAGAAAATGGGCGCAAAACCAAGTGATGGCCCAGTCGCTGTCACTGGCGCAACTGGCGGCGTGGGTACGATCAGTATCGCTATCTTAAAGCAGCTTGGCTATGAGGTGATTGCCTTCTCAGGTAAACCAGAGCAAAGCGAGCATTTAAAAGAGCTTGGCGCGAGCGAAGTACGTCATCGTGATACTATTAATGAAATCGGTAATAAACCTGTCGGCCGTGAGCTGTGGGCAAACGCCATTGATACCATTGGTGGCGACTACTTATCTAATTTGCTTAAACAAACTAAAGCGGGCGGCGCGGTGACGAGCTGTGGTCTAGCGGGCGGCGCTGAGTTCTCCATGACGGTCATGCCATTCATCACTAGAGCAGTATCGCTACTAGGTATCGACTCGGTCTATATCCCATTGGCTGATAAAAAAGCTATCTGGAAACGTGTCGCCACTGATATGAAACTGCCCAATCTTGAGAGCTATGGTGAAGAGATTACACTAGAGCAAACGCCAGAATACTTGGATCGCTTTATGTCTAGCAAAGTGGTTGGGCGTTATGTGGTAAATGTGAAGGGATAAAATTTTAGTTTAAGGTCGAATTTTATAAATAGTAGCGGTGCTCTTTATCTAAAAGAGCACCGCTTTTTTTGGCATATAAACAATAGAAAATTCATTCATGTTGAAACTTAGGATAAAAAGTCGAAAAACACGAATTGACTTTAATAAACTTAAGTTTACTATATTATCTTCATAGAATATTAGTAATAAGGAAGTTAAATTGTTTGAAATAGGGAAAGTTTATAATAGGCGTGCTGATATACACGGTAGATATAAGGGCCAACAATATGGTGGTATAGCTACTCCTGCCGCTCATCCATACATATTTATATTTACAGGTGATTCTGGTAACGAGTATGGATATATTGACGATTTCGATCCTAATGGTACCTTTAAATACACAGGTGAAGGACAAGAGGGTGACATGAAAATGTCTAAAGGTAATTTAGCTATTCGCGATCATCAAAAAAACAATAAAGAAATCCTACTCTTTGAATATACATCGCGAGGTTATGTACGGCTTTTAGGAACATGCAATTATATTTTTCACCATACTGAAGAGCGGCCAGATAGAAATGGTAATCTTCGCGAGGCTATCATTTTCCATCTAGATATAGTTAATACTCAAAATATTAATGCAGCTCAAACTCTAATTTCTAAAACAGTTGAATCACCTAAAGCGATGTACATTACTAAGCCTAGCAAAGGCCAGTCATTACAAAAATTACGAAAGATTGCTTTAATTTCAACGCCAACCCAAGGAAGTACACAAGAAAAAATTCAGTCTATCCAAAACCGTAGTAGAGCAATTAAACTTTATGCTAAGAACAGAGCTAATGGCATATGCGAAGGGTGTAACGAGATAGCTCCATTTGAAACTAAGTCTGGACCTTACCTTGAAGTCCATCATTTAACTAGATTGGCCGATGGTGGTCCGGACGTACCTCAAAACGTTATTGCTCTATGTCCTACCTGCCATCGAAGAGCACACTATTCTTTAAATCATTTAGAATTTAATAGTCAGTTGATAAACGAAGTTGCTGCTATCGAAGCAGAACTTAATCAGTGAAACGCTTAACTTTAGGACAAAAAAACACCCAACCAAGTTGAGTGTTTTTTTATTGCCTATCACAACTGTTTAAGTCTTATAACTTATTGATAGTCTCATTCAGTTGCTTATTAAACGTCTCATCTGTCACTTGTCCTGTCTCAACATCGAAATTATCAAAGAAGTTGGGCAATGACAATGCACCTTTGACATCAGCGGCAAAGAACGGCGCTGAGCCTTTAGCTGCAGCAAGCACACTTTGCGCGCCGCTAGATCCTGGTGATGTAGCAAGCATAATCATTGGCTTGTCTTGATAAACTTTCATATCGATGCGTGACGCCCAGTCAAACAGGTTTTTATACGCGGACGTATATGAGCCATTGTATTCAGCAAATGAAATAATAACAGCGTCAGCGTCCCCAATCGCTTGATAAAAATCATGGGCAAATTGTGGGATGCCGCTCTCTTTCTCACGCTCTTCGCTAAAGATTGGCATCTCAAGATCATGAATATCGAGTAGCGTCACATCGGCATCGTCGATTTGCGCGGCGCTATAACGTGCCAATTTTTGGTTAATAGAGTTTCTGCTGTTGCTGGTGCCAAAGGCAAGTACGTTCATTATAAAATCCTTATGTTTGCCTACCATATTTCAGGTAGCGTCATTATCAGTAAAAGGTATAACACGCAAAGAATCTAACAGGCTGA
The DNA here is from genome assembly GCF_052376195.1 of Psychrobacter sp. AOP7-B1-25. Classification (NCBI taxonomy): domain Bacteria; kingdom Pseudomonadati; phylum Pseudomonadota; class Gammaproteobacteria; order Moraxellales; family Moraxellaceae; genus Psychrobacter; species Psychrobacter sp. AOP7-B1-25. The sequence continues at coordinate 243,426 of NZ_JBQSVK010000002.1, forward strand.
TGATGTTTATCACCAGTTGTTTTTGCGCGTTTGTGCTTGTATTCATCTCGAATAGGGACTATTGTGCGACCTAAACCTAAGTTGAGGTCAAGAAAAAAATGCAAAAAAGACTCACGCCTGATTGGATATCGGTCGGTCTGCTAAGCGAAAGAACAGGCGTAGCGGTGTCTGCGCTACATTTTTATGAACGTAAAGGACTAATAAAAAGTCAAAGGAACAACGCCAATCATAGACAATATCCAAAGCATGTCATCCGTATCGTCTCATTGATTCAAGTGGCGCAGCGTACGGGATTTTCTTTAGAGGAGATTTTGCTAGAGCTTGATGAGCTGCCCAATCACACTCGCATCACGCTTAAAGATTGGGAAGCGTTGGGGCTCAGATGGCAAGCGGAATTGGATCGCAAGATTGTTCAGCTGACTGAGCTGAAGAATATGATGAGCGACTGTATCGGCTGCGGCTGCCTATCACTGGAACGCTGCAAACTGCTTAACCCTTATGACGAGCTGGGTGAAACAGGCGTAGGGCCACGTTTGATGACGGAGTAATTTTGAGTTGATAGCCGTTTTTTATGACTTATTAGCATTAAAAATATCATAAAAAAGCCCACGCTATCGTGGGCTTTTTCTATAGCTAACAGTGGTACTTAAGGAGTGATTATTCCCACTCAATCGTCGCAGGTGGCTTGCTCGACACATCATACGTCACGCGTGATACGTCAGCGATTTCGTTCATAATGCGATTCGATACCGTCTCGATCAAATCGTACGGCAGATGCGCAAAGCGAGCCGTCATAAAGTCTACAGTCTCAACCGCACGTAGCGCGATTACCCATGCATAGCGGCGACCATCGCCGACCACGCCGACAGACTTGATAGGTTGGAACACGGCAAATGCTTGTGCTGTCTTGTCATACCAGCCTGAACGCTCAAGCTCTTGCATAAAGATGGCATCAGCCAAACGCAATACATCAGCGTATTCTTTCTTAACTTCACCAAGGATGCGCACGCCCAAACCTGGACCTGGGAACGGATGGCGATAGATCATTTTGGCAGGTAAGCCAAGCGTAATACCTAGTTTACGTACTTCGTCTTTGAACAAATCACGCAATGGCTCAATCAGCTTAAATGCCAAGTCATCTGGCAAACCGCCTACGTTATGGTGACTCTTAATGACATGTGCTTTGCCTTGATGCGACTTAGCAGATTCGATCACGTCTGGGTAAATCGTACCTTGTGCCAAGAATTCAACGACTTGTCCGTCGCTCTGCTCACTCACCTGACGCGCGCTATCAGCGAATACGTCAATGAAGGTTTTACCGATGATTTTGCGTTTCTTCTCTGGATCAGACTCGCCTGCTAGCGCATCTAAGAACAAATCCTCAGCATCGACACGCACGACTTTTACGCCCATGTTTTCTGCAAAGATTTGCATCACTTGGTCGCCTTCGTGCAGACGCAATAGACCGTTATCAACGAACACACAAGTCAGCTGATCGCCGATTGCTTTGTGCAATAGCGCAGCAACCACTGAACTATCAACACCGCCAGATAAACCAAGCAATACTTGCTTGTCACCGATTTGCTCTTTTAACTGGGCGATACGCATATCAGCGATGTTGTCTGGTGTCCAATCGCCAGCACAGCCGCAAATCTGATGGACAAAACGACCAAGCAACTCTTGACCCTGTAGCGTATGCGTTACCTCTGGATGAAACTGTAAACCATAATATTGCTTGTCGTCATTGGCCATAATCGCAATTGGACAGCTTGGCGTGCTAGCAACGATGTCAAAACCTTCAGGCACTTCGATGACTTTGTCGCCATGGCTCATCCAAACATTGAGTTTAGATGCGTTTCCTTCAGTCTTGCTGTCTTCGATACCGTCAGTCAGCTGCGAATGACCAGTGACATCAATGGTCGCAGCACCAAACTCATGAATATCACTGGCATGAACTTGCCCGCCGAAACGATCTGCCATCGCTTGCATACCGTAGCAGATACCTAATACTGGCACGCCTAGCTCAAACACCGCGTCATTGATACGTGGGCTGTTTTCTGCATGGACGCTCTCAGGGCCACCCGACAAGATGACGCCTTTTGCGCCAAAGTCGATGATGCGCTGAGTGTCGATGTCATAAGGGAACATCTCACAAAATACCCCAGAATCGCGCACACGGCGGGCGATCAGCTGGCTATATTGCGAGCCAAAATCGAGGATTAAGATGCGATCTTCTTTGATTGCAGGAGTGGCAGCAGCAGTGGTCATAAATCGATATCCATCAATAGATAAATTGGTGCCCTATTTTAACAAGTTTACGCCCTCTATTGGCTATTAGATGGTTAATTATTAACAGTTATGCATAAATATTTAAATTCATGAAAAATAAAATCGGGAAAATAATCGGTCGAAAGACCAGTATTGAGTAAAACTAAAACCTATTGATTAAGGTGATATATGAAACCAATCAAACAAAATCTTCCATTTGCCGTTACTATACCTATCGTCAATCTACTATTGATTGTAGGTATAACGATTGAATTAGCAATCATACAATAGTGCCTGTCTAGTATTGTCTAACTGGTCAGACACTGTAGACGACGATAATTTTTCGAATACCCCAATGTTCATAATGGGCCATATAACACGTACAAAAAAAGGAATTTCTAATTCTAGGAGCGCTGATTAAGCTAAAACAGTAACGTCAAATATAAAGAGACAATAACATGAGCAACACGAATAACGATCAAAATCCAAATAAGGACACAAGCAAACTCTCAAAAGAATACCTGCCAGATTACGTAAAGGCGCGATCAAAGCATCATAGTCCTCCGCATCTAGGCACTTTTGATGTCGGTATGTCAGTACCACAGTGGCGACCTGACCACGTACCTGATACTCGTATTGATAAATTCACTTTCTTTATGGTGCTGGTTATCCTTTTTAGTATCGCCATACCTTTGATACTGTTCCCTGAGCAGGGTAAGGCTTGGGTCGGTATAGCTCGCAGCTTTGTAGTAGATAACTTTGGCTTTGCTTATCTCACATTCGGCGCGCTATCCATAATGTTTGTGATCTACATCGTAATATCTGATATCGGTAAGATCAAACTAGGCCGCCCAGAAGAAACACCTGAGTTTTCAGACGCTTCTTGGGCGTCCATGTTATTTTGCGGTGGTATTGGTGCCAGTATCCTTTATTGGGGTCTGATTGAGTGGGCATATTATTATCAAGGTCCTCCTTTTAACTTACCTGGCGGCTCACCTGACGCCATTCGCTGGGCGACTACCTACGGGATTTTTCACTGGGGGCCTGTGGCTTGGTCTATCTACTTAGTGCCTGCTGTGGCTATCGCTTATTTTTATTATGTACGTCAAAAACCTGTGCTTAAAGTTAGCCAAACGCTCATGCCATTATTGGGGGAAAAGCTAGCAAGCAGCAACTGGGCCAAGTTATTAGATGTATTGTTTATCTTCGGCATGGTTGGTGGTGGCGCCACAACGCTCGGTCTAGCATCTCCACTGATCAATGAAGGGTTATACAATCTATTTGGTTTGCCACGTAACACCACGATGCAGATTGTCGTGTTATTAGTCACTACTATAATTTTTGCTTATAGCGCCTATCAAGGGCTAAAAGGCGGTATCCAAAAGCTCTCCAACATCAACTTTTACTTGGCTGTCATTTTCTTATTATTCATTTTGGTTGTCGGTCCAACTGTCTTTATCTTGAATACTGGGTTAGAGGCTATCGGGCGCTCTATCACTGAAATGCCACGCATGATGACGTATATCGAGCCATTCAAAGACTTCCCAGAGTTCGGTTTTGAACACACAACCTTCCCGCAAGATTGGACGGTGTTTTATTGGGCATGGTGGTTAGTATTTGCGCCAACGATTGGATTGTTTATTGCCAAAATCTCGCGAGGTCGTACGATACGCAATATGGTACTAGGGTCAATGTTTTATGGCTCGCTTGGCTGTGCTATGTTTATGATTATCTTAGGCAATTATGGTCTGTATTTACAGTTGACGGGGGCGGTCGATGTAGTGGCGGTACTCAATAACGAATCTCCAACCGCTGCCATCTTTGCTATCTTAAATAGCTTGCCGATGTCTTATTTAGTCATCGCGGTATTTACCTTTTTATCGGTTATCTTTACTGCCACAACCTTTGACTCAATCTCTTATATATTGGCGTCTGTCGTCCAAAAAGAAGTGGATGATGAGCCGCATCGTTGGAATCGCTTGTTTTGGGCATTCACTTTATGTTTATTACCCGCTACTTTGATGTTCTTAGGAGATCTGCAAACTTTACAAACCGCGTCTATTTTCGCTGGTGCACCGCTCATCATTATTTTGGGTATGATGATGATATCTGTGATTAAAGCCGCTCGATATGACCTTGAGTATCAACCTGACTACAGTGTCAAAACCATCCATATCGAAGAGCTACCTGACAATGCGCCGTGGGAAGAAGGCGAAACCTCGGAAGCACTAGAGGGCTCAGTCCTGCATCAAAATGAAGAGTGGGAGCAGATGCGTGAGGATACTGAAAATGCTGAGAACCCTGAAAATAATAGTTAATCATTGAGCGTCACAATGATTGCCGTTTGATATTATTCAAAAAAACTAAAAAAGGCTGGACTATATCGATAGTCCAGCCTTTTTATTTGTACGCTATACCAGTCAATTATATAGCTTCGGCTGATTCGCCCAATGTCATTTCACTCAATGCCATATGCATACGATTTAATCCTTCGAGTAGCAATGCTCTAGGACAGGCCACGTTAATACGCATTTTGAGATGCCCTTCCTCACCGTATTTATATCCTGCGCTCAGCTCAACCTTGGCAGCTCGCAGTGTGTTATATAGTACTTGATCATCTTGACCATACGCCGAGCAGTCTATCCAAATCAAGTACGAAGCTTCTGGACGCATGACCTTAATCTTAGGCAAATGCTGATTTAAAAACTGCACCGTTAACTCGATATTGGCTTCGATATAACTCAGCGCCTGCGTCAGCCACTCACCGCCCTGCTCATAAGCCACACGCATCGCTGTATAAGCAAATAGATTCAGCTCGTATTCGTCATTTAACTGCTGCTGTTGGCTGATTTTTTGGACCAATGCTTCGTCTGTCGCAAATATCATAGAACCTTTGATACCCGCGATGTTAAAAGTTTTGGTCATCGATGTCAGGCTGACTACATTATGCTCATAGCCTTTAGCTAGGGTTAGAAATGGCGTAAACGTGTAACCAGTCAAGGCCAAATCTTGATGAATCTCATCACTGACAATTGCTACGTTGTGCTTTTTGCAAATCGTAAGCAGTGCTTCTAACGCGTCTGTCGTCCATACGCGCCCGCCTGGATTTTGCGGGTTACACAGCAGATAAAGCTTAACGTCATGCTCGATAATTTTGGCTTCGATATCAGCCAAATCCAGCTGATATCTACCCTCAACCTCTTGTAACGCTGAGGTTATGAGCCGACGACCATTCTGCTCAACCTTGCTCATAAACGGCGTATAAATAGGATCGTTGACCAGTACTGCCTCACCTACTTCGGTAAAGACATTCATCATTAGCGCTAGGCTTGGTACGACACCGGGGGAAAACAATATATTCTGCTTTTTCAGCGGCAAATCATAACGACTGCCATGCCACTGAATAATTGAGTCATACAGGGCATCGGTAGGTTTGGTATAGCCCAATATGCCGTGCTGCACGATTTGCTCAACTGCATCTAAAATAGGTTGGGCGGCTTTAAAGTCCATGTCTGCGACCCATAGCGGAATCGTGTTATCGGTATAGTGCCACTTGAGTGAGCCTGTATTACTTCTATCGATTATTTCATCAAAGTTGTATTGCATTGGTATTCTTCTTAATTATAAAAATAGTGGTTTAGGGTACAACATGAAGGGCGTCATCGCCAATGGCTTTATGGTTGTTGTATAGATACACGAATAGTTAGCGTGTTTTAAACCATGACTATTGAATAATCCGCTTAACTACTTTTTGAAGGTGTAGAGTATTTATTGCTTGAGCTGTCATTATAAGTTAATGTGAAAGGTGTATAGTTAATCTAAACTACTAAATGGAACTAATGTCATCACCGTATGATAATTATAGTCGGTTCAAGATAATTTAGATGCAAGGAAGGTAAGTGTAACTGCTAAAAATAGTAGGCTAAGCAAACCTGACAACGTATTTCATTTATATAAGATTGACTATATTTATCTGATGATATCAAGCCACTTATAAACCCACCCTAAAGCTACTATGGCTTTTTTACAGGACTATGCATAATGAAAATGGACTCTCTATCAAACCTAGCACTTAACAGTACAACGCTCAAAGTTGGTGCGATTACGTTAGCCATCGCCGCAACTACGGCATGCACAACTATGGCAACAGGCGCTGATCATAAAATGTCAGATGCCCAAACTACCACAAGTGCTACTAGTAGTACTGCCATCGCGCTTGGTAAGGCGGCAATGGCTGGTGGTACCAACGATACCGTCGCTATCGGCAGTCAAGCCAATGCAGGTCTAAACTCAGCAACAGCTGTCGGTGGTCAAGCCAATGCTGCTGGTCTAGGCTCAACCTCTATCGGCTGGCAGTCAAAAGCCACTGCTGAACGCGCGCAAGCGTTTGGCCATCTAGCCAACGCTAGCGGTGTTCGCTCTACCGCTGTCGGTGAAGCAGCTATGGCAGGTGGCAACAATGATACCGTTGCTGTCGGTAATAAAGCCAATGCGGGTCTAAATTCAGCAACGGCTGTCGGCGGTGAAGCCAATGCCGCGGGGCTAGGCTCAACCTCTATCGGCTGGAAATCAAAAGCCACTGCTGAACGTGCACAGGCATTTGGTCATCTAGCTGATGCTAGTGGTGTTCGCTCTACTGCTGTCGGTGAAGCAGCTATGGCACAAGGCGCAACTTCAGTAGCAGTGGGTAACAAGTCTATGGCAGGCGGTATGAATAGTATCGCTATCGGTAACGAGGCAAAAGCATCTAAAGACAACCAAGTTGTCTTAGGTAATGCAGGCCAAGTTCAGTCAAGCACTGCAGCACAGTCAGGTACCGTCAGAATCGTCACAATCGATGACAATGGCACGCTAGGTACGATGATGGTTGATTACTATAAATCAGCTAAATAACTATAGTTGAGCGGTTAACACTGACGCTAGTATGGTTAGTCATACTAGCTAAAACAAAAAACCTCGCGACTGCGAGGTTTTTTTGGGTGATACGTTCGACTAAAGAGGACTTTTACGGAAGTTTAAAAGATAACTCCACATATCGACCTTTTAACTTTTGCGTATGAGAAATAACTCTTAAACCATATTAGTATTAACGCCCTTTAAACTCAGCCTCACGTCTCTCAACCATCGCCATCACACCTTCTTTGGCATCTTCTGAATGAAACAGCGGTGGTAGATAGCTATGGATATTAGCCAATGCAGTCGCTGCACCATTACGGCTGGCATCTTGTGCTGACGACAATGCGCCTCTCACACCCAAAGGTGCGGCTTTGCAGATCTCTTGTGCCAGCGTCAATGCACGCTCGTACTCAGTCCCATTTGCCACCACTTCACTGACTAAATTCAGTCTATCAGCCGTTTGCGCATCGAATGCTTTACCAGTGAGTAGATATGGCATGGCTTTTTGCCAACCTGCTGCCTCGACGAAACGTACCGTCGCACCGCCAAATGGCATGATGCCGCGCTGTACTTCCATTTGTGCAAAGTTACAGTTATCACTAGCGATGACCACGTCGCTATTTAGCATCAGCTCAATAGCCACGGTAAAGCAGGTGCCTTTGACCGCTACGACCACGGGTTTGGTACGCAGTTTTCCACTAATTCCCCATGGGTCGATTTGATCGTCATTAAACTCAAATACACCATCGTTTAGCTTGTCTTGTAGTTCGACCAAATCCAACCCAGCGGTAAAATGATCACCATAGGCAAATATCAGTGCACAGCGTAAGTTGTCGTCTTGCTCGTAGCGAGTCATCGCATCAGACAACTGCCCGATCATATGACTGTCAAAGGCGTTACGTTTATTAGTACGATTGAGCCCGACAAGGCAAACATGGCCTTGCGTGTCATAAGTGATGCGATTGTCTGTGCTGTTACTGTCCGTAGTCATGGTTTCATCCTTGTTCAAATAATCATTGGCATATAATGAGTGGTTATATAGTCAAATCTCGATAATTTATGTTTAGAGATTGAGCGATAAGTCACCTTTAATATAGACACCCTCGTTCTATAACACAAGCAATAGAGATGACTCGCATAGTGCAAAAATCGATAAAAGTTGACCTCATTTACGATAAGTGCAACTATGTTGCAGGTCTAAATATGGTTCAGAGCATTTTATGGAATTTTGGCATGGTTTTTTGCTTATCACCAGCGTCCACCTACTCGCTGCCGCCTCACCAGGGCCTGACTTTGTCTTAGTATCGCAGCAGACATTGGCAAAAGGTCGACGCACTGGTTTGATTTGTAGTCTCGGTATTACCTTAGGTCTTGCCGTGCATATCATCTATTCGGTATTGGGACTGGCGACGGTCATTGCTCACTCGCAGCCGTTATTGACCACTATTAAATGGTTGGGCGGCGGCTATCTGATTTATTTGGGATGGCAAGGTATCCAAGCCAAGCCTAAAAAACCAGCAGATTTAGCCACAGCCGATCTTTTAGGAGAAACGCATCCTTTAGAAGGCGCAAACCCGTTAGAAAGCGCAGACTTACAAGTGAGCTCCAGCGCTCACCTTTCACAAGATACGCTCACCAGCCAAACCAACCTCCCAACTAAAGCAGCCACTATCAAAAAACCACCGAGCAATAGCGAATCAACCTTTGCTACATTGCGTCGAGGATTCTTTTGTAATGTCTTTAATCCAAAAGCGCCTGTCTATTTCGTCGCCATCTTTACGCTTGTATTGTCGCCTGACATACCGCTTTGGCAACTGGCTATTTATGGCGTATGGATGATGATCTTACAGATGTCATGGTTTAGTACGGTCGTAATGCTACTCTCTATCCCTGCTATTCACCGCCGCTTTCAAAGGTTTGAGCATTGGATTGACCGCGTATTAGGTACAGCGATGATAGTATTGGGATTAAACCTCATTTTACGTAACCGATAAAACGTTTGTTTGCGGCGAAATCTGCTAAAATGGTTGATTATATTCAAACATCAAAGCCACGCACTATGACCAGTTATCCCTCGAACAGTAAGCACAGAAACAGATCTCCTGCGACCGCAAAAAAGCTCGGTCAGCTGCACCCACGCAACCCGCACCAAGGTCGTTATGACTTTGCGGTACTGACTCGCGCTTTACCCGAGCTTGCTGAACATACGATTACCAATCCTAAAGGTGAGTCGACGATTAACTTCTCGGATCATCAGGCTGTGCGCGTGCTCAATAGAGCACTGTTGGCCAACTATTATGGGGTCAAGTTTTGGGATATTCCTGAAGGTTATCTATGCCCGCCTATCCCTGGTCGTGCAGATTATATTCACTACATCGCGGATTTATTGGCGCAAACCACTCATGTAAATGCTGATAACACGCCGCCGACAGGCAAAGAGATTCACGCGCTTGATATTGGTACTGGTGCTAGTGCCATCTATCCTATCGTTGGCAGCCAGAGTTATGGCTGGCGCTTTACCGCAAGCGATATTGATCCTATTTCGGTCAATACTGCAGCGTTAATTTGTGTGTCAAATCCAAAACTGAAAAACTCAGTTAAAGTAAAGCTCCAGCCTGAGCCTAAATTCATCTTTAAAAACATCATCGGTCGTCAGGATTATTTTGATATCGTGGTTTGTAATCCTCCGTTTCATGCGTCTTTAGAAGAAGCAATGGAAGCCAATAGCCGTAAGCAGCATAACCTGCAACGCCATCGTGGTAAAAACGAAAGCCCTCAAATCGGTCGTCATTCAACCAAGTCAGGTAATGCCGCACAAAACCTAAACTTCGGTGGTCAACATAAAGAGCTGTGGAGTGAAGGTGGCGAGATTGCTTTCTTAACCAAGATGATAAAAGAAAGTCAGAGCTTTGCAGAGCATGTCGGTTGGTTTACTAGCCTCGTCTCAAAGTCTGAAAACGTGAAGCCGTTACAGCTGCTACTAAAGCAACTAAATGTCACTCAAATGCGTATCATTGAGATGAGCCAAGGCCAAAAAAGCACGCGTATATTAACATGGCGTTTCGACACCGACGAAGAGTAATCACTAAACAAGACTACTAACACCTTGTTTCACGTGAAACAAAAAGGCACCGCTTTGAAATTCAAAGCGGTGCCTTTTTTTAAAGATTAATTTTTACAACGACTAATTTTTATTAAAGCTAGCGCGTGTCATCAATTAGATTATGAGCATTAAAATGAGTAAACTGATGTTAAATAAGGAAAAACTCGCAGTAAATATGACCATATTGATAAGAGTTTTGACACCGTTTAGCGAAAATTTAGCCAAAAAACATCACCTTTAGCCCAATTAAGATAAGTACCGTACCGCCCAATGCTTCTGCTTTATCTTCTAACCACGTCCCCGATCGCCACCCTAGATAAACACCAAGTAAGCCAAATACAGCGGTAACGATAGCAATAATCAGACAAGCTAACCAAGCATTGATTGTCAATAAGTTGAGCGTAAATCCCGCTGCCATCGCATCAATACTGGTCGCAATAGCAAGCGTAAATAAAGTGCGCTGACTGATCTGTTTTTGTACGGTACTGTTGATTGAAACAGTATCAGTATTCACTTCAACCTTTTTACTTTCAGTGCTTTCATCAACATCATTAGCCTCATCAGCCCCATTAACTCCAAAGAATACTTCGTAAAGCATCTTTCCACCGAGAGCGATAAGAATAAAACCACCAATCCAAGGCGCAGCCGCTGCCAACCAATCTAACAGTGCAGCACCTAATAAGTAGCCTATAAGCGGCATTACGCCCTGTGCAATGCCAAAGTATAGAGCAGCATAAATAGCCAAACGCAGCACATAATAATGACTTTGCTTTTGTAATTTAGCCCCTAACCCGATCGCGACTGCAAACGCATCCATGGCCAGCGCGATAGCAAGTAGTATTACCTCAATCATTTTGTTTTTCTCATAAAATGGTCAGATTTTTGTTCCACGTGAAACAAAAATACCGCTTTGGATGCCAAAGCGGTATTTTTATATGCTATCAGAACAAGTCCCAAACTCAGATATCAAACTTAAGGTCTAAGGCTAGATATCAAGATTAGAAACGGTCAACGCATTCTCTTCAATGAAGATACGGCGTGGTTCGACATGATCACCCATCAAACAGGTAAACATGTGATCAGCGGCGATGGCATCTTCGATAGACACACGCAACATACGACGGTTTTCAGGGTCCATCGTGGTGTCCCATAACTGATCCGCATTCATCTCGCCCAAACCTTTATAGCGCTGAACGGATAGACCACGACGTGCATCGACCATCATCTGTTGCCACAAATAATCAAAGTCTCGTATCGGCATATCTTTACTACCACTGTTGCTCTCACGGCGGATAAAGGCATCATCCTCAAGCAATGTATTCCATTCGCTTGATAAACGTAACAACTTGCTATACTCACCTGAGTTAATAAAGCTAGCATCTAACAGATAATGATGGGCTAACTGGTGAACATATACTGTGACGCGTGGTAGCCATTGGGCCTTAGTAGATAAAGCCTCACTATCTGACGCTTCGCCCTCTTCGTTGCCTACTACTGGCGTCATACCCAATAGATCTGCTGCGGCTGCATCCATATCTTTTGGCTGCGGCGCATGGATATTAATCAGTTCAATCTCAGGACTTAGATCGCTACCAAATTGATCAAGCTGAGTTTGCATAGATGCTTTCCATGCTTGCATCTCAGACTCATCATAAGTCATATCTGCCGTCAGCTTTGGCGTATGCGTTAATGCGTCCAAAATCACCGCTGGAAAACGAATTTGTAAACGAGCTTTGACCAACTGCGTTTGGTTATAGTCGTTAAGCAGTGCTTCAAGAGCTTGTCCAGTAATCGCAGGTGCATCAGCACTGATATGTAGCTTAGTATTATCGATTGTTGAAGACAGTAGATATGCTTTGAGTGCTTCATCGTCTTTTAGATACAATTCTTGACGGCCTTTTTTTACTTTATATAGCGGTGGCTGAGCAATATATACATAGCCGCGCTCAATCAATTCAGGCGTTTGACGGAAGAAGAACGTCAATAACAACGTACGAATATGCGATCCATCAACATCGGCATCGGTCATGATGATGATTTTATGATAGCGTACTTTATCAGGGTTATATTCGTCAGGACCAATACCGCAGCCAAGCGCAGTAATCAGGTTACCAACTTCAGCAGAAGACAACATTTTGTCAAAGCGAGCACGCTCAACGTTCAGAATTTTACCTTTTAGTGGCAAAATTGCTTGCGTTTTACGGCTACGGCCTTGTTTAGCGGATCCCCCTGCAGAGTCACCTTCCACAATATAGAGTTCCGATAGTACAGGATCCTTCTCTTGGCAATCAGCCAATTTACCAGGTAGCCCTGCAATATCTAACGTCGTCTTACGACGTGTCATTTCACGTGCTTTACGAGCCGCATCACGAGCACGTGCTGCTTCCATAATTTTATTAGCAATAGCTTTACCAGCACTTGGGTTTTCTAATAAATAATCATTGAATTTATCGTGCATTGCTGATTCAACAGCAGATTTGACTTCGCTTGAAACCAGCTTATCTTTAGTCTGACTTGAAAATTTTGGATCAGGCACTTTCACAGAGACGATAGCTGTCAATCCTTCACGAGCGTCATCACCAGTTGCAGCAACTTTCTCTTTCTTAAATAAGTTTTCGCGATCCATATAGCTATTTAAGCCACGTGTGAGTGCTGACCTGAAACCTGATAAATGAGTGCCACCATCTTTTTGCGGGATATTGTTAGTAAAACACAATACCTTTTCGTTATATGTATCCGACCACTGTAGCGCGACTTCTACGCTGATACCGTCATCTTGTTGGCTGGTAAAGTGGAATACTTCGTTGATACCATCTTTGCCTGCATTGATATAGCTGACAAACTCTAGCAAGCCACCTTTGTGTTCAAACTCATGACGCTTATCAATACGCTCATCAGTCAAAACAATACGCACACCAGAGTTCAAAAATGATAGCTCACGTAAGCGTTTTGCTAAAATATCATATTCAAAGATTGTACCTGTAAACACATCGGCACTAGGGTAGAAGCGAATTTGTGTACCTGTTTTATCAGTGGCTTCCATTTGCTTAATATCAGCATCAGGCACACCATCAGTATAAGTCTGATGATAGTGATAGCCTTCACGCCAGATGTTCATCTCAAGTTTTTCAGAGAGAGCGTTAACTACTGATACCCCTACACCGTGCAAGCCACCTGAAACTTTATAACTGTTGTCATCGAACTTACCGCCCGCATGCAGAACAGTCATAATAACCTGAGCCGCTGATACACCCTCTTCTGGATGAATATCAACAGGTACACCGCGACCGTTATCCATCACACTGACAGACTCATCTTCGTGAATAACGATATCAATCTGATCACAGTGACCAGCAAGCGCCTCATCGATAGAGTTATCCACTACCTCAAAGACCATATGATGTAAGCCCGTACCATCATCGGTATCGCCAATGTACATACCTGGACGTACGCGTACTGCCTCTAACCCGCGTAAAACACGGATATCTTTAGAGCTATAATCAGAAGGTAACGCGTCAGAAACCACAGCAGATACTTCCGTTTCGGCAACGTTGTCAGCCGTCAATTGCTCATGGTCGGTCGGTAATGAATCACTCATGTACATTCCTTAATCTAGCCATAATCAGCCGTTTGTCACGGACCCATCACTACGATGGTGCCTCATAACGTTATTTTTGACTTAACTTTTATCGTCGAAAATTTTGATACATATGTTTGGCTAAAGTACGATTAGCCAAAACCTTACAAGATATGACAGTAACTCAAAAAAACACAAAGTCGGTATTTAAATCACGCTAACACTCGTTTCTTTTTTTTAAACATTATTAAAACCAGAGCTATGAATTAAATACAACATTATCAACATCTTACAAAGAAACAGACAGTAAAGAAAATCCATTCAATATCATCAAACAACTTGCTGAAAACAGGATAAAAATAAAGCTTAATTTTAGCATTTTTTTGCTTCTAAGTCACTGTTTACTGGCAGTTTTATGGCTATTAAACCGTTTTGAGTAAAGTAAAAAAACAAAGGCATCAGAAAAGCCTTTTTAGGCAAGTGTGATTTGACCTTGTTTCACATGAAACATATTAGGTTTCGGCCACAACTGTTGAACCAGTGGTGCGATTTCATCAGTCAAACTGGTCATAAACACCTGACATGGCAGTTGAGACAATGTCGTTAATAGAATATTTATCGCTCTAACATCAAGCTCTGCCGTAATATCATCCAGTAATACCACTGGCGTAATACGCGGTTGCGATGCCGAAACAGACAAATCACTATCCTCTATCGCATTAAGAAGCAATGGCAGTTGTGATAGACGCAGGGCTGTGATGAGTAGCTTTTTTTCACCGCGAGATAATACGTTCGCAGCCTGTTCTTTTAAAACAGGCAGTTTTCCGTTTATATCAGCCTCTATTATCACGTTTGAAGATTCTTTATTGCGCTCTGCTACCTCATTAGAGCGCCAATGCACATGAATGTCAGCGCGATGATTACCAATGCGGGTGTAGCCCAACTGCAAATCCTGCTCTAAACGCTCGCTCAGCTGTATATCAAGTGCCACGCTAGTATCATAACCTGCGTTATAGCTTAAGCTTAACTGCTGCGCATAGGACGGCAGTAGTTGTGAAACACTCTCTGAAAAGTAAGGCTGCCATTCGGTAAATATCCGCTCACGATAATGGTGAATCAACGCCGCATGATTACTCAAGCCTTTATCCCATGATTTTAGTTCAGAGAGCTGTACTTGAGTTAATTGTCTCGTCTTTTTTAGTAAACTATTGCGCTGTTTCAATAGACGCTGGTAAGCCACCCATTGCGGATGAAACCCTTGTTTCATGTGAAACACTAACCAATCTAGCAGCTGTCGACGGCTCGCACTTCCCTGCTCCAACATATCCATTGTTGATGGATCTATCAGCAACGTAGGTAGCTGTTCTGTCAGAATGCTTTGGTTGTAAACAGTGGTTTGATTGAGACGTAAGACAGTTGTAGCATCTGCTTGCTTTTGAATAGCTAAAGTACGACTATCATTGAGCTTAGCATGAACAGTCGCGTTATTTTGATGATGCTGGATATAGCGTTTAGGTTGGTGATGGCGAAAGCTCTTACCTCTTGATAACAAGAATATAGCTTCGAGCAAAGAGGTCTTACCACTGCCGTTAGCACCGACAATAACATTGCAAGCAGCAGGCTGTAAGCTAAGTTGAGTAAGATTTCTAAGGTGTGATATTTGTAGACGTTCAATCATGGTATCGATAGCCGCCCATTAAAGCCTGCTAATATAGCAGGCAAAAGTTTATTAGAATTGATATTCAGTACTGGAAATAAAACTCTTTGAAACGTATTACTTCTATTCAATTCCATTTATTTTTAAAGAAAAAGAACACTATATACGCATTGGCATAATGACGTATTGATGGAATTCATCATTTAGCTGATTGACCAGTACAGAGGCATTAGATTGGCTCATATGCATTTGCAAGTCACCTTGGATGACACCTAATACATCTTGCAGGTACGCAGCGTTAAATGACAGTTCCATTGGCTCACCTTGATACTTAGCTTGTATCATCTCAACCGCTTCATCTTGCTCAGCATTGTTAGCACGCACTTCTACCATGCCATCACTAGCAAAATTGAAGACCACACCACGAGATTTCTCATTACTTAAAATCGCAACGCGGCGTAGCACATCTGTCATTTTTTCTTGGTTGAATAACGCCAGTTTATCGGTATTGCTTGGCATAACACGGCGATAATCAGGGAACTTACCATCAATCAAACGCGCCGTAAAAGTCACCATCAAGTTATCGCTCACCTGCCCTGTACTATCTACATCACCAAACGGCAAGCTTACCTGCAGAAACTCACGCCCAAAGCTCAGAGTAACTACATTGTCCTGATCTCCAAGCATCTTACCAAGCTCGGAAGCCAAGCGCTCAAGCTCAATCACTGCCTTACGTGGCAAGATAGCCTGCATATTGAGATCTGCACTCACATTGATAACACTACGAGCCAATGCCAACCTATGGCCATCAGTCGCTACCGTTGTCAGTTGCTGCTGTGACACATCAAATAGCATACCGGTTAGATAATAGCGTACATCTTGAATCGCCATCGCAAACTGCGTCTTATGAATTAAGTCTGTCAGACGATTACGACTGATAGTCAGAGGTGTAATATTTTCAGGATTACCTAAGCTTGGATAGTCTTCACTTGGTAACGTCCCTAATGTAAAACGGCTCTTACCACTAGTTAACAAGCAACGCTCATTTGCCTGAGTGGCTAGATCAACTTGCGCCTGTGCAGGTAGCGACTTGCAAATATCCTTTAGCTTAGTTGCAGGAAGCGTCGTGGTACCTGCTTCAACACAAGCACCAGCAGGCAATTTCAATGTCGATGTCAGCTCTACCTCTAAATCTGACGCTGTCAAAACAAGCTCAGATTCTGATAGCTGTAGCTTGATATTACCCAATATGACCATATTGTGGCGTTTATCAGCGGCCTTGGCGATCAAGTTGATAGCTTTTAGTAACGATTCTCGATTGATCGATAATTGCATGCTTAGTTACTCTTATTTGAATGATTCTTTTATAAAAATTTGTCGTAATGACTCAATAATACCTTGTCTGCTGATGATAATCTACAAAGCATCTGTGCACTTATATTTTCGGTATTATAAACCATCTATCTCTACTAAAACACAATGATATCTGGCGACTCTATCCTGCCTGTAACATCAGAGATAAGGTCTTATAATCCTTATCAAACGTAGGGTCCGCTGCTCTTAATTCGTTTACTTTATCACAAGCATGCATCACCGTCGTATGGTCACGCCCCCCAAATGATTGACCAATTTCAGGAAAGCTATCGCCTGTCAATTCACGTGATAAAGCCATCGCTATTTGACGTGGTCTTGCAATGCTACGCGTACGTTTACGTCCCATAATATCTTTGACCGTGACATCATAGTATTCGGCAACTATCTTACGGATATTATCCATATTTACAGCTTGTACACGCATCGCAACGATATCTTTTAGCGCATATTGCACCATCTCAAGCGTAATTTGTGCCCCTGTTAAGTTAGCATTGGCAAACACTTGGTTTAAAGCACCTTCCAAACGTCTGACGTTAGATACCACATTTTGTGCAATGAATAGAGCACACTCTTTTGGCAATACCATACCGTAAGAAGCTGCTTTTTTCTGCAGAATCTGTACTCGAGTATCAATCTCAGGAGGATCAACAGCGACTGTTAACCCCCAAGAAAACCGTGATCTAAATCGTTCATCAAATTCTGTCATTTGGGAGGGATGTCGATCAGAGGCTAAAATTAACTGTTTATCACCACTAGTAAAATCTGCAAATAATGTTAAAAACTCATTACTACTTTTAGTCTTGCCTGCTAATACGTGAATATCATCTACAATTAGTAAATCCACTTTCTTTATTTTCTTTTTAAAATCTTCTATTTTATTATTTCTTAATGAATAAACTAATTGATTTATAAATTTTTCAGAAGTGAAATAATAAAAACTTTGATTATTTTTTAAATAGCGATGAGCTACAGAATGCATTAAATGCGTTTTTCCCAATCCAGAAGGACCATATATGAATAAAGGATTGTGACGATTTTTCGATTGGCGCTTACCAAGCTCATAACAGGCCTTGTAAGCCAAGTTATTGGACTTGCCTGTAACGAAGGTTTCAAAGGTGAAGTCAGGATTCAAATAGCTTAGTGATTTTGTATCAGCAGACTCCACTAGCTCATTATGACGCATGTTCGCATCGATATCTGCTTTCGCGTTGTTATGATGAATAGATTCAAACTTGTGTTCGGATGGGGTAGGGGAGACCTCATCTTCTACAAACAAAGAACCTGACTGACCATTATCTTCTTCATTGCGCCCAGCATTATCAACACGTACAACAACCTCTTCAATACTACCTTGACTGTGCTTAGTCACTAATTGCTGAATATCTTGGAGATGATTTTTTTTGATATACGTCACAAAATAATCATTGGGAGCAAGAATGATTAAAGTTTGTGCTTCTTGATGAGCTGACAAAGGTCTCAGCCACATAGTAAACACATTATCTTTGACGTTATAACGCAAATCGTTTAAACATTTATCCCAAATATTTGCTGTGTCTATCATGAAAAATACTAACCTTATAATCTGAAATAATGGTTACGTTACAGCAATATAAATTGCTACTTAAGTCTTGATACTACGTGCAACAACTGGCCGCAAAGCTTGAATTAATAACCTATACGAGGCCGTATATTAAGTAGCGGCTAATTTAACACAAACACCCTGTGGATAAAACCTTGTTTTTTGTGGATAATACTGTGGATAGTTTTGTGCATAACTTTAGAAAGCTAGTTATCCATATTCAACCCACAGGTTATCCACAACCTTACCCATAGTCTAGTAAATTGATAAAAAAGAAGAAAACCGACTTAACCACAGATATTCTTGAGCCCAATAATAACAATACTATACTTATATTAATTAATTATTATTATAGAGTTTGAGCATAACTGTGGATAACTTTTAAAATTGTACAATAGATAACTATAAAATTTGGTTGACTAAACATAGATTTTTAAGAGATTTTTTCTACTAAACTAATAGTATTTTTTTCATGTTTAGAGAAAGACGAAATTAGTTCATTGACCAAAACCATACTGAATGGTATAATCCTCCGTTATTACGAATTTAGTCCATTATTTTGATAGGTGAGTTATGAAACGTACATTCCAACCAAGCGTGATCAAGCGTAAACGTACTCACGGTTTCCGTGCTCGTATGGCAACTAAAAAAGGCCGTCAGGTCTTAGCTCGTCGCCGCGCTAAAGGACGTCATCGCCTTACTGTATAATCAGTAGATTGCGATAAGCATGGCTAATAGTGCTTGTTGTGTTCTTATTGTTTATAGATTGCGATAGTCAATCATCACAACTGACACTTAGCCATATATTAAAAGCGCCCACATTGGCGCTTTTTTTGTCTCTATAATTTGTTACTGTTTCTTCTATCATTATCCTACTAGGTTGTACTATGTCCAATACTCTTTCAGATACACCTACAGCTAGTTTTACTAAGCAACAACGTCTGCTTACTCCTGCAGCCTTTCGTGAGGTCTTTGACGCACCTGAACGCAAGATTCATCAGAGTCACTTGATGGCTTTTGTACGTGCCAATGAACATGAGCAGCCGCGAGTTGGTATGGCTATTACGAAGCGTAAAGTACCTACTGCTGTGGCTCGAAATCTGATTAAAAGATATGTGCGTGAAGAGTTTCGCACAAAAGCTTTTAAAATGGAAAATAAAGATATTGTTTTTATTGTTAAAAAACCTATTAGGGATATAAATAATAAAGAATTAAAAATTCAAATAATTAATATATTTAAAAAAATAGAAGATAAATAAAATGAAATTTTTATTAAAAAATATAAATATAATATTTTTTAATATTTTATTTTATTTAATAATCTTTTACCAAAAAATAGTCAGTCCTATAATACCTGCTCGTTGTCGCTATTATCCAACATGCTCAAATTATGGCAAACAAGCTTTGGCATGGCATGGTGTTCGTAAAGGTAGTTGGTTGTTGCTAAAACGTCTTAGCAGTTGTCACCCTCTGGGTGGACACGGTGTGGATTTTGTACCCTTGCCTTTAGCTTCTTATAGTTATCAATACGTATCTTCTATCAGTGTGTCAGATACTAATATTCAGGGATTGGGTGTCTATCAAGACAATACTAGTTATGTTTCACAGCTTAATCATTTATTGAAATCAATATAAGCTCTCTTTCTCTAGACCCAGATAGATACCCTATTAAGTTACCCACAAGTTATCCACACTCTTGGTATCATTTGAGACAGATTTTTAGTAAAATGATGCACATTTTATGTAAATGACTACTGATGCAGTTGTTTTGTAACAGAACAACTGCGTGACACAGTCATGACACATGCCCTAATTTTTCATTCCCTAATTTTTTAATCTAGGAAAGGTTTATGCAAAAGATATTTCGGGTGATGATCATCATTGCGATGCTAATTACCGCTTATCTGCTGATTTTGGCATGGCGAGATGATTATGCCGATGCTCCAGCAGTAGATGCGGTGCCAGAAACTACGAGTTCGGTAGGTGCTGACATTCCTTCTACTACTGGTGCCGCAGGTGATATTCCGGTACAAACATTACCTGTGGATAACAGTGCTGTGACAGCAACTCCTGCGAAAAATGCTGGTCTAATCACGGTAACAACCGATCGCTATGATATAAAAATCAATCCAGAAGGTGGTGATATTGTTTATGCTGCGCTCAAGCAGTATGACGCAACGCTCGATAGCGATAAGCCTTTCGTACTGTTAGAAAACAACAGTAACCGTGTATATGTGGCTCAATCTGGACTTATTGGTCAGAACGGTATTGATACAGCAGAGGGTAGAGCGACTTATAACCATACTGCTAACAACTATGTAATGGAAGATGGACAGCAAACGTTGTCAGTACCGCTTACTTACAAAAAAGACGGCGTGACGATTACGAAGACGTTCACTTTCACTGAAAACAAATATCCAATCGACATTAGCTATCAGATTCAAAACGCGTCTACCAATGCTTGGCAAGGTCAAATGTTTGCACAGCTAAAGCGTGATGATAGTAAAGATCCTGGTATGTCTGATAAAGGCGCGCTGAGCATGGCGACCTATCTAGGTGGCGCTTGGGGTACACCAGATGATCCTTATAATAAGTTGAAATTTGGTGACTTTAGTGATGGTGAGTTGACGACGACTAGCGATAAAGGCTGGGTTGGTATCGTACAGCATTACTTTGTCTCTGCCTGGACGCCTCAAAACTTCACGGGTAAATTCTTTAGCCGCGAAACTGGTAGTGATTACTTTATTGGCTTTAATAGCCAACCAGTAAACGTAGCACCGAACAAGCAAGTTACTTTGAATGCGACGCTATATTCAGGCCCGAAAGTACAGTCTGAGCTTAAAGATGTAGCGGTAGGTCTCAACCAGACAGTTGATTACGGTTTATTGTGGCCTATATCTAAAGTCTTGTTCGCTATCTTGGATGGTGTCCACAAAGTAGTGGGCAACTGGGGTTGGTCGATTATTATCCTGACTATCTTGGTTAAAATTGCCTTAATGTGGTTCTCTAATAAGAGCTACTACTCTATGGCAAAAATGCGTGCTATCGCACCAAAACTCAAAGTGCTTAAAGAAGAGCATGGCGATGATCGCATGAAAATGTCACAAGAAATGATGGCAATATACAAAGAAGAAAAGGTTAATCCAATGGCGGGTTGTCTACCTATCTTGATGCAGATGCCAATTTTCTTAGCGCTGTATTGGGTATTAGTAGAGAGTGTTGAGCTTCGTCATGCACCATGGATTTTGTGGATTCAAGATCTCTCAGCGATGGATCCATGGTTTATATTACCATTGCTAATGGGTGCTTCAATGTTTGTACAGCAGCAGCTGAACCCTCAGCCAGCTGATCCAATGCAAGCAAAAGTCATGAAGTTCTTACCTATTATCTTTACAGCGTTTATGCTGTTCTTCCCAGCAGGTTTGGTTCTATATTGGACCGTGAATAACTTGTTTAGTATGACTCAACAATATATCGTTAATAGAAAAGTTGAAGAAGAGCAAAAGCGCCGTACGGTAAAAGTCGTTGATTAACTAGCTCTTTGTAAGAAACATAAAAAAAACCATCGCGCAAGCGGTGGTTTTTTTATAGGTGGTGGATAAGTAATGGATTTTATCCACAGCTTATCAACATCAAAACGAAAGTGCGTCTAATACTATCTCCTTTCAAAGTTTGCTTTGTCAGTATGAGTCCAGACGTCTATAATGGAGCTTTTAAACATTGAGAGTAATTGTGGATTCCTTAGAGATAGCATTAGCCAAACCTGATTCTTCTGAAAAATCTAATACATCTGGATTGGCCACAATTGCTGCAATTGCAACGCCGCTTGGACGAGGAGGCGTAGGTGTCATACGTCTGTCAGGCAGTCGTGCTTATGACATAGCATGCGCTTTAACGGATAAGGCTGATTTTACACCACGCATGGCTAGTTTTTGTCGTTTTTATCAAGCTGACGGTACTGTTATCGATGAAGGGCTGGTCTTATTTTTCAAGGGGCCGCATTCGTTCACAGGTGAGGATGTGATTGAGCTGCAAGGGCATGGTGGAGTTATTCTACAAAACCAACTACTCGCGCGTGTATTTGAGTTGGGTGCTAAGCAAGCAAGTGCAGGAGAGTTTTCTTACCGTGCCTTTGATAATGATAAATTGGATTTAGTGCAGGCAGAAGCAATTGCCGATGCGATTGATGCGACCAGTGCTGCCGCGGCCAGTAGTGCCATTCGTTCATTAAGCGGTGAGTTTTCACAGAAGATTAACCAGTTATTAGAACAACTCATTCACCTTCGCTTACACGTTGAAGCTGCGATTGATTTCCCCGACGAAGAAGACGTGGACTTTTTGTCTGATGGAGTCATACAAAGTAAACTTGAGCAGACGCAAGATAAGATACAACAAGTCTTAGCAACGGCAAAGCAAGGTCAGCTTTTGCGCGACGGTATCCATGTCGTGCTAGCAGGTAGGCCAAACGCAGGTAAATCTAGCTTGCTCAACCGCCTTGCAGGGCAAGAGCGTGCTATCGTGACTGATGTCGCCGGTACTACACGTGATACGCTGCAAGAGACAGTCGTGCTCAATGGTTTGACGCTACATCTGACTGACACAGCAGGCCTACGTGAGACAGAAGACACTGTGGAACGTATCGGAATCGAACGTGCCCGTACAGTCATCACGCAGGCTGATATGCTACTGATGGTCTATGATGTGACTCGTGATGTTGAAGAAGAAAGCACACCTTTGCAGCTTGCTGAACAGTTGTTTGGTGAACTGCCAGAAGCTAAACGCTTACTTATCATTGCTAATAAGAGCGATTTGTTGAGCGATAATAATAGAGAAGAAAGTGCTGCTAAGACTCAAGCTGAAATCAAGAATAGAGGTTATCAGCAAGTTAATGTTTCATGTGAAACAGGTATTGGTATTGATGATTTAGTTGAAGCTCTATGTGAGAAAGTAGGCTTTCATCCACCAGAGAATAGCTTAATTGCTCGTACCAGACATCTCGACGCGCTTAGACGAACAGCTAATTTCTTGGCAGAAGCCCATGAGCAATTAACCGTATTTGAAGCGGGTGAATTGGTTGCTGATAGTTTACGTCAAGCACAGCAGAGTTTGGGCGAAATCACAGGTGAGTTCAGTGCTGATGACTTATTAGGTAAAATATTCGGAAGCTTTTGTATTGGTAAATAACTGAAACACGGTGTTCTTTATTATTTAATAAATTAGCTATCTTGAAAACACTGCTCTTATTCTCAATTGTAAAATAAGGAAATGCTATGCACTGTCCGTACTGTAATGCGTCAGAGACCAAGGTTATTGACTCACGTCTTGCTGCGGAAGGGGCACAAGTGCGTCGACGCCGTTCGTGTAACAGCTGCCAAGAACGTTTTACGACTTTTGAGATGGTAGAAGTTGTCATGCCAAGGATTATCAAATCAAGCAACAAGATTGAACCTTACGATAATGAAAAGCTGCGCCGTTCTATTTTGCTACCTTTACAAAAGCGTCCTATCACTATCGATGAGCAAGAGGCGATGATTAGTCGTATTGAAAAGCGTGTTAGGCAGATGGGTGAGCGAGAAATTAGTAGTAAAGTCTTGGGTGAAATTATCATGAGTGAACTCAAAACTTTGGATGATGTCGCCTATGTACGCTTCGCTAGCGTGTATCGCGACTTTCAAGATATCGATGCATTTCATCAGGAAATTGCCAATATTCGTCCAAATGAAAAGTAAGCAAACCAACCTAATAAGTAAATTGTAACGGTTAATCAGCTTTCGAAACTTATTTTCTTATATAGAACTATCAATCATTTATTAAGCCTAGCCTTATGTCTATTCAAAGCCATGCTCAAGATGCACAAGACCGCTACTTTATGATGCTTGCTATCGAACAAGCGAAGCGCGGTTTGTATACTACTAGACCGAATCCTGCAGTGGGCTGCGTTATGGTTCAGGCAGAGCGGATTGTTGGTCAAGGGTTTCACCCGAAAGCTGGCGAACCACATGCAGAAGTGTTTGCGCTTAAAGAGGCTGGTACACAGGCAGCAAGGGCAACTGCTTACGTTACATTAGAGCCATGTAGTCATACGGGACGTACACCGCCATGTGCATTGGCGCTGGTTGCTGCTAAGATAAAGCGCGTTGTGATTGCAGGTCTAGATCCAAATCCACAGGTCGCAGGTCGCGGTGTGAAACTATTAGAGCAAGCTGGCATTGAGGTAACAGTCGGTGTCTTGACAGGGCAGGCAGAAGCACTAAACCGTGGTTTTCTAAAAGCTATGCGCACTCAGATGCCCTATGTACGATTGAAAATAGCGACCAGTCTAGACGGCCGTACAGCGATGGCATCTGGTGAATCAAAGTGGATTACCTCGACAGCTGCCCGCGAAGATGTACAAAAACTACGAGCACAAAGTGGTGCGATTATCACAGGTAGCGAAACCGTAATAACTGATAACCCACAGCTCAATGTGCGCTCAAGACAATTGGACGTACCACCTGAAAAAATACCTAACCCTAAGATAGTCATACTTGATAGGCGCCAGCGTTTAAAGCATAGCCTACAGTCTGATTATCAGCTGTGTCAGCATCCAGATACTATCTATTGGTATGAAGACGATTTACCAGCGTTGTTAGCAAAGTTAGTCAGTGAGCACCAGTGCTATGATGTGTTGGTGGAGGCAGGTGCTAGCGTTGCAGGTAGTTTTTTGAGTCAACAGTTGGTAGATGAGTTAATCGTATATCAAGCACCTTGTTTACTGGGTGATGAAGCTCGTCCAATGGTTGATTTCAATCCTATGTTCCTAGCTCAGCAGTTACGGTTTGATATAGAAAGTCATCAGCAGCTTGGCCCAGATCTTAAATTAACCCTATTACCTCTGTAAATATTCTTCGTATAAGTAGGTTGTCCACAAATTATAAGAATAAGCTTAGAATATGGATAAAAAAATAATTGATTTAAGTGTTTCACATGAAACTGTGTATAACTTTGTTTCACATGAAACAAGAAAGATGTATATTTCTCAAATACATTTATAAATATTATTTTAAATCAAAAACTTAGCTTTTGTTTTCTAGATGAGTACGTACTATGAGAAATTTACATTTGTTGTGGATAACTATGTATTTATAGATGCTTTCAGTTATATCTCTATTGATTTATCCCTACTTATCCACAATCTATCCTATTAAAGGTCAAGTCTAACGATGTTTCACTGTCAGCTATTTGAACAAATTGTGATAAAGAATTGATAGCTGATTTGATAAACTAAAACATATCGCCTATAACGGCAATACTGTAATAAGATGAGGATAATATGTTTACTGGAATTATAGAAAGCGTTGGAAAAGTTAAATCGATGCAGGCGACAGGCGGTGACATACGTTTGACGGTAGAGTCTGATGACTTAGATTTCAGTGACGTGAAGCTAGGCGATTCTATTGCATCAAATGGTATTTGTTTAACTGTGGTGGAGTTCGGGAGTAACTACTATTCTGTTGATGTCTCACGTGAAACTATTGCTAGAACAGCATTAGAAGGGTTAAAAGCAGGACATACGGTCAATCTAGAAAAGGCCATGCTACCGACGACTCGTTTTGGTGGTCATATTGTCGCTGGTCATGTAGATGGAGTAGGGGTCGTTAGTAAATTACAACAAGATGCTCGTTCTATCTATATTGAGATTGAGATACCGCAGGAGCTGGCGCACTATACAGCGACCAAAGGTTCTATCACAGTAGATGGTATTAGTCTGACGACCAATTTAGTGCGTGACAATATTGTTTCTCTAAATATCATTCCGCATACTGCTCAAGTGACAAATATCGCTAAGCATTGGTTGGTAGGCAACAAAGTAAATATTGAAGTAGATATCGTTGCCCGTTATCTAGAGCGTCTACTAAATAAATCTCAATCTGGTGGTATGAATGCCTCAAACCCGCAAAGCCAAATCACAGAAGCATTTTTGGCCGATAATGGGTTTATGAAATAACCACTAAGCTTGCAAAGATGTCATATTCGTATCAAGCGTTTCGCCCTTTCGATATTGCTTAAACTGAGCGATATCGAAAGGGTGTTTTTATTTGTTTTTAAAGTTTATTGTATAAAACTCTGCAAAACAGATTCTAAGTCTTTCTTACTAATGGGTTTGGATAAGAACTCGTCCATACCTACTTGCATACAAGCCTCGCGATCTTCTTCTGTATTATTCGCAGTTAGCGCCACAATGGGTATTTTATCACCTTGTGAACGAATCACTTGTGTGGCTTGTAAGCCATCCATAACAGGCATTCGGCAGTCCATCAAAATCAAAGAAATCTCTTCACGCTGACTTTTGAGTTTTTCAAGTGCTTGCTGTCCGTCTTCTGCAACAATACTACGATAACCGAGTTTACTTAACATTTTGCAGGCTATTTTTTGGTTAGTAGGACTGTCTTCTGCGACCAAAATCAGTGGAGGCAAAGCTTCTTTTTCAGATATATCTTTTTCCACAAAAGATGGGCTGCTGTCATATTGATGTTTGACCAGTATGTTTAGTTTTCTCCTTGTAGACAAGGACAAGCGTAGCAGTTCAGAAAGTAATAAACTTGCATCTAGGGGTTTGGTGAGAAAGCCATCATATTGACCCAGTAAAGTAGAGGGGATATGCCTCTCAGGTTTCATGCTAAGTAATATCTTTGGTAATGAAGGCGTAGCGATTAGGTCGTTTAACACTTCCTGTTGCTCACTATACTTGTTGCTCGCATGAGCTGATGAGGTGATGGATTGGCTGTATTCATAATCTAATAACAAGACAGGAATGACGGTTTGCTCATCTTGTTTTAATTTTTTCTTTAGCTGCTGTACAGTGGCTCTATCTAAAATGCTGTAGGTGGTCACGGATATCGTTAAGTACTCGCACAAACGTTGTAAATGTTTAGCAACTAAAGGCTGATTAATGATAGCGATCAGATGAATATGGGGTAGCTGCGAACAACGATGATATACCGACTGATAAGTGGAATGAGGATAAGGAAGGTAAAGGTTAAATATCGTCTCTTTATCCACCGTAGTGTTTAGTTCGATAAAACCGCCAAGTAACTTAGCGAAGCTATTGGCATCATTCAAGCCAATATTACTGTCTTCCACTAAGTTATGATTGGTTTGGTCACTATTTTGATTCAAAATGGTGACTAATTGATTTTGTCTCTCAGGAGTAATAGTTGATCCAGTGTCTTTTACGCTAAACTGAATCCAATAAGGTGTCTGCGCAGGTATTGTAGGGTCATTGTCAGGAGTCAAATACTGATTGCTTACTCGCGTTACTTTATCTTCAGATACACGATCCACAGTGAGCGCGACATAGCCTGACGTTGTAAAGCTAATGGCGTTTTTCAACAGGTTTAATAGGATATGGTGCAGTCGAATGTAATCAGTTTCGATATAACGAGGACAGTCTGGCGCAAAGAAGTAGATCAATTCTAACCCTTGTTGTCTTATTTCTTTTGTGACTAAATTACTAACCTTTTTGCTTACCTTATAAATATCAACCGTTTCAATACTTAGATGTGTTTTTCTGACTTCAACTTCTTCTGTCGCTAACGTGTCATTGAGTGTCGCTAGCATCTTTTGACTGGTTGCAATCAATGTATTTAGAGTTTTTTTGCCTTGATCCGTCAATGTTGAAGGGTCGATGGGCTCTAACGAATCAATTATCTTCTCTAGTGGTAGCCTTAACTTACGACCTATAAATGCTCGGGCTTCGTTTGATTCATTAATTTGTAATTGCAGTTGTTGGTTGTGCAGCTGTAATTGTTCAATTTGATTGGTAAATTCATCAATATTACTAAGAAGTACTGTAAAGCCGTGAGCTTGTCCGTGTTCACCAAACCATGGGGTAACGTGTAGTTGGTAGGCTTGTTTGTTTTCCAAGCCATAAACTATGAGTGTACGAGTAACGCGTAAACTCGAGATGTTTTGTAAGAGTATTTGAGTCGCCTCATCTTTCCCTTCAACGAAATCAGTCAACTGATAGCTCTGTTCCCTCTGAGTAGAAGGGATGAATACCTGTTCAAAGCGTTGATTGTAGAAACTGATTTGATCATGACGTATGCTCATCAACATCGGTAGGGGTGCTTGATCAACCAAACGTTCTAAACGATGAGTCAACGTTTTGATATGCCGATAATCATTATGCATTTGGTAGCTGGCGCGACTTAGTGCATGACCTAAAAGCATGAACTCGGTAGTAGATTTTTTCTGTAAGAAAGGCGGTGGCGTATAGGACTCTTTGGCGCGATTGCTCAAATTATCGGTATAAACCAGTAATTGCTCCCAGTTGGTTCGACGATCAAGCATATAAAGTAATGCTATGAAGAAAAGTACGATAGCTACCATCAAAGGGAGCCAATAACGGTAGGATACCCAATCGACATCAAAAGGTTCGTGGCGCAATATGATGTAAATTTGATGTCCGCTGTTTAGGTTAATCGTTCCTGTTAATTCATTGCTGTTGACTGTGTAAGAGCTATGATCATTGCTGTTAGAAGTTGATGTGCCAATAGTAGGAAAAGTAACGGTAGAAAAAGCAGACTCATTGGGAAGAGTGTTATGGTGAATATAGGTCTGTCCAGAAGGCATCATTAAAATCAGTTGGTAACTGATACGATCAAAAGTAGGCTGTTCTAAGATCTCTTTTATTTCATTATCTACAGGCGCTGCATGCTCAACGATATTGTGCTGTAAAGAATGAAAAGTATCTATGCTGTGTTGCTCGCTATGTTTCTGCAACCCATCAAACAGTGTGACATAGTACAGCAGTAACATAACCATTAGAGATAAGGTATAAAAAATCAATAAGCGCTGTAAGGACTGATACTGTTGCATGAAAGCGTTGCCCTATCTCGACACGAAAAAATATAGTGAAACTAAAATGAGGTTTCTACATACAGAAAGTGGATTATACGATAGCTAGATTGCCTAAAGGTATAAATGCTTACTTCTATTTATAGCAGAATAACAGCTCTCTGTTTATAGAGAGTGGTTGTTAACATCAAATTGTTTTGTAAAAGATATAAATAGAACATTTAATATTCTTTATATTATAAGGATAAACCATGTCATCGGTTATCATGAAGTGAAGCCATTACAATCATGGCACTGCGCCGTAAACTCACCTATAATGAACAAATAAACCTTATATAATGTATGACTATGACTACTCCCACCTTTGATACATCCAATTCGTTCACTGACCATGATACCCCAACTACTTATCGATTGAGGGTAGTATTTGCAGGGACACCTGAATTTGCAGCTATCAGTCTATCAGCATTGATCGATCAGCAGGAAGCACTCAATATAGAGATAGTCGCTGTTTATACGCAGCCTGATCGTAAAGCAGGTCGTGGTCAAAAACTGTCAGCTTCTGCGGTAAAAGAAGTCGCATTAGCGCATGATATCGTTGTAGAGCAACCAGCTACCTTCAAGAAATCTAGCGCAGAGGGCTTAGCTGCACGGCAAACGCTACGCAGCTATCAGCCAGATGTGATGATTGTCGCCGCTTACGGATTGATTTTGCCTATTGGTGTGTTAAATACGCCTACTCATGGTTGCTTAAACATTCATGCTTCATTATTGCCACGATGGCGCGGTGCGGCGCCAATACACCGCGCGCTGTTGGCTGGCGATGATGAAACAGGCATTACCATTATGCAGATGGATAAGGGCTTAGATACTGGCAATATGATTTACAAAACCAGCGCTCGTATTGAGGCTGATGATACTGCTGCCAGTCTCCACGATAAAATGGCTGAGCTTGGTGCGAATGCCATTAGCACTGTATTACAAGATTTGCCACATTATCAAGCGCAAGCTGTGGTTCAAGATGAGAGTCAGGCTAACTATGCTGAAAAGCTGGTCAAAACCGAAGGTGAGATTGTCTGGTCGCAGTCTGCCGCTGCTATCGAGCGCCAAATCCGAGGGCTGACGCCATGGCCAGGTGCGTATACTTTCCTCGAGGGACAACGGGTCAAAATATTGGCTAGCATGCCTGTCAATACGTCGCAGCCAACCAATGAGGCTGCTGGAACGGTTATCAGTGTCGGTCGCAAAGCGATTCTAGTCGCTTGTGGTAAAGAGAGCGAAGCTGAATCAGCAGCCACTACGTTAGCCATTACTCGCTTACAGTTTGCGGGTGGTAAGCCAATGACTGCTGAACAAGTTTGTCACGGCAACCAATTAAATGACGGCGATCAATTTACGACAGAATCAAAATAACTTTTACTTATATTTAACCTACTTGCACAAGACGATATCGATCATACGTCAAGGAAATAAAATTTAATGAGACAAAACAGTACTGCGCCTAGAAACAATAAGCTCAAACCATCAAGCAACCTTATTATGAATGGCAGCGTACGCGTGCGTGTGATTCGTACCTTATTGGCTATTCAAAACGGCCAGTCGCTCTCAAGCGTCCTTGATCCATTACTAAATAGTCTACACGATGGCGACAAAGGTTTTGCCCATGCCTTACTGCTCACGACATTGCGTCAATGGCATGCGCTGGCACGTTTGCTCGATACGCTAGCAGATAACCCGATTGATGAAGTGGAAGTTCGTACCACTATTCAAGTAGGTTTAGTGCAATTGCTGTATTTAGAAGTGGCTGACCATGCTGCGATTCATGAAACTGTTGAAGCAGCAAAAGAGATTGGATTTGCTCATTCTACTGGTCTAGTCAATGCTATTTTGCGCAAAGTTGCTAAGAACCCAAGTAAGTTTCGTAAGAAGTGCGATAAAAAGCATAGCCTACCGAATTGGCTTGCTTATCAGCTTAAGCAAGACTGGAGCGAGCAGTATGATGAGCTAACACAAGGCTTACGCCAACCAGCACCGATGTTTTTACGAGTAAACTCGTCGGTTACGTCGGTAGAAGATTATCATCATGCACTGTATGGTGCAGAAGTTGATGCTGACATCGTTGAACTCACGAGTGGTTTCAAATTATTGGACGCGTCAGAGTCTGCTACGGCTCCAACGCTATCAACCAAAGGTCTTAGACTACATCAAAGCACAGCCGTTAATGCGTTACCTGAATTTGCCCAAGGAACTGCTAGCGTCCAAGACATGCATGCCCAGCTAGCAGCACCGATTATCAATAAAGCATTGATGGCTAAGCTTAGTGCTGAAAACAACAATGCTGATATAAACAGTTCTGAAGTTGCCGACATTGATGGTACTGATAGCGATAGTACTGAAAAAGGAATACATATTTTAGATGCTTGTGCGGCACCTGGTGGCAAGCTTGCTCATTGGTTAGAGATCATAAGTGCTAACGATCAATCGTCATTGTTTCACGTGAAACAAGATAACGTTGAAACATTATCTGTGGCTACCAATCTCAAAGTAACAGCTATTGATAATGAAGCACCACGTATCGAGCGTATTCGTGAGAACTTACAGCGTTTAAATTTAAGTCAGCATGATTTGCAGCAAGCAGAGAAAGGTGTCGCACTTAACATCGTTTGTGCCGATGCAACCAGATGGCAACATGGAAAAAATAAAAAAGCGGCTACTAATGAGCCAGTATTTGATGCGATATTATTGGACTCTCCTTGTACCGCGACCGGCGTGATTCGTCGTCATCCTGATATCAGTATCCTGCGTACTGAAGAGGATGTCGAGCAAACGGCACTATTGCAAGCAGACATTTTGCATAATTTATGGCCACAACTCAAAGCTGGTGGCTACCTGCTGTATGTGACATGCTCTATCTTAAAGCAAGAGAACGTCGAGCAAATGCAGGACTTCATCACTCATCATAATGATGCGGTAGTGATTGAGTTTACAGAGGATTGCAACTGGGGTATCGAACAAGCAATTGGTCGACAGTGCTTACCGATTGATAGCGCAAGTGGCGATGGTTTTTATTATGCGTTGCTACAAAAAACAGCTGAATAAACCGTTTTTAACTATTGAATAACATTATTGTAGACAGGACAAGCTAATGAAATATATCAGTACTCGTGGTCAGACAGCGCCGATGGATTTTAGTGATGTGCTTTTGATGGGTCTTGCCCCAGATGGCGGTCTGATGCTGCCTGAGCAGTACCCAAACATCGATAGTGCAACCCTTAATGAGTGGCGTACGCTAAGCTATCCGCAGCTTGCTATGGCGATTATGCAGCATTTTGCCACTGATATTCCTACGGCTGATTTGCAAGATATTATTGAACGTACTTATACCGCTGAGGTATTTGGTAGTGAAGAGATTGTTCCTGTCCGCAAACTTGAGGACAGTTTATATATTCTAGGGCTATCAAATGGTCCAACATTAGCCTTTAAAGATGTAGCTATGCAGTTCTTAGGTAATGCTTTTGAATATGTGCTTAAGAAAAAAGATGCGCGTATCACCATTATTGGTGCGACTAGTGGTGACACAGGTAGTGCAGCAGAGTACGCACTACGTGGCAAAGAAAACATCGAAGTCTTTATGCTGTCGCCTCATGGCAAAATGAGTGAATTCCAACGTGCGCAGATGTATAGCTTGACCGATTATAATATTCATAACATTGCTATTGATGGTATGTTTGATGACTGCCAAGATATTGTCAAAGCGCTACAGCAAGATGCTGAGTTTAAGGCAGCTTATAATCTAGGTACGGTAAACTCAATCAACTGGGGCCGTATCCTAGCTCAGGTTGTTTACTATTTTAAAGCCTACTTCGCTGTGACTTCAAACAACGATGAAAAAGTCAGCTTTAGTGTACCATCGGGCAATTTCGGTAATATTTGTGCTGGTCATATCGCTCGTGAAATGGGGCTACCAATTGACCGTTTGATTGTCGCAACAAATGAAAACGATGTATTGAATGACTTTTTTAACCAAGGCGCATACCAACCGCGTCCGACTGAAAAAACCTATGTAACGTCAAGTCCTTCAATGGATATTTCAAAAGCCTCTAATTTTGAGCGTTTTGTGTATCTATTATTGGATAAAGACAGTGCGCGTGTTCATGAGTTATTTGACGGCGTAAAATCAGGTCGAGGATTTGATTTGTCTAACTTGATGGAGACGGTCAATAACCGTTATGGATTTGCTGCAGGAAAATCTACTCATAACGACCGCCTACAGACTATTAAGGCGCTTTACGAGCAGTACGGTGAATTGGTTGATCCACATACTGCAGACGGAATTAAAGTCGCCAAAGATTTACAGCTAGATGGTGAAATCATAGTTTGTGCAGAGACAGCATTACCAGTTAAATTTGCTGACACTATCGTGGAGTCGGTAGGCCAAATAGATATTGAGCGTCCAGCGCATACCAAAGGTTTGGAAGACTTACCACAGCATGTGGTTGTATTAGGTAACGAGGCCGAGCTAGTCGCTGAGCAAATTCGTCAGCATGTCACACCGAATCCTGCTTAGGTAGTTAAGGCTTTTAGGCCTATCATCGATAAAAAAGTGTCCACGTAAAAGTTACACTATTGTAATAAAGTGTTTATGATTGTGTTATGGTAGATATAATTGTAATATTAAAAAATAGCGCCAGCAAGTCATCATTGTGCTAGGCGCTTTTTTAGGAATTATTCTAGCCAATTATGCTAAACAGTTACCCTATAGTTACTATGAGAAATTTGTTGATAAGTTACTGATAAAATTGATTCTTTGCTGAGTTAAAAAATCTCTACAGTGATAAATTAAATACGACTTTTCATAGCAAATATAGTGGTACATATTGTGGATATAACGATGAAGATGAGCTTAAAAAAAATAGCAAAAGCACTGCTGATTACGACGTTTAGTAGCGCCATGTTGATGAGCACAGCTCAAGCAAACAATCCTCCACCTGCTATCAAAGCTGATGCACCTAATCGTTATACTGTCAAAAAAGGCGATACCTTATGGGATATCTCAGGTCGCTATCTAGATAGCCCGTGGCGCTGGACAGAAATCTGGGCAACCAATAAGCAAATTAAAAATCCAAACCTTATCTATCCTGATGACATTCTTATCTTATGTGTGATTCAAGGTAAAACACTGATAGGCGTTGATACAGGTGAAGGCTGTGCTGGCATTGAAAAACAGCTTAGTGGGAATGTAAGTACAAGTACGCTCACGATTACCTCAACCGCTAATAGCGTTCCTCCGATTCCGTGGTCAGCGGTTCAGCATTGGCTTGATAAAACGCTTATCGTTGATCCTCAAGACTTCAATACCACTCCCTATATTCTAGCGTCTAAAAATCGTAATTTGATTACCGCTAGTGGTGATAAGGTCTATGCTAAAGGTGTCCCACTTATCGTGGGTCAGCGTTACGGAGTTTACCGTGAGGGTGAGCTATACGTGGACCCTAAGACCCAAGAAATGATTGGCTTAGAAGTTACACAAGTAGCGACGGGTCTTGTTACGTCTACAGAGAGTAATGGTGTGACTAGTTTGCAGCTTATCGATAGCTATGGCAAAGAAGTGCGTGAAGGAGATCGCGTATTTGTAGAGTTAGACAATGCTATTCCCCCTATCTTTTATCCAACGCCTGCGAGTGTCAGTCGTGGTGGTATGATTGTACGTGTGATGGATTCTATCAGCTCGGCTGCGAAGGGCAGTGTGGTCGCTATCAATTTAGGTAGTTTGCAGGGCGCTAAGCCAGGTGATGTGCTGACGGTTTATCAAAAAGGACCTTTGGTACGTGATACTAAGGACAACGACACGCCTGTACGCCTACCAAACGAGCCTAGCGGTATGGTGATGGTTTTCAATACCTTTGATCACATCAGCTATGCTTATGTACTAGACTCTGAGTTACCACTTAATATTGGTGATCAGTTATTGCCACCTCCTTATTTATAAATAGCGATAAGGCTTCATTAAGCAATATATTAAACGACATACTAACCTAAGCTTGCCTATACGAGACAGATGACAATGACGACAGTCACCTCTTCTTTATCCGACGATCAGCGTGCTATTTTAGCGCTGTGGTACGAGGTGAATGCGTCGTTATCTGCTTATCACAAACTCATTACCTCTTTTGGTTATCCGCAGCTTGCTTGGCAAGCTAAAGTAGAAGCATGGAAGCAGCTAGGCATTCATCATACCCATCTAAAACGTCATGAACAGCCAGAGCAAACACTCGCTAATATCGAGAAAATTCACCAAGCATTGATAGAGGGACGCTATGGTTTGTTATTTGCTGATGATTCCGACTATCCTGCCCAACTCTCACAAATATACGATCCACCACCCTTATTATTTTATCGTGGCAATAGCGCGCGCCTACATCAGGCACAAATCGCTATAGTAGGTAGTCGAAAACCCACTGCACATGCGCAAAAAATTACTTTCGATATGGCGCAGTACTTAGCGCAAGCAGGTTACATCATCACTAGCGGTCTAGCTATGGGTGTGGATAAACGTGCGCATTTAGGTGCACTAGCACAGACAGACTCTGACTATCAGGGACGGACAGTTGGGGTAATGGGTACGGGAATCGATGTAAACTATCCTAATCATAGGGATCAGTTGTTTACTAAAGTTATCGAGCAAGGTGGCTGCATCATCAGTGAGTTACTACCGCATACTCAGCCGCATAAACATACGTTTCCGCGTCGCAATCGTCTGGTAGCTGGGCTGAGTCTCGCAACCATTGTGACGGAAGCGACGATCAAAAGTGGCTCGCTTATCACTGCACGTCTAACGTCTGAGCAAGGTAAGCAGGTCTTTGCCATTCCCAGTCATATTGATAATAGTAATGCAGAGGGTTGCCATCATTTGATACGTGAAGGCGCGACTTTAGTTTATCATCCTCAGCAAGTACTAGAAGACGTCTATGGTCAGCTTGACTATAATCAAGGCGCTTATAGAGCAGCGAACGCGACCAACTCCAATAATTACTCGAACATTACTCAAACTTCTGATGCGCTTGAGACAAAAGTAAAAGCTAACTTAATCCAGCCCACTGACCAGCAACCATCCTCTGAGATAAAGCCTGCTCGTAGCACAGTCGTTGTACCTGAGCATTTAGCTATAATCTATGAGCAGCTTGATTGGCATGGGCAGGATTTAGATGCGCTTGTTAGTGTAACCAAGCTTGCACCACCGCAGTTGATTGGTCAGCTGATGGAGCTTGAGCTAATGGGTCTCATCAGCGAACAGGGCGGACGATATTTACGCGTTTAAAAGACTGAAAACATTCCTTATTAGACAGTGGCATAGATAGTCTTAGTTATAGACTCTCCTAGATAATATCTTTCTTGTGGTATTATTAGAATTTACTTCTATGAACCGTTTAAGTCATGAGCCAACCTACACCTCTTATAACTGATTCTACTATCCAAGCTGCTAAATGGCTTAAAGACGGACAGCTTCTCGCGTATCCCACAGAAAGCGTTTGGGGTATCGGCTGTGACCCTTATGATCAAGTGGCTGTTCAACGTATATTGGATATCAAAAAACGTCCACAAGCTAAAGGCATGATAGTCGTTACTGATAGTGTATCTCGCTTGGCGTCTTTGCTCGCATCTTTAGACGATACTCAGCGCCAGCAGGTTATTGATAGTTGGCAGACAGATGATAGTGAAGGTGAGCTGCGAAATGACCAAGCACATACTTGGTTATTACCAATTCCTCAGCAGCTTGCTGACACTATACCCACTTGGATTACGGGTCAGCATCAGACTATCGCTGTTCGAGTTATCTCGCATCCTATAATCCGTCAGCTTTGCCAGCAGGTAGTTAGTGAACAGAACCCGTTTGGTCTGTTAGTTTCTACAAGCTGCAACCCATCAGGTCAAACACCTGCTAGCACCTTTAAAGCCGCCTATGCTTATTTCGAAGATGAAATTGGTTACTTGCAAGGTGATACGTTGGGTTATACCTTACCTAGCCAGATTCGTGATGCAACGACAGGTTTCGTCGTTCGATAGCTTTCGCTATAAAATTTCTTAAACTTCTCAAATACGATTACTTGTCATACAAAGTGATAGGTATTGCTGCGCCTTATTCATTTGAGCATTCATAAATCAAATATTTTCTAATTTGACTATTTCTCTCCACACACCTTTACCAAAAGTATGTAAAAGTCGTTTTGATAAAAACCACAAAAAAGTAGACGATGGTTACAACAGGCTAGTCTTTGTTGAACGATGAGCAATTCAACAATAAGTCATAGCGGCTATATTTGATGTATATAGGGAGTAGGGTATGAATATTTTAATTAGTGGCGGTTCAGGGTTTTTGGGAAGTGCATTCAGTCGAGAACTAACGGCACGGTATCGCGCGCAAAATAAAAACGTGACGATTACTTGGTTAACTCGTGATGCAAGCCAAGCACATCCCGATGATATCAATATGATGACTTATGACGAGCTTGCGACGTCTGATATGAGCTTTGATATCATACTGAATTTAGCAGGTGCTGGGATTGCTGACTCTCGTTGGAGCGATGAGCGAAAAGAAGAGTTGATGGCGAGCCGTATCAAGCCTACTCAGTCGATATTGGATTTTATCGCACGTGCTAGCACAAAACC
Source organism: Psychrobacter sp. AOP7-B1-25 (assembly GCF_052376195.1). NCBI lineage: Bacteria > Pseudomonadati > Pseudomonadota > Gammaproteobacteria > Moraxellales > Moraxellaceae > Psychrobacter > Psychrobacter sp. AOP7-B1-25. The sequence continues at coordinate 281,386 of NZ_JBQSVK010000002.1, forward strand.
TAATTTGCTAGTGAGCGGTTCAGCAATCGGTTGGTATGGTACACAGGGCGACAAGCCACTGACTGAAAACAGCGACTATAAGACGGATTTTGCCCATACATTATGTGATGAATGGGAGCGCTTGGCACTCAAAGCGACTGACTATGATGTGCCTGTGGCTATTGTCAGAACAGGTGTGGTGATTCACCCTGAGGGTGGTATGGTGGCTAAATTACTGCTGCCGTTTAAATTTGGCGTCGGCGGACAGTTGGGTGATGGACAACAGATGATGAGTTGGATTAGCCGTGAGGACTGGGTCAGTGCAGTTATCTTTATTATCGAGCAGCACCTGAAATCTGCAAGCAAAACAGATATCAATCACATCAATAGTTTAACCCAAGACAACACGTCTATTAGTGAAAATACCTTTGAAACTGAAAATAGTGCAGGAAATGATACGACTGCAGTCGTATATAATCTGACCGCTCCAAACCCTGTGACTAACCATACTTTTACCAAAGCACTTGGATCTTGGTTACAGCGTCCTACATTTTTTACTTTACCAGAGTTTATGCTCAAACTGATGTTTGGGGAAATGTCGACATTACTTATCGATGGGCAAAAGGTGCTACCACAAGCGCTATTAGATGCAGGTTATTCGTTCAAACATTCGACACTGCAGCAAGCATTAGAAGATCAGAAATAGGTATATGTCAATTGTTTCATGTGAAACATTAATACTCATTTTTCGATAACCGCTTATTGAACCGTATTTGTGTCTGAGGGCAGTCCATGCGTTATGCGTTTTTCTTCACTATCTTTTTGCTATTACAGTTGTTTAGTTTGGGTACAGTATTAAGCATACAATGGTGGCTCCAGCCTTGGATGACGTCCACATTACAGACAACGATATGGGCTAGTATATTTATTATTACTAATGGTCTACTAGTATTGAGCATAAAAAGAGTATTTGCTAACAGTTATCGCTGGGTTAGTGGTTGGATGCTAGTCATGCATTTTATGATACTGACGGCATTAGCAGTGAGTCTACTCTACGGAGGGTATCTGCTAGTAATTGCTTCATTAGATAGTATGTTGTACCAACCTAATGAAATGGCTATAGGGCTAAGAGTACTAGCGCTATTCCTATTGTTAGCACTATTCAGCTACTCCTTATATAGCGCCTATTCTCCTGTCGTGCGCAAACTGTCTATCAAGATAGATAAACCTTTGGCAAAGCCACTACGTATTGCAGTCGCTAGTGACTTGCATATAGGACGATTATTTGGTGTGAAAGCTATAGATAGATTGCATCAACTTATGGTTCGTTCTGGTGCAGATATGCTACTGATGCCAGGAGATATCATGGATGATAATACAGATGCGTTTAATGACTATCATATGGAGCGGAATTTATCAGAATTGTGCAGTAGTCTGCCACGTGGTGTCTATGCAACGTTGGGCAATCATGACTTATATGGCCATGAGCGGCCTATTAGCGAAGCGCTACAAAATGCAGGTGTACAACTATTGAACGATGAGGTGCTCTGTATCGAGCATGAAGGTCAACCAGTATGGTTGGTTGGCCGTTTTGATAATCATAAACGTCAACGTGTAGCGACTACTAATCTACTTGCGCAAGTAGATACGTCGCAGCCAGTGATATTGTTAGACCATAGACCGAGCGATATAGATAATCACAGTCAATTACCTATAGATTTACAAGTCTCAGGACATACTCACAACGGTCAAGTATTCCCTGCTAACTTCATCGTCAATGCTATCAATCGATTGGGTTATGGCTATGAGCAGATTGGTAAAGGACACTTTGTTGTGTCTTCTGGTTATGGTTTTTGGGGTATTCCTTTTCGGCTAGGGTCGCGTTCAGAGATTTGGTTAATTACGCTCTCTGGCAGTACGAATTAGCTAGATGTAAAACCAGCAGTTAGGTAGCTAGCAGTTTATGCAGCTAACCGCGATTGTGTACCGATAATCTCACGTACAAAGTTACTAAAACTGTGAATGATATTGTTTGTCTCCTGTCCAAGACCTTGGTGAATGCTCATCAAATGAATAAAGCCATGCGGTGCGCCCAGTACCGTATGTGTCTCCACAGCAACGCCATAGCCCTCCAATTGCTTTGCATAAGCAAAAGCCTCGTCACGCAATACATCAAGCTCAGAAGCCACAATGTAAGTTGGGCAAACTTTACTATTATCGCCCAGCATAGGTGAGTTCAATACGTGTAGGCGAGGCAGCAGGCTATTCTCCAAACAAGCAGCATCAAATACTGCTACATCAGCATGGTCTAACAGCAGTTCTTCGCCATATATCTCCCAACTTGGATAATCTGTCTCAATATCAGTGACTGGGTATAAAGGCATTTGAGCTAAGGGGCTGGGTAGTTTCTTTAATAAACTGTACGTCTTCTGTTCATCTATACCTAGATCTGTCCATGCACTTTTGCTCGGCGCTGTCAGTTGCTGCGCCATGAGAGTAGATAGTCCACCCCCTGCGCTATCACCTGCTAAGACGATACGAGAAGGTAATGCTTCTAATTTATCGCAGTGTTCAACCAACCAAGCATATGCGGTGATGCAGTCTTTTAGTGCTGCTGGAGCAGGACATTCAGGTGCTAAGCGGTAATCGACACTAACGACAGACCAACCAGTCTGCTCACAGACTGTATGGCAGAATTCATGATGCGTATCAACGTCACCAATACAGAAACCGCCACCATGAAAGAATAGCATCACCGTTTCGTCAGGGTTATGGATACGTTTTCTTCTGAAACCAGACTTTTTACCACCTGCTTTGTAACAACGAAGCGTCATACCGCCATCATCAGCATTGGCAATCACCTCGTTTTTCCAGCTAACAGATGAGTCACTTCTTTTGGTAAAGGGCGTTATATTACTTAGCATATTGCTATTGGTTTGCTGCCATACCTTAGGTGATTGCATGGCTACCGCATCAGCAGTAAATTTCTCACGTAATTCTGGCATTGACATAAGTTCTAACGGTGTTTTGAGGTAGTTGTTTACTGCAAGGATAAGGCGCAGATGAGCATTAGCATGTAGGTATTGTTTTGAGTTGGGACCTTTCAGGTAACCAATCATGCCCTCTAATATAGGATCTGGTAGGTAGCCTAGACCCTTCATTGCATAATGCAATGTATGCTGCTGGTAATTTGTCACAGGGTTATAGGTGAGTATTTTCTCTTTAACGCTTAGACGTTTTTCTAACCAGTCAAATAACTTTTCATCTTGGTTCGACGGCTTTTTTGACGCTAATTGCAATGTCATCAACGCTTTATTCAGTAAAGTATTGATAGATAAATTTCTTGAATTAGGCATGACAGCTCTCATAAATGATTTTTAGCGTGCATTCGAGTGTAGGCGATACTATTTATGGTAATAATAAGATAGTTAACAAAGCAACAGCGTGTCTTTTGGTAATAGCTTGATTAGTAAGCGTAAAGCACTTGGAATAAATAGCCGCTTTTTGTTCTTTTTGCGAGCGAATATTGAGGTTTATTGGCATAGAAGCAAAATCTTAAATTTACGTTCAAGATAATACTTCACTAATATTTGTCTTAAATGGTAAAAAATCCTTTGCTTTAGGCTTGAAATTTGTCTTCATCACCTTTATCAAGCAGCTATTAGAGCGTATTAAAAAAACAATGAGTCAGAATTATCGAGCATTTAATAATGGCATAGTATGATCCAGCAATTATTCGGTCTACTATGCCGTATCTTAATCTTCATTATTGAAATTCCAAGGAGCTATCATGAGCGAGCAAAACCCGAACCACGAAAATCTTGACCAGAATGTGGCACATGAAAATATTGATCAGAATGACAGTATCTTAGAAGAAACCATGAAAGAGTTTGATCCACAGAATAATTCAGGTGAAGAAGCGACTATCGAAAACGAAATCAACCTTGATACTTTCAAAGCACGTATTGCCGAGCTAGAAGGCGAAGTAAAGCAAGCTAAAGAAGGTACTGCACGCGCTAATGCTGAAGCTTATAATGCGCAAAAACGCATGGAACAAGAAGCGGATAAGAGCAAAAAATTTGCGCTACAGAAGTTTGCTAAAGAATTGTTAGACATCGTTGATAACTTAGAGCGTGCTATCGAAAACGCCGATGCCAACGATCCAGTTGCTGAAGGTGTTCAATTGACGCACAAAGCGTTGGTAGCAGTATTGACCAAGCACGGCGTAGAAGTGGTCGACCCACAAGGCGAAAAATTCAATGCTGACTTCCATGAAGCAGTAGGTATCGATCCAGACGCAGCGGCAGATACGGTTGGTACGGTCTTACAAAAAGGCTATAGCCTAAACGGTCGTCTACTGCGTCCAGCTATGGTTCGTGTTGGTCAGTAATATTTTTAGGGCTAAACCCTACTAATATGAAGGCTTTTCACAAAAAATCACATGAAACACAGTTTTTGCGTGATTATTGCCTTGAAAAATACGACGGGTAAACCGATATATAGCAACAAGTGACCGACTACGGTCTGGATAAATAAGTATTTATTGTTAAAAACAAATTAGGAGCAATTGATTATGGGTAAAGTAATTGGTATTGATTTAGGTACTACTAACTCGTGTGTAGCAGTAATGGAAGGTGACAAAGTTAAAGTTATCGAAAATGCTGAAGGTACTCGTACAACACCATCAATCGTCGCTTATAAAGATGACGAAACACTTGTTGGTCAGTCAGCTAAGCGTCAAGCAGTAACCAACCCAAGTAACACATTGTTTGCGATCAAGCGTTTGATCGGCCGTCGTTTTGATGACAAAGTTGTACAAAAAGATATCGGCATGGTTCCTTACAAAATCGCTAAAGCAGACAACGGCGATGCATGGGTAGAAATCAACGGCAAAAAGCTTGCGCCACCACAGGTTTCTGCTGAAATCTTGAAGAAAATGAAAAAAACAGCAGAAGACTATCTTGGTGAGAGTGTGACTGAAGCAGTTGTAACAGTACCTGCTTACTTCAATGATTCACAGCGTCAAGCAACTAAAGATGCTGGTAAAATCGCTGGTCTTGATGTAAAACGTATTATCAATGAGCCAACTGCTGCTGCACTTGCATACGGTATGGACAAGAAGCAAGGCGATAGCACGGTTGCTGTATATGACTTAGGTGGTGGTACTTTCGATATCTCAATCATCGAAATCGCAGACGTAGACGGCGAGCAACAGTTTGAAGTACTAGCGACTAACGGCGATACTTTCCTAGGTGGTGAAGACTTTGACTCAGCATTGATTGACTTCTTAGTTGCTGAATTCAAAAAAGAGCAAGATGTAAACCTAAAAGGTGACTCTCTTGCGATGCAGCGTCTAAAAGAAGCGGCTGAAAAAGCGAAGATTGAACTATCAAGTGCACAAAGCACTGAAGTGAACTTGCCATACATCACTGCTGATAGCAGTGGTCCTAAGCATTTGGTTGTGACTATCAGCCGCTCGAAACTTGAGAGCCTAACTGAAGACCTAGTACAGCGTACTATGGGTCCTTGTAAGACTGCACTTGAAGATGCTGGTCTAAAAATTGGCGACATCGATGACGTTATCTTAGTTGGTGGTCAGACTCGTATGCCACTAGTACAGCAAAAAGTACAAGATTTCTTCGGTCAAGAGCCACGTAAAGATGTGAACCCTGATGAAGCAGTTGCAGCTGGTGCAGCGATTCAAGGTGCCGTATTGTCTGGCGACAAAACTGACGTATTGCTACTTGATGTAACGCCATTGACGCTAGGCATTGAAACGATGGGTGGTGTTATGACGCCAGTTATCGAGAAAAACACCATGATTCCTACTAAGAAATCACAGGTATTCTCAACTGCTGAAGACAACCAGCCAGCAGTAACGATTCAGGTATATCAAGGCGAGCGTAAAATCGCCAACCAAAACAAAATGCTTGGTCGTTTTGACTTGACGGATATTCCACCAGCACCACGTGGCCTACCGCAAATCGAAGTATCTTTTGACATCAACGCTGATGGCATCATGAACATTTCTGCAACAGATAAAGGTACTGGCAAAGCACAAAGTATCCAGATCAAAGCAGATTCTGGTTTGTCAGACGAAGAAGTCGAACAAATGGTACAAGATGCAGAAGCTAACGCTGCTGAAGATGAGAAGTTCGCTAACCTAGCGCAAGTTCGTAACGAAGCAGATGGTCGTATTCATGCTGTACAAAAAGCACTAAAAGAAGCAGAAGATAAAGTAACTGATGAAGAAAAATCAACAGTAGAATCTGCTGTCACTGAGCTTGAAGCAGCAGCGAAAGAAGATGACCATGATGAGATCAAAGCTAAGCTTGAAGCATTGGACAATGCATTCTTGCCAATCAGCCAAAAAATATACGCTGATAGCGGCGCTGGTGCAGAAGGTATGGACCCAAGCCAGTTCCAACAAGGTGCTGAGGGTGCAGCTGATAACAACCAAGCAGATGACGACGTCGTTGATGCTGAGTTTACTGAAGTAGACGAAGACAAGAAATAATACGGCTACTAACCGGTTAAATTAAAAAACGCATCCCTCGGGGTGCGTTTTTTTATGGCTGTTATTTTCTATTTTGCGTTTAGGGTTTAAACGCACTCACTGTGAGCACTTCATAAGTTAAATTAACCACGAGCTGTCCTGTTTCGTCCTCTTCTGAAAAATGTTGCCAATAGTCTGACTCAAATTGCTGTAGACGAGATTTTGTCCATATGAAGGTTTGAGTATCGTCTGACCTGACTTGTGTTTGATTGGTCGATACGCCAGTGAGTTTCATATGTTTTAGGACAGCATAAGGGGACAGAAATGGTAAATCATAGCGTTGAATTGAGAGTTCGACATCTTCAAAGTCGGCACTATCTAATGCCAATTGCCATTCATCAATATCTGGATAGTAAAGCCCTTGACCAGTGAGAGTCTTGATTTGCAAAAAGTTGTTTGGTGTAAAAGTGCTAAAGACTAGCTGTCCTCCAGATTGTAGACGCTGTGCCGAATGCGTGACGAAACTCAATGGATTGTCAAACCATTGCACCGCATTAGCACTGACTATCAAGCTATGATTTTCTGCTAAATTTATGGTTTCAGCATCGCCAATAATGACTCTCGCAGTAGGTAGTATTGATTGCAATGTCGCAGTCTGTTCTCTACATAACTCATTAATAAGCCAATACTGGCTTTGGATATTATCAGCGAGTAATTGCGTCATTTGCCCTGTGCCTGCACCCACTTCTAACACATTGCTCTGTTCGGTATGAGCAATGTTTTCTAGTAAGTATTGACAAACGGTCTGCTGAATATTGGCATGCTGATCATAGTCGCTTGCATTAGCAAAGTGGCGAGCGATGGCTTGTTTTCTAACACTGAGATCATTAGGGGTGTCGAGTGTTGTCATAGGCTTTATGATATCCAAGTGAGCCAGTTATCTACCAATAGTAGAAACAATGTTTGCGTTAAACGAGACGCTACAGCTGCTGTATCAACCGCTCGCAGTCTTCATTAGTCAAGTTGGCATTCATAACTAAGCGAATGCGAGCAGTATTTGCGGGTACAGTAGGCGGCCTGATAGGGAGCGCGTAAAATCCAGCGGCTTGCAACTGTTGTGCTTTGGCAAGCGTACTTGCGTTATCACCTAATATATAAGGCACGATAGGCGATGCGTAGTGTACCTCTTGCAAGGACGGTAACACACGATGCCGTGGATCAATGGCTTGACTAAGTGTAGTAGACAACTGTGCTAGATGCGCACGTTCGTTAGTTAAGGTCGGCATTTTTGCTAATATAAATCGCGTCCAAGCGTGATTTATTGGAGGAAGTGCAGTACTAAAGATCAGTGGACGCATGGCATTGATCAGCCATTGTTTGACAACTTCATCACACATTATATAAGCACCTATTGAAGCAAATGCTTTACCAAAAGTTCCCACCAAATAATCAATATCGGCCAAGGTAAGCGTTTCTTCCGCCAATCCTAGACCTGTCTCGCCAAGCACTCCAACAGCATGAGCTTCATCAATATACAGCTCAATACGATCATCTTTGGCTTTTAGTTGTACGAGTTGAGGCAAGTCAGCACGGTCACCATCCATACTAAATACACTCTCGGTGACAATAATGATGCGTTCAACCGTCTCGTCTGCTTGTTCGATGAATTTGGCCAAATGCTCGTAATCGTTATGACGGTAACGACGATAGGTGACAAGCTTGTTCTGGCTTAGACGCATCCCATCAATAATACTGGCATGAACTAGCTTGTCCGCCAAAATAAGCGTCTTGGCTGGCAAAGCTGTCAATGCTGGCAAGATACCTAGGTTGGCATGATAGCCACTGTTCAACACCAACACAGATTTTGAGTCGATTAAATTCTGTTTTTCTATTGCACTTTGATACCAGTCTTGCAGTTCCTCTTCTAAGGCTTGTAACTGTATATCATTGCCTGTAAGTAGGCGCGAGGAGGTGGCACTCATTTTGGGAGTATGTGTAGCAGGTAACTGTCTTACTTGAGCAAGGAACTCAGCTTGCAACTCAGTATCACCACCCAAGCCAAGATAGTCGTTACTCGCGATATTAAGTAAAGCTTTGCCTTTACTAATCACGTAACGTCCATTATGTTGCAAATCTGGTAGTTGACGATACTGTTGCTTTGTTTTTATATCGCCAAGTACGGTTTGCAAACGCTCAGTAATAGAATTTTGCATTTTTTCTCTCTAATTATCGTTATAACGGTCGTATTTAGATGACTTGCCTAGTAAGAAAACTGTGAAATGAGTACGGATTATTGCATAAATTGGGTGGATGTAACAAAAGGTTTCATATCTAAGCCTTTGTAACCCACACGCTGATAAACGCTTTCAAATCTTAACTCTCGTACCATTAAACACTGACAGAGTGTCTGAAATAGTTTGTTACTATGTATTCATCGTTAGCAGACAAGGCGATAGGGCCACAAGGCCAATATAAATAAATAACTTGTCTGTCCAAATTTCTGTCAAGGAGCTAATTATGAAAACTCTACAAAAAACAATACTTGCACTAGCAACTGGTTCTTTATTGACTGTAGGTGCACAAGCTGCCGTTGGTTATGGTAATGGCTATACAGGTCAACCGTACGTTGGTGCTAAAGTTGGTCAATTCGATCTAGATGTCGATGGTGCTGATGACCCAACTGCATATGGTGTAACTGCTGGTTATAACTTTGATCCTAACTTCGGTATCGAAGCTGAGTATGTAGGTTCAGATGATGCTGACTATAGAGGCGGCGACATTGATGCTAAATCGTATGGCGCTTATGGTACTTACCGTTACGCATTTCCAAACAGCGGTCTATATGCTAAAGGTAAGTTAGGTGTTGCAAAAACTGAAATCGAAGCTAGCGATACCAACTTTGCCGGTGCTTCTGATTTTTCAGACGATGATACCAACATCGCTGGTGGTGTAGGTCTAGGTTACGCAGTAAACTCTGACTTCAGCGTAGAAGCTGAATATGACATGCTAGGTGATGATGTAGATCTTATGACTGTTGGCGCACAGTTAAAATTCTAATTTTTTAGAAAAAAGTTAGTTAGCTAGATAGCTATGATAAAGAAACGATCACTTTAAGTGGTCGTTTTTTTGTGTTTGGAGATTATGGTAACGTTTCTAACTTAGCAAGTTTTCAATACCTAACAAACAATATACCATCACTGTTAAAGCATTGTTATCCTTAAAAATGTGCTACATTAAAAACAGGAATGCTAAAGATAGGAATGGTGGCAAGGATGGAGATACTTTGGATGATTGAGCCTTGGCATTGGTTGGTATTGGGCTTTTCATTACTAATCGTTGAGATGTTCGTACCGACGTTTGCTAGCTTGTGGTTTGGCGTAGCCGCTGTAGTCATTGCCGCCTTAGCGTGGTTGCTTCCTATACCATTATTATTTCAAGTACTGATTTGGCTGACGCTTTCGGTTTTGTTTATGTTTGCTTGGGTTAAATATATCAAGCCACTGTCTATGAACCGAAAAAAGACGGCGCAAAACAGTAATTTGGTCATTGGTGAGACAGGTATGATCGTGGTTAAGCCACAAAAAGGTATCCCTGGTATGGTACGCTTTAACGTGCCCATTTGGGGGGCAGATGAATGGTCATGCCGAACAGCAGGCGTAAATGTCGAGATGGGCGATCGTGTGGTTGTCTTAAAGGTAGTCGGTGATGAGCTAGTAGTTGCGCCTACGCAGCGCCTCCAAGCCCCCAAAACCGTACGTCCAAATATTACACCGACAGTCAACAGCCAAGCACCTGCACATAATCAAGTGCCTGCAAATAACCAAATGTCTGCCGAAAAATCTAACGGGAATAAACTGAGTTTGCACAAACCTGATCCCACAGAGACAGGCACTGGAAAATGATGCGTATGATATACCGAATATTTTTAAATCAAGATAAAAAAGGACATAAATCACGTCGCTGGCAAACAAGGCGAGGATCAAGGAGAGTCTTATGAGTAGCATCTTAAATATTTTAAATGGCGGCGGTATCGTGATGCTAATATTAGCAGCATTGGTGGTTTTTACTGTCTTTAAAAGCGTGTGCATTGTCCCGCAAGGGTACAAGTGGGTCGTGCAGCGTCTGGGTAAATATCAACAAACTCTAGAGCCTGGCTTCAGCCTTATTATTCCTTTTGTGGATAGAATCGCCTATAAAGTTACTACCAAAGACATCGTACTAGATATCCCATCGCAAGAGGTTATTACCCGCGATAACGTGGTCATCATCGCTAATGCTGTCGCTTATATCAACATCATACGTCCAGACAAAGCAGTTTACGGGATTGAAGATTATGAGCATGGTATCCGTAATCTAGTACAAACATCATTGCGTTCGATTATTGGTGAGATGGACCTTGATAATGCTTTATCGAGTCGTGATGAGATCAAGACATTACTCAAACAAGCAATTTCAGAAGACATCGCAGATTGGGGTATTACGCTAAAGACGGTAGAAATTCAAGATATTAACCCATCGCAAACCATGCAAGCCTCTATGGAAGAGCAAGCAGCAGCAGAGCGTTTACGTCGAGCGACGGTCACCCGTGCTGACGGTCAGAAACAAGCGGCTATATTGGAAGCAGATGGACGTCTTGAAGCGTCACGCCGCGATGCTGAAGCGCAGGTAGTACTGGCCAGAGGTTCAGAGGAGTCGATCCGTCTTATTACAGCATCGATGGGAGATGAAGAGATGCCCATTGTCTACTTACTTGGAGAGCAGTACATCAAGTCTATTCGCCAACTGGCGGAGTCTGACAACTCAAAAATGGTGGTGTTGCCAGCAGATATCTTAAGTACTGTGAAAGGTATGGTAGGTGATAAATTTAAAGTTTAAAAAATCATCGTAATATTAAAAAAGACCTCAAGTGAGGTCTTTTTTTTACCTAATGATTAAACTAAAAGCTCTCTAGTTTAGATAACTTTTGAAAAGCGGTTTTTATGTTTCTTTTCTAAGTATTCATCAAACACCATGGCGACATTGCGACCCAGCAAGCGACCTCTAGGTAAGACTCGGATACCTGCTGCATCCATATCGATTAGTCTATCGTCTTGCATAGTGCCTAACTGCTGGATCTCATCAATAAAATATGTGATGGCATCGATACCAAATTTTTGATTCACATCTTTGAAGTCGAGATAATCATGACACAGTAGGTTCATGATGATATATTCACGCAAGCGGTCTTTGATAGAGGTTTTAATGTACTTGACCGCTGGCATGACAGTCGGGTTGATTTTCGCCATGTTAATTTTGGCCTGATAGTCCTGTAGATCAGTATCATTTTGCAAAATATAGCGGGTATTGGCATTGGTAATCTGACTAATGGAAGAAACACCAAAGCCCAATAAATCACAGTCACCCATGATGGTGTAGCCTTGAAAATTACGATGTAATTTACCTTCGCGCTGTGCAATAGCCAACTCGTCATCAGGTTTGGCAAAGTGGTCAATACCGATATATTGATAGCCAGCTTCAGTTAGCGTGTTGACAGTACTGCCAAGCATCGTAAGTTTGGCAGCTGGACTAGGTAGGTCTTCATCTTTTATCTGACGCTGCGCTTTAAATCGCTCAGGCAGATGCGCGTAGTTAAAAACAGACAAGCGATCTGGTGACATCTCTATGATACGATTGACGGTTTTGTTCAAAGTATCAGGGGTTTGATGTGGCAAACCATAAATTAAATCGATGTTAATAGAATGAAAACCAAGCTCACGTGCTTCTGTTAAAACATTCTCAATAAGCTCTGCTGAGTGCACACGATTAACGGCGATTTGCACCGTTTCATCTAAATCTTGTACGCCCAAACTAATACGATTAAAGCCAAGGTTACGCAATATCTTTAGGGTGTTGTCACTCAGTTCACGAGGGTCAATTTCGATAGAGTAATCACCTTCATCTTCTGGCAAAAACTCAAACTGAGTCTGCAAAAACTCCCACAACTGTACCATCTCTTCATCACGCAAAAACGTTGGCGTACCACCGCCCAAATGTAGCTGTTTGACCAATGGTTTGTCGCTGCCTTCTGGCACAGACAGTAAACGGCGTTTATGGGTGATTTCAGCGATTAAATACTGCAGATAGTCACCAGAGTCGCTATTTTTTTTGGTAATAATTTTATTACAAGCACAGTAGTAGCAAAGGTGGCGGCAGAATGGGATATGAAAATATAGCGACAAGGGCGCGCGCGCTTCACGATTCTGTAAGATTTTTGCTTCAAGGTTGACAGTCTCAAGACTACTTGTTTCAAGACTATCCGGTATGGGGGTAAACTCTAGAGCAGTCGGATAAGAGGTATAACGCGGTCCCGAGCGATTGTACTTATTGATAATTGCCTCATCAAAAGCTGGTAACTGCTTACTAGTAATGTTGCCACGTGTACTGGCATAAGGGTTGTCAGGCTGCGTAACAGGGCGCACAGTTGTAGGAGCCTCATCCGCACGGTTGTAGGGCTGCTGAGTGTTCTGTTCTGGATAGTCTGTCATGCGGCATTCCTCGTTTTGACTCTAGTTACTACTGGTTTATATATTATCAATGATTTCGAATTTGGTATTCGTTTTCGCTTTCGCTTGAATCAATGATTAGTAATAAGATTTGAATACATCATCGGCAGCAGTATATATTGCTAAATATATAGTAGCTAGTATAGCAAATCCTTGCTGATAGTGTGGTGGTCGGTGAGTATTCTTAAACATTAAAGTAGAGCTTTATTTACACATCAAAACCTCAAAACGACGCTGAGGTTTGATGGTTCTTCTATACTGGCAATAAAATACGACGTTTGCGCGTTGATAAATAATACTTTATTATCAATGACACTCTGTATTAGGAAGATACTGATGTCATTTGCCCAAGTCTATACCCGTTCGGTGGTCGGCCTACATGCACCTAAGGTCATCATTGAAGTGCATCTATCGCAAGGATTGCCTGCACTGACTATCGTTGGGCTACCTGAGGCCGCCGTGCGTGAAAGTAAAGACAGGGTGCGTTCTGCCATTCTTAATTCAGGTTTCCAGTTTCCCAATCGCCGCCTCACAATTAACCTAGCCCCTGCTGATTTACCTAAAGATGGTGCGCGTCTAGACTTACCAATTGCTATCGGCATACTGTCAGCAAGCGGACAGCTTGAGCCAGAGGTGCTATCAGGGTTTGAATTTATTGGCGAGTTAGCACTCAATGGTCAATTGCGACAAGTAACTGGTAGTTTGGCAGTTGCACGAGCGATTAAAGCTGAAAAATTAACATTAGCATTGTCGAAAGTAGTAGCCGCGAGTGAGCAAAAGCAAAGTAATTTAGATACTCCGTCACAGACAACACCCCAACTGATCGTACCGATTGATAATGGCCGTGAGGCCAGCCGCGTTGATGGCGTAACGATACTAGCTGCACAGAGTCTAAAAGCAGTTTGTGACCATCTGCAGTCGCTCGTTGATCCAAGCGCAAGCTATGAAAGTTTGTCAGTGGTACAGCCAAGCCCTGCAACGCCACATATCGGTTATCAAGTGGACTTAGCGGATGTTAAAGGACAGCACCATGCTCGGCGTGCGTTAGAGATTGCCGCCGCTGGTGGTCACTCATTGTTATTTACAGGGCCACCAGGCTCTGGAAAGACGCTAATGGCATCACGACTACCAACGATATTGCCAGACTTGAGTGATGAGGATGCGCTAGAAGTTGCCAGTACCTATTCGGTGGCAGACAGCGATTATGACTATGGGACGCGGCCGTTTAGGCAAGTACATCATACGATATCAGCTGTAGCATTAGTCGGTGGTGGCTCACGACCGAAACCGGGTGAGATTACGCTTGCCAATAAAGGCGTGTTATTCCTTGATGAGTTACCAGAATTTGATCGGAGTGTGCTGGAAGTATTGCGTCAGCCATTAGAAGCCAAACAAATTACTATTAGTCGTGCTAACTCTCAAATGACCTTCCCAGCGAATTTTCAACTGGTCGCCGCGATGAATCCTTGTCCATGTGGCTATGACGGCGATACATCAGGACGATGTCGTTGCCGACCTGAGCAAATCAAACGTTATCAAGACAAATTATCTGGACCTCTCTTAGATCGTATCGACTTGCATATTACCGTACCTGCATTACCGATTGCTGATTTGCAAAACAGTCAGGTAGGTGAAACGTCAGAACAAGTACGCGCTCGCGTAGTCGTTGCGCATCAGCATCAAATGCAGCGCCAGCAAAAGGTTAATAATGAGCTTAGCCCTAGCGAAATTGATGAATATATCCAGCTAGGCGACAATGAAAAGCAGTTGTTACAACTTGCTCAGCAGCGTTTGAATTTGTCTGCGCGTGGCTATCACAGAGTATTGCGGGTTGCGCGTACAATCGCAGATTTGGCCAACAGTACCGATATCAAAAGCGCTCATGTATCTGAGGCGCTGAGCTATCGCAGTAAAGCATAGCCTTTGTTTGAGCAGTTTGCATCATGATGATTCGATAGATTGTTTATAGATTAGACTCTATTTTTCATAATCCAATCAACCAAGTCAGTGAAGTGATCAAATGCTTCAGTTGGGTTTAATTCGCGAATATCTTGCCCGTAGTTATAACCATAAGACAAACCGAGCGTGTCCATGTTAGCGTTTTGACCAGCCAACATATCGTTTCTAGAATCTCCAATCATAACCGCCTGCTCGACACTAAAGTTAAGAGCCTCACAGACGTGTAGCAAGGGCGTAGGATCTGGTTTTTTGAAAGGTAAACTGTCACCGCCCATTACCTCACTAAATAAATCTTGCCAGCCAAATGACTGCAATATCTTCGGTACAAATCGAATAGGTTTATTGGTGACTAAGGCGAGTGTATAGCCAGCTTCGTGCAACTTTTTGAGTCCTTCATCGACATCTGGGTAGGCAACCGTTTTGCTCCCACTGAGATTCTTATAAGCTTCAAAAAATACTTGCTCTGCGTGATCGGCTTCCTCGACCGTTTGCTCGCCGTCTGCTACTTCTACTTTGCCAACCAAGGCACGCTCCACGAGCAAGCGTGAACCATTGCCTATCCAGTTGCGTATCGTTTCGATAGGGTAGGTGTCTTTTCCCAATGTGGTTAGCATGACGTTGGTTGCGTCGGCTAGATCGGGTACGCTATCAATGAGCGTTCCGTCAAAATCAAAAATTAAAAGCTGCTTATTCATTGTTCCTCACTATTGGAAATCGTTATATTTATTATGTTGAGCATACCTTAGCACAGTAGCGTTTTAAGACCAGTCAATTTAGTTATCTGTTGTGCTTAGTGTTCTGAGTACTAGCAATTATTCGACATCTTTGTAGCGTTCACGATGCTCTTTTTTCATTCTTAGATAATCTTCGTTCTCTCGGCACTCGTCCCATTTAACTTTAAAAATTCGTGCAGATTCTGCTTTGACTGGGTCTTCCTCTTGTCGTGGCAACTCTTCGCGACCATGTGCACCGCTTTGACCTTTTTTATCATCAGGTACCGCGCCTTTGTATTTTTTGCCGCCTTTATGATTGGCATAGCGACGAGCCCGGGTATAGCCCATTTGAATAAACTTGCGCGCCATATCTGCACCAACGAAGTCATTGTCAGCCAAGTAATCTAAAAACATTTGATAGATAGCCTCGCTGCTCTCTGTGGCGATATCAGGAGTCGCAAAACGCCAATGGGGTAAAATCTCAGACTTATAAGGCTCTACCAGTAATACGCCTTGCTCACCGCGACCGACACGGTACAACTCAGGCTGAGCGCGCAAATCTAAATGTTTATAATCCAAGTCGTAATCAAACTCTCTCATATCCATGACCTATTGTTTTTATCTACTCACATATGGTTATTGAGTATACTGAGCCAAGCTGTTTAGAAAACAGGATAGAAATGTTATACAACCGTGACAGTAGGTATTTAGCATCAAAAGCGATAAGTGAAAATGGTTATGATAAAGTTAGCTTTGAGACGTATGAAAGCTATTGATATGATGAGCGCTACGAGAAATGTTATGTTCAGAAATAAGATAAGTGTCACGAAGCCGAACCGTTTTGTATTACCTAGCAATATATCGGCAGTATGGCTGTTGCTAACAATAAGCGTACTAGCCAATACGACTGCTCATAGCGCGTGGTTTGAACGTTTAGTCCCACAAGGTGAAACTTATACGGTACGCGAGATAGATCGTGATTTGGCATTTGTGATAGATGGCTTTATCTACGATGCGCGCACGTCTTGTTTTTTAGCAGTGGGTGATCGAGTGATATTTTTTGAAGGGCGTCATGGTATTGATTACCGCGCGACTATCTATGACTTGGATTCGCGTGAGCGCTGTGATTTACTCTTGCGTGGTCGGATATAGGACTAAGAGAAGTGCATGGATAGAATGAACGCTAAAGAATACAATAAAACTTGCTCATAAAAAAAGCCCCGAACATTGCTGTTCAGGGCTTTTAAAATTCTATTAACGAATGGTGGCTCGAGGCAGGATCGAACTGCCGACACACGGATTTTCAATCCGTTGCTCTACCTACTGAGCTATCGAGCCGTCTTCGTTGAGGTCGCTATTAAACTAAATATACGCGCTTCTGTCAAGCTGTTTTTGCATAATATCTAATAAAAGACGATAAATAATCAGATATTGGCAAAATTAACCGTTTTAGCACTCGATTTAGTCCTTTACACGTAATAGTTCGTACTCACTCATGATGCGGTGGATATCAGCGTCCGCAGGGACAAATTCACGTACACCTTTTTTAACTTCGCAATCATAGACCAATTTAATAAACTTGGCATCGATGGCGCGTTTACGATTCTCTGGATGCACGGTGAGATATTGCAGACGCTTAGCATTGGTTTGCCCATCATCAAAACAGGCGACCGCAGCGATAGGCTTGTCATTGAACATACCGACATAGAGATACTGTCCACGTTTAAACCCTTGCTTAACGATATCTAGTACTTCTAGACCATCAGGCTGCGCATCATCGCTATCGTATAACGCCTGTAAGCGCTCTGACAGTTCATTGTCGCGAGCAGGTTTTTTGATAAGTGGCGCATCCAAACTATTAATGGCGATCGCTTCTAAAGGCATAGCAGTTCCTATAAACAGATGGTTTTTATCATATAAAATAGCAGTATGACATGACACAGCACGGTGTCATAGCGTGTAGTACAGCAAGTGAAGGTCTTTAAAGTCAGTGCGAGTTATGATTGATAATACTGAACACACTATTTTAGCAGAATGACGTGATTTTGTGCGTGGTTTACTGCTTGGTCGTGGCAGTAAATGTTAGGGTTTGCTATGATGAGGCTATATAATATGTAATGTATATACACCCTAATATGTTGATATCTTTTGTATATATCATTTTCGAATATATTTTTGCTAGGGGCGGATCCAGACACTAGTAAAACATTTTGGGCATATTTTGCCTTATTTGTTGACCGTTTTTCACTGATAAAAAACTGATAGAGAGTAGCCATGACAGCCAATGCAACGACGACTGCTGCCACACCTGAGCAAAATGAGTCAAAAAACGTAAATCTATATGGTCGCCCTGAACGTATCGCGACCGTTGAGCGTAATACAGCCGAAACGCAAATTTCTTGTACCGTCAATTTAGATGGTACGGGTAAAGGTGTAGTCGATACTGGCGTACCATTTTTGGATCATATGATTGATCAAATCAAGCGTCACGGTTTGTTTGACTTAGAGATTAAATGTAATGGTGACACCTTTATTGATGATCACCATAGTGTGGAAGACACTGGTATTACGCTTGGGCAAGCATTCAACAAGGCACTGGGCGACAAAAAAGGTATCCGTCGTTATGGGCACTTTTATGCGCCGCTAGATGAGTCGCTTAGCCGTGCGGTTGTCGATCTATCAGGCCGTCCAGGTCTGCATATGGAGATTCCTTTTACTCGCTCGCATGTGGGTAATTTCGATGTTGATCTATTTAGCGAATTTTTCTATGGGTTCGTCAACCACTCATGGATGACGGTGCATTTGGATAACCTCAAAGGCAAAAACAGCCATCACCAAATCGAATCAACCTTTAAAGCCTTTGCTCGTGCGTTACGTATGGCTTGTGAGTATGATGAGCGTGCGCTAAACACCTTGCCATCGACTAAAGAGGCTTTTTAATGGCTAAAGTCACTAAAGTAGCACTATTAGATTATGGTATGGGCAACCTGCACTCTGCTAGCAAAGCCCTATCGGTAGTCGGAGCAGAAGTCTCTATCACCAATGATCCAAAAGTCGTCGCGGCGGCAGACAAGATTGTCTTTCCTGGTGTGGGTGCCATGCGTGATTGTATCGTTGGTATGCACGAGGCAGGCATTGATGAGGTCATACGCCATGCAGTGTTTAACAAGCCCGTTATGGCCATCTGTGTAGGCATGCAGGCGTTGTTTGAGCAGTCAGCTGAAAATGGCGGCACGGACTGTTTGGGTATCTTAAACGGCACGGTAGAAGCGTTTGACCCTACGTGGAAAGACAAGCAAGGTGCGACGATAAAAGTACCGCATATGGGCTGGAATACTATTAGCGGTATGGATTTTGACCATCCACTCTGGGATGGTATCGAAGACAATGCCCACTTCTATTTTGTACACAGTTATTACTGTGAGCCTACCGATCGCTCACAAGTGGCGGCGGTATGTGATTATGGTCAACCGTTCTGTGCCAGTGTGATTCAAGACAATCTATTTGCCACCCAGTTCCATCCAGAGAAGAGCCACACTGCTGGCTTACAGCTGCTCAAGAACTTTGTAGATTGGAATGTGTAAGCAGTTGATAAACGTGAAGTGGCTATTTAATGTAGTAAAAGGTAGATTATCAATTGTATAATCTGCCTTTTTTATGCTCGCTTATATTTGGAATATATCGTGGATTTTACCGCCTTTAAAATGAGTATTATCGAAGCGACAGGGCTGGCGAAAGATGCCTTACATATCTATGTCGGTGTCGGTGTGTATTTGCTGTGTTTAGTGCTGCTGCGACCTATCATCAAAAGCCAAGGTATTCGGTCATTTATCGCTTTAATCGCTGTGACTTGTATCGCGCTGTTGGGTGAATATCTAGACAATCGAGAGACGATTGAATCGCTTGGCTTGGCAGGATTAAGCGGTGACCAGATACTCGCGAGTATCCGTGATTTGATCAATACCTGTATGCTGTCTTATGTGCTGTATGGCTTAAATAAATGGACGACCATATTTCGACCAACCAACAAATCGACTTCATTAACCAAACGCCACAAAAAAACGGACTATTAAAGTCCGTTTTTTTGTTTTGCTATTTGAGTTTATTATTTTAGCAGCCAATCTTATTTTTTGGCTTCATCATACAACTCACGTACTACTTCACCGATCACTTTAATGCCATCAGTTAGCGTCTGCTCATCAGCTGCAATACTCATACGAATACACTCATGCGCGTGCTGATAATCACTGACATCGACACCAGGGAAGAAATACTGACTTGGTACGATGAGTGTACCTTTTTCTTTTAAAATCTCGTATAGCTCAAGGGTGCTAATCGGCAAGTCTTTAAACCACAACCATAAGAATATTGCGCCTTCAGGCTTATGAATCATCAGTGGGTAATCCCCCAATGCTTCTTTTAACAGCTTCACAGCTAGGCTCGCCTGCTGTTGATAAAACGGCTTGATATCGTCATCTGACAATTGCTTGATACGGTCATTTTCTACTAATGGCGTGGCAATCGCGGCACCAAAACGCGTCGGCGCTAGATTGACCACGGCATTCATCGAGCTAACGGCAGCGATGACTTCAGGAGCCGCCACGATAATCCCCGTACGCATACCAGGCAGGCCAATCTTAGATAGGCTAAAGCATAGAATCGTATTGTCGTCCCATGTTAGATTGACATCAGAGTAGATGATGTTAGGGAAGGGCATGCCATAGGCATTATCGATGATAAGTGGTATGTCATAGCGTTTGGCAATCTCGGCCAGATGCGCCATTTCGTCATCGGTCAACACGTTGCCAGTTGGGTTGGTTGGGCGTGAGCAGCAAATCGCGCCGACATGACCTTCCTGTAGCGCTGGCAAGTTCTCTAATGCGTCAAAGTCCACACGATATTTAAAGAAGCCGTCCTCGCCGTCATGAGTCACTTCATCGATATGTGGCAATACAGCTGTGAAATGCTGACCTTCGACATGCACGTCGCTATAGCCGATATACTCAGGGGTCAATGGCAGCAGGATAGATTTGTCGATAGACTGGTTTGCGTTATCTTTGCTGTTTTCATCAGCGAAAGCACCGCCAAACAGATTAAACAGATAGAAAAACGCATTCTGTGAGCCATTGGTCAGGGCGATGTTTTCTGCTGTCAGACTCCAATCATAATGACGGTTAAAGAAGCCAACCAAAGTATCGATAAAGGCAGCGTCCCCTTGCGGGTTAGAGTAGTTCGCCATGCTGATAATCGCGCTACTATTGGGCACGCCTGCGTCATTGTCATTACCAAGCGCCTTATAAGTCTCCAGAAACAGCTCATTAACGGCATCAATTTTGGCAGGGTTACCACCGCCCAGCATGTTGACAGGCTGATCGCTTTTTAGCGCATCGCCTAGATCGTCCATCAATTGTGAGATGCCAGTGGGCTGGGTAAATTTTTGACCGAACTTTGAGAATTTCATAAGACTACCGTATCTTTATAAGAGGTTGTTAACGAGGTATAAGCATGCATACCCCTAATGGCAATATGGACGTTAGTATAGCAAATAGTCAGTTTTAAACGAGCTGGAATCGTAAAATAAACTATTGCTAAACCATCGCCCGTACCCGCGCCATAATCCCACGACCAATCACCAATCTCACATAAATAATTGCAATGGCAAATAGCAGAGCCACTAACGCAATACCGCCAAGTCCTAAGTTTACCCACGGCACACTAAAGCGCAGATTAAACCACTGAGTAACCGCCAGCCAAGCACCACCAGTGGCGATAATCACCGCAAATGTCGCCGCACTAATCCCAAGCACACCCAGCTCTAAGATATTGAGCATATACAAGTCACGCTTTTGCATACCGAGTAGTCTAAACGAGGCACTCTCTTTCATACGATCTTGTGACGTAGAGAGTAGCGAGCTGATGAGCACCATGATGCCAGTCAGCAAGGCAAGCAAAGTAAAGATATATACCAAGCGGCTCATCTGCGCGACCAACCCTTGGACCTGCTCCGCGATAATCGTACCGTCAATACTGGTCACAGCGGGAAACTCGCGTACCAGCTCACCTTGCAACTCAGGAATATCATCAGCAGAGACATGCGCCGTCGCAAACTGAATCTGTGGTGCATTGGCGAGGATATCAGGCTCAAACAAGAAGTAGAAAAACGGACTCGGGCCACGCTCGAAACGCGAGCGAATACTGGTAATCTCTCCAGTCAGCTCAATCCCTTGAATATTAAAGCTGATCTGATCGCCCATACCAACGTTTAGCATCTCGGCGGCCGTATCCAAAATAGATAACGGCTGCACTTGCTCAAGGGCAGAGGCGCTAGGATCTTGATTTTCAATCGGGGTATACAGCGCATCGTCAGTCAGCGACTCAGTAATGAACTCTGTATCCATGATGGTATCAGCATAACTCAAATTGAACACCCGAGTAGGGTCGTCTTCGCCTTCTGGCGCGTCAATATCTTTGGGCTCCACGCCATTAGCCGTACCGATACGTGCGCGAATCACTGGATAATAAGTGACAGGTTCTTTGATAATACTGTCGATCTTATCGTGCTGTTCGGTCTGCACATCTAATAAAAACAGATTTGGCGCGTCTTCAGGATAGGCATTGATAAACTGCTCATTGATACTGTGATTGATCGACGTGATAAGGGTCAATACCGCAACGGATAATGATAGTGTCACAAAGAATAGCGCTGATTGATTGCCTTTGCGCGCCAGATTATGAATCGCAATGCGCTGCATCCAGCTGATTTTTTTGCCAGTGGCGATGCGCGCTAGCAGCTTGAGCCAACCACGTGCCAATGCCCAAAATACCGCAATGAATATAATCAACCCAACCAGTATCTGTACCCCTAACGTTAGAGAGTTCACCTCGTAAGCAAGGAAGGCGTAGAGTCCGATGAGTAATAATCCATAGCGTAAGAATGGTATCCGCTGCTGCCAAGACAGGCGTTTTGATGATTGATCAGACGCTTGATTTAGCAATACCGCAGGCTTTGTACCATCAAGTACGCGTAGACTACGCTGGGTAATCAGTAGCGTCATGACAAGGGCGATGACGATAGTTTTGAAGATACTAATCGGATTGATAGCCAGTCCCAGATCTGCTGGCAGTATGGCCGTTAGATACGGTTGACCAATTTTGAGCAGTATAAGGCTCAGCGACACGGCAGCGACGCAGGCCAAGGCCGCCATGATTAATAGCAGCCAATAATAGCTACGCTTAATCGAACGATTGGTCTCGCCCAGCGCCATGCGTATGGCATCGTTGGATTGCTGCTTGGACACAAACGCAGTAATCACCCCATACATGGCAACCGCAGACAATAAGAGAACAGCAATGACTAGCAATTTTAAGAACATTAATACATTGTCAGAGATGCGTGAGACAGATGTCTCCTCTGAGGTAGAGTCAGACAGCTCAATCTCAGGATAATTGACCAGCATCTGAGTCAGTTGTTCACGCTGAGTGGCGATCGCTTCAGGCGTACCTGCCATCTCGATTTGGTAACTGACTCGGCTGCGCTGCCCCATGAGGTTGGTCGATTCTAATGCATCTTGCTGCATCATGACGCGACCACCGAAACCAAAGGCGGTCAGCGGGCGATCTGGTTCTCTAATCAACTCATCACTAATGGTGAATTTTCCCTCACCAATATTGATACTGTCACCGATATCGACGTTTAGACTTCTCAGTACTTCCGGCGCGACGACCACGCTATCGGTACTCAGTTGCTCGGATAATGGCTTGCCTGACGCCAGCTCGACGTTGCCATATAGAGGATAAGCATCGCTCACGCCTTTGATACGTGCCAATAGCGTCTGGTCGGCTGCGACTAGCATGGCATTGAACTGATAATCATAGACCGTTTGGCTATCAGGCAACGTCTGGACTTGCGCCAAGACTTCCTCAGGCCAGTCTTGCTTACTCTCTAGTATTAAGTCACCACCGACGAGCGCCAGCTGGTTGTCGTTGACATAGGTGTTTACTGACTGTTGGATAGAGTCCAAGGTCAGATAAGTGGCTAGCGATAGCATCAATGTGAGCAAAAACAGCAGTGGGTATACCCAGCGTCGCCACCAACTACGAGACAAAGCCTGTGCGCCTAACGTACGAGCGCTGAAAGGATTGCTACTTTTGTCTTGCGTCATAGCGTCGGTGCTACCATTGGTATCTATAGAAGGCTTATCCATTAGCAGCTGATCCATCTATGATGCCATCATGCATCGTAATGACGCGGTCTGCCATGTCAGCCAGTGCAGGGTCGTGGGTCACGACCACCAGTGCCGAGCCAACTTTTTGTCGTAAATCTAACAATAGCTGCATCACTTGATCGGCGTTTTGCTCATCCAAGTTGCCTGTAGGCTCATCAGCGAATACGATTTTGGGATGCGACACCAATGCGCGAGCGACAGCAGTACGTTGCTGCTCACCGCCAGATAATTGGTTGGGTAAACTGCCTCGTCTGTGACCGAGGCCAACGGCTTCGATTAACTCATCGACTCGTGCAGGGTTTGGCTGCCGTGCGATATCCAGCGGAAAGGCAATATTTTCAGCTACCGTCAAGGTTGGCAGTAGGTGAAATGACTGAAACACAAAGCCCATGTCACGCTGACGGATAGCTGCTAGTGCGTCTTCATCAAGGCTACTGAGAATTTGACCTGCCAGCTCGACAGTGCCACTGTCTGGGTAATCTAATGCTGCTAATAGTCCTAATAAGGTCGATTTACCAGAGCCAGACTTACCCATGATGACTACAAACTCGCCTGCATTGATATAAACGTTCACGTCTTTAATAATGGATAGTATTTGTTCACCGACTTGCACGGTTTTGTTTAAATGCGTGGCGGTCAATAAGGCTTTTTCTGTTGTGCTAGGCGGCGCTGTATCAGCTAAACGTGATGAGGTCATTGCGTGGTCTCAGTTGGCGCGTTAGTAGTTGTTGACGCTGTTGCATCAGCGGTATTGCTGGCTTGCAGCTTTTTAAGCTCAGGCTTTAAGATAGGTAGGATATTGTCATTCACGATAATCGTATAACCATCTTTGGTGGGGTGAATGGCATCTGCTTGATTAAGGTCAGGATCACCGCCGACACCTTCTAAAAAGAAAGGAATAAGAGGCACATTCATATCCTCTGCTACACGAGGGTAGATGTCTGAAAACGCAGAAACATAGTCATTACCTAGATTGTCATAGATCGACATGCCGCCCAGGATTACCTCACTGCCATTGTCTTGCAAACGCTTAACCGCAGTACGGATGTTCTCTTCAATGGTCGCTACATCTAGGCCACGCATGGCATCATTGGCACCAATCGTCAAGATAGTAATATCAGGTTCGGTCTGTGCTACCCAATCCAGTCGATTGACTAGGCCAGTACTGGTTTCACCACTCAAGCCTGAGTTGATGACCTTGGCATTGGTATAGCCGAGCTCTTTTAGGCTGGCTTCTAACTGCGCAGGATAGTTGGCGTCACTATCGACTCCCAGTCCTTCAGTCAGTGAGTCACCAAGCGCTAATATCGTCAGCGGCGAATTGATCTGTTGTTCAGTTGCTACTGGCGCAGTGCTGGTTTGGCTGTTGGTCGTTTCAGTATTGGTACTCTGCGTATCATTAGCAGCTGTCGTTTCAGCTTCCTTTTGGCAGCCACTGATCGCTATGACAACTGCAAGTATGGCAATAGCAGGCAAGCGCTGAGCAAAATGAGTAGGAAATTCTATCATGAGTGTTGTGTCCTATATGCAATCAAGCCAGTGTAGCAAAATAAGACAGCGACCAATATTGCCCTAAGGTTAATTTAAGACCGCTTTATTGCGCTTTAGCAATCATAGTCTTATAGACAACCAAGGCTGGTAGCAAAAGATTGCTTCAACTCAAATAGTTTTGCCATCGACCATCACTGGACGACTAACAAGCCAAGCAATCACTACGTTGGCAATCATCAGTATCAGCATGATAAAAAGCGGCATACTCCAGCTATCTGTCATTTCATGCAGCCAGCCTGTACCTAACGGTCCAAAAAACGCAATGACATAACCGACTGCTTGAGCCATACCTGACAGCTCACTTGCTTGATTAGTCGTATAGGTGCGCATAGAGAACAACATCATACATAGAGTAAAAATTGCCGCACAGCCCATGCCCATCATACCCGACCATAGCCACGCTAAGTCAGTTGAGAGGTAACTGACGCCCAATACGCCAATGACATTTAGCACAGCGGCAAACACTGCCAACGCTTGAATAGGACGACCGCGATTGACAAGCCACGTTAGGCTTAAAATAGAAATAGGCGCCATAAACTGGAACACGGCATTCATTTGTCCTGCACTGACAGCCGATAGCCCTTTACTAACCCAAATTGACGGTAAAAAACTGGCGATGGTGTAAAACAGCAAAGACTGTAATCCCATAAAAATAGCTATCTGCCATGCAAAGGTGGTTCGCCACATAGAGATTTCAGAAGCGCCTAATGCTGCAGGGATAACTGCTTGATGGTTAGATGAACCCAAACGCACACGCAAGAATAGCCAAATTACGAAGGCAAAAATACTTAAAATCGTCCAACCACCCAGCGCCCACTGCCAACCTACCTGTTCAGATAACGGGAGTACCACACCTGCGACAATACCTGCTGCTATGGTCATCGTGAGACTTAACAGACCAGTAATCAGCGGAATATGTTGCGGGGTACGCTGTTTGATAACAGGCGCTGCCAAAGTATTAGCGAAGCCGATAGCGAGGGTAAGCAACAAGGTACCAATGAGAAACCCACCCCATGTCGGGATAGCAGTACGAATAATCATCCCTAGCGTCAACAGTCCAATCATGGCAATCAGCGTATTCTCTAGCCCGAATCGCTTACCAATTGCTGGTGAAATCAAAGCTCCAATGGCAAAGCTCAGCATAGGAATAGCCCCTAACCAACCTATCTGAAACTCAGAGATATCAAGCGCGTCTTTGACCACTGGGGCAATAGAACCTAGCGCGACAATAGGCGCACGCATATTGATGGCTAGCAGAACCATGGCACACAGCACCAACCAAAAGGTAAAGCGTGACGAGGGTAGACCAGATATAGAAGATAGATTGGACGAGGTAGACATAGCAGCACAACGATAACAGCGGAAAAGAACACGTTATTCATCAGCGCTAAAAAATAGCCGCTTATAAAATAACACCAGAGAGTATTTACCCAGACGGTAAACCATATCGTAAATCAGACCGAAAAATATGTGTAGCGCGTAAGACATACAATTTGCTGAACTGACTTTGATAATTTGATAGGCAGGTTAGTCAAAATGTAGGTGTGGTTACTTCGAATTACTGCTTTAGAGCAGTGATAATAAGAGATTGCGATAATAGGAAGTTTTATCGCACAACAAAAATAGCGCCAAGTCACTTTTAGATGACTTGACGCTATTATAAGAACATATGTTAGGTAAATGCTACCAGCATATGGTAACTGATGGGGTTTTAAACTGATTTACCCAATTGAGCTGCTCTCAATGCATTCTCTTGCTGTTCAGCAATCAATGAATCGCACTTATTGGGATCATTACCACAGAACGAGCAATTTTCGTCGCCCATCAATTTGGCAACACCGCCACAAGATCCTCTAAGCGGCTTTTTTTTGACCATATAACCGACGCCCATAAAAATAAAGAATAGGACAAATACGGTGAAAGTAATGGCAAGCATAGGAAGCAGTTGGCTAAGCATAGAGGAAACCTCATTTTAAAAAATAGGGCAGTTATTAGTAGTGCTGTCTAAGTTCATGACAGCTAAACACCGTTAATAACAACTGTATAATAGTATAGCAAATTTTAGTGCGGCTCGTTGTGCGTTAACGTATTCTCTTGTTTCACATCTATCACTTACCAGTGACTTCTAGAGTGTGCCATCTAGAGTTTTGAGAACGTTTATAGCTTTTTATCAGCACGTAATGCTTTCATCGCTGGTGTCTGTACCACTTGCCAATCGTCAATGTTATCGTCAGCAGCTTCGTTGGACATATCGTCAGAACCCTTTGCTTTTACATCGTCAGCTAGTACCACAAACATGGCTGCTAGATTTTGTGTTTTAGCGAGGTCTAGTGCTTTGTGATAAGGCATCGCGGTAAGGGCGGTTGCCCACGCATCCGCTAACGCAACAGAGTCAGCTGCGACAGTAACTGAAGGTGCGCCGCCTGCAATAGGGTTGCCCGTTGTCGGGTCGATAGTATGGCTATAGCGTTTGCCATCGAATATGACGGAGTTACGATAGTTACCAGAGGTCGCTAGATGCATTTGGCTAGCTGTATTTTTTGGTTGGCGAATAGCAGATATGGTTTGACGTTCGCTGACCGTGCTACCTTCAATAGGAGCGTCAATCGCAATTTGCCATGGTTGCTGCTGATTATTGACACCAGAAGTGGCTATTTCACCGCCGATCTCAACCATATAATTACGAATTTGATAATCATCTCTCAACACATCAGCGATGACATCGACGCCATAACCTTTGGCAACAGCAGAAAAATCTAAACCAACGCCGTCTTTGGTCTTATAGATGGTGTCGTCTTTCTTTATGATGCTCTCAAAATCGACCAATGCTTTTGCTTGCGCAATCTCAACGGCAGTCGGTGGACTTTGTAGGCGCTCGACCGTCATGGTACTCCCAAAGCCCCATGTGTTTACGAGTGGCATAACAGTAGGGTCAAAAGCACCGCCTGATTGCTGATAGACAATTTGTGATACATCTAGCACACGACTAAAATCCGCATCGATAGTGATAGGTTTGTCTTTGCCCAAACGATTGAATGTAGATATTGTTGAGTCGTTTTGATAAGTAGACATGCTATCGTTAATTTGTTTTAGGCGCTCGTCTACCGCAGCTTGTATGGCAGCTTCGTCCGCATCATCAGGCAACTGATAACTAATGTGATAGCTCGTCCCCATCGTCTCACCAATCAGATAGTTATAGTCTGGGGTTTGCTGGCAAGCGCTGAGACCTAAAGTACTAACAAGGCCGACGACGCCTACTAAGGTAAGGTGCAGAGGTTTTTTGGAAGATAAGCTGTATATAGTGTTTTTCATAATATTTTCGGTATGGCGTAGAAATGAGTAGGGTGTAAAACAAGCCACGCTTATTTTACACCCCTTGAACCCAAAAATACTAATGAAGGCACCATTCAGCGACAATTCGTTCGGTTGAGTAGTTTACTTCACTTGTGACTCACGTATGAGCTTATAGAGTTTTGGCGGAGAGACGCGGTTGACCCGTGTGGCCAGTTTTTCTTTACGACCAGCGACGATGATATATTCCTCTCCCTTGGTGAGCGCCTTCACGACTTGTTTGGCAAACTCAGTCGCAGTCAGACCATTATTGGTTGCCTCATCCATCGTACCTTGTGCGCTACCGTCGCCAGTCAACGCATTGATAGAGATATTAGTCTGGATAAACCCGGGGAATATCGTGGCTACTTCGATACCTTGGTCATAAAGCTCAGCACGCAAGCTGTTTGCCCACATATGCAGCGCTGCTTTGGCTGCTCCATAAGCACCGCGATATTGTGTACCCAATAGGCCTGCTACACTCGAGACCATTACTACTTTGCCGCCACCTTGTGCGATCATATCAGGCAACGCAAGTCTGGTAAGACGCGTCTGAGCAAAATAATCTATTTCCATGATTTGACGCTCAACTTCTTCAGCCGTGTCCATGATGAGCGAACGCTGACTGATACCAGCATTATTGATGAGCCAGTCGATTTTTCCCGCCTGAGCTTTAGCAGCAGCATAAGCTTCTTTGGTTTGGTTGGCATCACTGATATCAAAAGGAACGACAATGTGCTTGTTAGTACGTTTGCAGCTATTCTTGACCACTTCTAACTTATCACTGTCACGTCCACTTAGAATAATTCTAGCCCCGCGTTTGGCGAAGGCAACGGCTAATGCTTGCCCGATACCGCTAGAAGCACCGGTAATCCAAATGGTCAGATCTTTGTATTTCGTTTTCATAAGAGTCCTTTCTCAATGTTTAGATAGTCCATGATATAGGATAATAAAGCTATTCTACTAGCTAGATTTGTAGCCTTTAAAGCCACGACTAGGTGTAGAAATCGCACAAAAAAAGAGCCTCAATTGAGACTCTCTTTTTTATTCTTAGATTTGTGCTGTCAGACTAATTATCTAACTTAACCACCGAAATCATCAAGCATGATGTTTTCGTCTTCCACGCCCATGCTGTGTAGCATGTCGATTACAGCAGCGTTCATCATCGGTGGCCCACACATGTAGTATTCACAGTCTTCTGGGTTTGGATGATCTTTCAGATAGTTTTCGAGCAATACGTTATGGATAAAGCCTGTTGGACCTTCCCAGTTATCTTCTGGTAATGGGTCAGACAGTGCAACATGCCACTCAAAGTTATCGAACTCTTCTTCTAGCTGATCATAGTCTTCAACGTAGAACATCTCACGAATAGAACGAGCACCATACCAGAAGCTAATCTTACGATCAGTGTTCAAGCGTTTGAGCTGATCAAAGATATGTGAGCGCATTGGAGCCATACCAGCACCACCACCAACAAAGATCATTTCAGCTTCGGTCTTCTTGGCAAAGAATTCACCATAAGGACCTGAAACTGTCACTTTGTCACCAGGTACTAAGCTAAATACCCATGAAGACATTTTGCCTGGTGGAATACCGTCAGGACCACGTGGCGGTGGACTTGCGATACGGATGTTAAATTTGATAAGGCCTTTCTCTTCAGGATAGTTAGCCATTGAGTAAGCACGGATAACAGGCTCATCAACTTTTGAGACATAGTTGAAGATACCGAATTTTTCCCAATCTTCTCTATACTCTTCATCAACCACAAAGTCTTTGTAATGCACTTCATGCGGTGGCGCTTCCAACTGTACATAACCACCAGCGCGGAAGTTTACTTCTTCGCCTTCTGGAATTTTTAGTACCAGCTCTTTAATGAAAGTGGCAACGTTATCGTTAGAGATAACTTCACATTCCCATTTCTGTACATCAAAGAACTCAGGATCAATCTCAATTTTCATGTCTTGCTTAACAGCTACCTGACAAGCTAAGCGCATGTGATTGCGGATTTCCCCTTGAGTAAAATAGCCTTCTTCGGTGGGCAAAATAGAACCACCACCTTCAATAACGCGGCAACGACACTGCGCACAAGTACCACCACCACCACAAGCTGAAGATAAAAATATACCTTCGCCCGCTAGCGTTTGTAGTAGTTTGCCGCCAGCTGGTGTCACCACATCATTATCGGGATTATCATTAATATGGATAGTGACATCGCCTGAACTGACCAGTCTTGAGCGCGCCGCCAAAATAATAGCGACAAGGCCCATGATGATCAAGGTAAACATAGCAACGCCACCAATCGCCGTAGCGTAATCCATGGTAGGTATCCTTAATCTATGGGGTAGGGGTGTGGGGGCATAATCTATGCTGTACCCAAACCTCTACCGAATAAATGAATTAAATAAGTCAAATAGCTAATGAAAGCTTTGAGCTTAGCGGTTTAGATGGACATACCACCGAACGACATAAAGCCGAGCGACATAAGACCAACCGTGATAAAAGTAATACCAAGACCACGCAGCGGTGCTGGAATGTCTGAGTATTTTAGCTTTTCACGGATACCCGCCAATGCTGTAATAGCAAGTGCCCAACCGAAGCCTGCACCCACACCATAGACAACAGATTCACCAAAGTTATAATCACGCTCGACCATAAATAGTACACCACCCAAGATGGCACAGTTTACGGTGATTAGTGGTAAGAATACCCCAAGTGCGTTATATAGACTCGGTACAAACTTGTCCAAGAACATTTCTAGGATCTGTACGGTGGCTGCAATCAAACCGATATAACTTAGCAATCCTAAGAAGCTCAAGTCGATATCAGGGAAACCTGCCCATGCCAGCGCACCATCTTTTAGAATGAACTGGAATAGTAAGTTGTTTAGTGGAACGGTAATTGCCATCACGACAACAACCGCAACACCTAGACCAATCGCTGTAGAGACTTTTTTGGATACGGCCAAAAAAGTACACATGCCTAAGAAGTAGGCAAGCGCCATGTTCTCAATAAAGACTGAGGTTATAAATAAACTAACATAATGTCCCATTAGTGACCGCCTCCATGTGCCATGCCTTTAGACTGCGGCTTCATTACAAACTCAGCTTCTTCAACTTGTTCTGGCTTCCAGATACGGACGATAGCGATGAACAAACCAATGATAAAGAACGCTGAAGGTGGTAACAGTAATAGACCGTTTGGTATGTACCAACCGCCATCAGTGACTGGCTGCAAAATAGTCATACCGAACCAAGTACCAGCACCCAATAGCTCACGGATAGTTGCAACGAATAGCAATACTGCTGAGTAACCAAGGCCGTTACCAATACCATCTAAAAAGCTTGGGATTGGTGGGTTGCTCATAGCAAATGCCTCAGCACGGCCCATAACGATACAGTTAGTAATGATCAGACCAACGAAGACAGATAGACCTTTACTGACGTCATAAGCAACTGCTTTTAGTACCTGATCAACCAAGATAACCAACGAAGCAATAATCGTCATCTGTACGATGATACGAATGCTTGATGGAATCTGTTTACGGATGATCGAAATAAAGAAGCTTGAAAATGCCGTTACCAAGGTCAATGCCACACACATGACCATAGCGTTAGCCATGCTGGTGGTGACAGCCAATGCCGAACAGATACCAAGGATCTGTAGGGCAATAGGGTTATTATCAAAGATAGGCGTAGTTAAAATGCTTTTAGTGTCAGCCATGTTATGCCTCCTTGCCGTTTGCTACTGGTAGCTTGGCTGCCAATTCGGTTTCAGGTTGAGCTGCCGGCTTTGGTTGATTTGCTTGTGTCTCTGCATCTTCAACCGTTTGGCCACTCTTTTCACGTAGCGTGTCTAAATAAGGCTTATAACCTTGCTCGCCTAACCAAAATTGAATCATGTTGCTAACGCCGCGGCTAGTCAATGTTGCACCGCTGATGCCATCAACCCAGTTCTCTTTTGGGTTACCAGCTTTGGTTACACCAGTGGCAACGTTACCATTCTCGTCATAAGACTCGATACCGCTCCACTTTGCACGCCATTCTGGCTCTTCGATGCGAGCACCAAGACCCGGAGTTTCTTTATGCTCGTAGAAACTGATACCTTTGATGGTATTCATATCACTTTCAAGCGTTAAGAAGCCATAGATAGTACCCCATAGACCGTAGCCTTGAATTGGTAGTACAACTGTTTCTGGCTGACCTGCGTCATCGTTTTTGACATAGACTTTGGCATATTTTGGCTTACGACCAATACCGGCAGGGTCGTTATCACCCAAGTCTTCACTTAAAGCTTGGTTTTTTGTCGCTTGACTGGCGTCATAAGCATTACGATCAGGAATACCTGCATCTGCTAGTGTCGCATCATCGACATAACTACCTTCGTTTAAGTCAATAATTTCTACATCAAAATCTTTGAATCTTTCAGCGACATCATCTGCAGTATCAGATTCAGCATCGTATAGATCAGCAGCAACTAAGATATTCTTGTTACGGTCTAGACGTGCGTTTTCAATTTGTGCAGGCTTTAGACCAACAGCCACTGCTGAGACCAATACTGAACACACCAAGCATAGCGTCAAAGCCACACTGATGGTTTTCGCGTTATTACTTTTGGGCTTGGACATAGCGAACCCTCCGAGCGGTTTGGCGTTTGATATTTGCTTGAGTCACAAAGTAATCAAACAATGGAGCAAATAAGTTGGCGAATAGAATGGCCAGCATGATGCCTTCTGGGAAAGCAGGGTTGATGACGCGAATCAATACAGTCATAAAACCAATTAGGATACCGTAAGCCCAGCGACCTTTGTTTGTATGTGCAGCTGATACTGGGTCAGTTGCCATAAATACAGCACCGAAAGCGAAGCCACCGATAACTAAATGCCAGTAGAACGGCAAGCTCATCATCATGTTGTCTTCAGAGCCAATCATGTTGAACACAAGAGAGGTAGCAATCAGACCGACCACACAACCTGCCATAATGCGCCAAGAAGCAATACGCGTCCATAGCAACACTGCCGCCCCCATAAGGATAGCGAGTGTCGATACTTCACCGATACTACCTTGCATGTTACCTAAGAATGCATCACTCCAAGTGATCGCATTACCATAGACATCAACGAAGTCCTGAGGAACTACACCAAGAGCTGCAAGGCCAAGCGGTGTCGCGCCTGAGAAGCCGTCTACTGCCGTCCATACTGAGTCACCAGACATATAGGCTGGATAAGCAAAGTATAAGAATGCACGACCCGATAGGGCAGGGTTAAGGAAGTTTTTACCAGTACCACCAAACACTTCTTTTGCAACGACTACACCGAAGATAATACCTAGGGCAACTTGCCATAAAGGAATATCAGGTGGTAGACATAATGCAAATAGCACCGACGTCACAAAGAAACCTTCGTTGACTTCGTGTCCGCGGACAACAGCAAAGATAATCTCACAGAGAATACCTACTGCAAACGTCACGATATAAATAGGTAAAAACTGCATCGCACCATAGACAAAGCTTGCCCAGATACTGTCTGGGTTATAACCTGCCATGCTGGTGATAACAGTGCGCCAGCCTTCAGGCTGTAAGCCAAGCTGAGCGATAGCGGTTAGTGCTTGGTGACCGATGTTGTACATACCCCAAAACATCGCTGGGAAGGTACATAGCCATACGGTAATCATAATACGTTTTAAGTCAATGCCGTCACGTACATGCGATGACGCATAGGTAGTTGAGCTTGGTTGACGTAAGAACGTATCAAACATCTCAAAAATAGCGTAGTACTTTTCGTGTTTGCCGCCTTTGGTGAAAGATGGCTCCATACGATCGAACATATTGTGTAAAAATTTCATCGTGGTTAGCCCTCCAGCTCAATGCGCGTTAAGTTATCACGCAAAATATCACCGAATTCATATTTGCCAGGAGATACAAAGGTGCATAGTGCCAAATCTTCTTCGTCCAGTTCAAGCACACCCAAATCTACTGCGCTAATAATGTCTTCAACAATCAATGCACGTAGTAATTGAGTTGGTAGATAATCTTGTGGCATGACTTCTTCATAGACACCGATTGGTACCATGGCTCGTGGTGAGCCGTTACTTGTGGTGGTAAAGTTGTATTTTTTGCCACCAAAAAACTGCGAGATGTAGATAGGCAGTTTTGAGAAGCGGTTTTTACCTGGAGAAAAGAAGTGGAAAGCGGGACGCTCACGGCCTTCAGTCAATACGCTAATCTGATTGTGAAAACGACCAATATATGCGATGTTTTCAAACACTTTGCGACCAGACAGTACTGAACCTGAAATGATACGGTTCTCGCCAGCAGCCAACTTACCTTTGGTTAAAGCAGTAATATCAGCACCACGTTCAGTCATAACCAAATGCGGGTTAGTAACAGCAGGTCCTGCTAAGCTCACCATGCGGCGCGTATATAGACGGCCTGTCGTAAACAATTTACCGATTGCAATCACGTCTTGATAGCCAATCGTCCATACGGTTACACCGCGGCTGATAGGATGCAAGAAATGAATGTGCGTACCAGCAAGACCAGCTGGATGCTTACCAGCAAAACCATGATACTCAGTGACATTACTAGCTGCAGTTTTTGCAACTGGCGTCAATTGGGTATCGCCATGATGGCATACAAAGGTCTTTGGACTAAGCGTAGATAATACAGCAAGTCCATCATTGAACGCTTGTAGCTGCTCATTGATCACAAGCATCGGGTCAGCGGCGAGTGGATTGGTATCCATCGCTGTGACAAAGATGGCATGTGGACGAGTGCCGATTTCAGGTGCGCGGCTATAAGGACGCGTACGGAACGCTGTCCATTCACCAGAGGCAATCAGTTGGGTTTCAACGACTTCAGAGTCTAGGTCAGCAAGCTGCTGTGAGTCATAGCGCTCAAAGTCTACTTCTTCACCATTTGGGTCGACCGCAATCACAAGACTCTCAAACACTCGACGTTCGCCACGTTTAACAGCGACGACCTTACCGGCAGCAGGGGCAGTGTAGATCACGCCAACACGTTTTTTGTCTTCAAAAACGGGCTGACCTTTGGCTACAATGTCACCTTCTTTGACATTCATAGTGGGCTTCATACCCACATAATCATAGCCAACAAGTGCTACATGTGTCGGTTGGTGCTCAGATATCTCGCGGGAGGGTTCACCAGTGATGGGCAAATCCAAACCTTTTTTGATGGTAATCATAAGCGAAAACTTAGTCCATAGTCTAAAACGATACCAGACGTCCTGTTTGGTATATCGATAGCATGAACATTTGTATCACTCAATAGAGCCTTCAATCGACTATTTCCTTTATAGCAAAATAGGGATGAAAGCTCTGTGAAGACAATACATGATCATAACTACTAGTAAGAGTATTAACGCTGACCTTAGACTCCTTAACAACACGTTAACGTCTTATTCGAATTACCAAAGTGGCGACTGGCTACCAAGGTGTATGCTAAAACCGTTTCGTCGAAAACAATCGCTACAGCGCATAGCTAAAAGAGATTGGTTTGAGTAAAATGGCTTTATCACACGTTTCATTGAAATTTAAAACTTGTAACACCAGTATGTTTGACCGTCTCTCGTTCACTAATACCGTTTGAAGGTATTCAATACAATAAGAGTGTGGTCAAATAACGATCTATTAAGGTAGATGATATACTGATTAAGAGACAAACTAGCTAAGCAATTGATAAGCAAACATCACTTATTACAAGCTGCTATAGTTTTAATCGTAACGGTTTTAATATAGTTAGCTAGTGATAGGGACTTGCAAGACATCTAATTGGGGTTAAATACCGCAGAATCGATGGTTTAGAGACTATTGGTTGAGATTTTTCAGATAGCCCTTTTTAGCAATTTCTTAGCCAATATTTTACTGGTCTATTGAGCGATTGCTCGATCCATCCTGATCACCATGTTGTATTAGTGAGTCGTAACAACTCAACAAAAAGCGTAACACATGGTTACTATCACATAGAAACAAATAAAAATTTACCTAGGATTATACGCTAAATTGACCTAAAATTGCCAGTCAGTAATACAATTTAACGATTGTTGGTAGTAATTCTATGTACTAAAACTTATGGTTATGATTTTCTAGTTTCTGTTTTTTTTATTTGTATTCAAACAGATTGCTAACCTGTCAATGTCTTGGTTTTCGATCTGTCTATGATTTATGCTACTTTCAAGCAGCGTATTCTCTCGTTATTTGATTCTTCGATGACGTTTCATTCTCAAAATTTTAATTTACTAACTTTATTGCCAATCTTGTGCTTTATAAGGAATGCTATATGTGTGCTGTGCCTGTCATTATCCCGGCTATTGATTTAAAAGATGGCAAGTGTGTACGTTTAAAACAAGGCCGTATGGAAGATGATACGGTGTTCTCTGATGATCCAGTTGCCATGGCAGCGCGTTGGGTAGATGAAGGCGCGCGTCGTTTACATTTGGTCGATTTGAATGGTGCTTTTGATGGCGTGCCAGTACATAGACAAGTGGTCAATGACATCACTAAAGCCTATCCAAACTTGCCAATTCAGCTAGGTGGCGGTGTACGTAACATGAACACTATCGAGCAGTATATTACTGCAGGTTTGACATATATCATTATCGGTACAAAAGCCGTCGAAGATCCTGATTTTGTCGCCGAGGCTTGCCGCGAATTTGCAGGGCATATCATCGTTGGTATCGATGCCAAAGACGGTATGGTAGCCACTCATGGCTGGGCAAACGTGACAGATACCAAAGCGACCGAGCTTGCCAAGCGTTTTGCCGATGTAGGCGTGTCATCAATTGTTTATACGGATATCGCCCGTGATGGCATGATGCAAGGCGTTAACGTTGAACAAACTGTTAACTTGGCGCGTGAAGGTGGTTTACCCGTGATTGCATCAGGTGGTGTTACCGATATAAAAGACATTGAGCTGTTGAAGCCATATGGTGACTGTATTGAAGGTATCATCACTGGCCGTGCTATCTATGAAGGTACGCTGAACTTGAGCGAAGCGCAGCTTTACTTAGATAATTAAAGGTAGATAGTCAAAGTCAGACAGCTAATTATCAGTAACAAGATAAGCGAGAAAGAATTTTAAAAAATAAAGGATGCTTATGGCCACTTACATTGACCGTCCAATAGTACGCAGTTCTATAAAAGCGTGGGGTCAAATGGTGTTGCTACTAAGTATCCTTTTTGCCTTTTCAGCGCATGCTGCCGATGAAGAAACTTCTGGTATTGCAGCGGCGTTAGGCGTAGAGACGACTGAAGGTATAGACACAACAGAGGAAAGTGTATCTAATGATAATTCTGCTACATCAGAAAATGAGATATTAACAGGGGAGATTACAGAACCTGACAGCTCATTGCCAACGCCTGCTCCGCCTCCAGTAATCAGTGGTGAAAGTACGAATAATGCTCAAATCGAAACTACACCCACACCGCAAAAAGATAACGATATCCGTCAACGTATTAGCAGTATCTTCTCTGAAATCGAAGGCCTACAAGCTGTCAATATTAGTGTCACCCAAGGGGTCGTTACCCTAACGGGAGAGACGGCTAACGAAAAAAAAGCACAGCAAGCAATTAATTTAACCAACCGTATAACAGATGTCGTCACTGTAGAGGACAGAATTAACCGCACGCTAGATGTTCAAGAGAATGTCTCAACGGTCTATCAAGGTCTAAAAGCCCAAGTGACCAATCTTGTGAAGGCGCTACCGCTACTATTGGTTGGTGTGGTCATATTTGCTTTGGTCGCATGGTTTGGCAGTTGGTTATCTAATCGCAAAAAAATGTGGCAACGTCTGACGCCCAATCCATTTGTCGCTGAGCTATTATCACAAACGGTCAAAGTCATTTTTATTATCTTTGGTCTAATTCTAGGACTAAGCCTGATCGGTGCAGAGACTATTTTGGGTACGTTGCTTGGTGGGGCGGGTGTCATTGGTATTGCGGTTGGTTTCGCAGTCAAAGATACGATCGAAAATTATATTGCCTCATTAATGATGAGTATTCGCCAACCTTTTCGTGCCCGCGATCATATTGTGATTAATGAGCAGGAGGGCATTGTGGTTCGTTTGACCTCGCGTGCGACGATACTGATGACATTAGATGGTAATCAATTACGTATTCCTAACTCCGAAGTTTTTAAAGGTACAATTCTAAACTACACCAAAAACCCTGAACGGCGATTTACTTTTGAATTGGGCGTTGATGCCAATGATGATCCATTAGCAGCGATTAAAGTAGGATTAGATGCGATACATACGCTAACGTTTGTTTTAGATGAGCCTAAGGCAATTGCTGTCATTACCAATGTGGGTGATTCTAATATTGTTTTGGAGTTTCAGATTTGGGTAGATCAATCAGAAACCGACTTTGCTAAAGCACGCAGTATCGCTATTCGTGAAACCAAACATGCACTAGAAAATGAAGGCTTTAGCTTACCTGAACCGATCTATCGTCTGCGCTTTAACAATAAGTTAGAGAAAGCTTTTGAACACATACGAGGTAGTGCAGATAACACTCGATCTGATCTAACCGTTACCCCGACTATGCCTGAGTCTGCTGAAAACAATCAGAATAATGATAATCAGTTGGATGACCAAGATAAAAAGCAGGCAAAGGCTCGAGCTAAGACTATTTTACAAGGTCACAATGCTGATGATGTACTCGATGCTCGTCCTGATGACAAGCTGATGGAAAAGGTTGAACAAGAAATTGCTCAAAGCTCAGATGAGACTGATTTATTGAATAATAATAGCCCGCAAGAATAGGTATTAGACGTTAAATAAAGTTTAGGCATAAAAAGTGCAACAAAGTCTATATTTGGTGGTTATTCAAATAAGGGACTTTTTATGGAAATGAAACACGTTATTATTTTTGCAGTAATTGGTATCGTAGCGTTGCTCGGCTTCAATATTATTAACGGTAATAGTCGCGAACAAAACAGAGAGGTTGCAGCCAGTAGCGTAGCCGCTGAACAGATTGAAGCTACAGTAGTTACCTCTGAGACAGCTATTACTAGCCAGCCACTTAGTCAACAGCCAAAAGCAATCGTAGATAGTGCTACTAGCAAAATTGACCAAGCACAACAAGCTGAGCAAGAGCGTGTCGCTCAATTAGACGATGCACAATAGGTCCAATAGTAGCTATATCATTGATAATTGAAAAATACAAAGCAAAAAAAAGGCTAACGATCACGTTAGCCTTTTTTCGTATTGCAATATTAGTATTTTGATATCAGTCTACGCTTAACTTTTTTTACTAGACCCTCTGCGATTACTACTTCTTTTCGCAGGGCTTTTTTTAGGCTGCTCTTTTTTAGTAGGCTGTTTTTTGGTCTGGTTCATAGCGCTAGACTGCAGTTTTTCTTTTAGATCAAAATCAATCTGTAACAGGTCCATGTTAACCCCAGCGACTTGTACTTTCACAGAATCGCCAAGTCCGAATAGTGTACCTTTATCCTTACCGATGAGCTGCTGTTGCTGTTCATCATAGACAAAGAAATCATCGCCAACGTTTGAGATATGGACCAAACCATCGATATATAAGTCAGTTAGCGTCACAAATAGACCAAAGCTAGTAACTGTCGTTACCACACCTTCGAACTCTTCACCGACGTGGTCTTTCATATAGTGACACTTGAGCCAAGACTCTACAAAGCGTGACGCTTTTTCTGCACGGCGTTCTGTATCTGACGTTTGCGTACCAGCACCTTCAAGCGAGAAGTCCATGACAGGCTGCTTACTATTCGTTACTTGGGCTTTAATACCGCGATGCAGCATGAGATCTGGGTAACGGCGAATAGGTGAAGTAAAGTGGCTATATTCGTCATAGGCCAGACCAAAGTGACCAATATTGTCAGGTGCATAATTTGCTTGCATCATCGAACGAAGTAGCATGCTATGAATACTGATCGCATCTGGTCTGTCTTTGGTCGCTTCGATAATCCGCTGATAATCTGCTTGAGTCGGATTCTCTTCTGGGAATGGTAAGCCAAAGTTTTTTGCATATTCATGAATACGCATTGACTTCTCACCATCAGGCTTATCATGGTTACGATATAAAACTGGTAGCTCATGTTTAAGTGCGAAGTTTGCGGCACAAGTGTTAGCAAGGAGCATACACTCTTCGATAAGCTTTTGAGAGTCCCCACGAGTACGCGGCAAAATCGCTTCAATTCCGCCTTTCTCATTGAACTTGATATACGTTTCAACCGTTTCAAATTCCATTGCATGACGTTCTTCACGTTTCTTGAGCAATAACTCATACAATTGATGTAGCGTATTGATAGATTTTTTAACGTCTTTATTACCCGTCAACGACTTAGGCAAGCGTTTATCAGTTGGATTAACGAAATAATCGTTCACTTGATTATAGGTCAAGCGTGCTTGCGAGTGTATCACTGATGGATAGAACTCATAGCCGGTCACTTTACCTGCACGCGATATTTTGATATCAGCAACCATACACAAGCGATCTAGGTCTGGGTTCAGTGAACATAGACCATTAGATAGTACCTCAGGCAACATTGGAATCACGCGATGCGGGAAGTACACAGATGTACCTCGCTCATAAGCATCTTGGTCAAGTGGTGAGTTCGGTGTCACGTAATGACTAACGTCTGCAATCGCAACGACCACCCGATAATTACCGCCTGAACGTTTTTCAGCAAATACAGCATCATCAAAGTCACGTGCATCTTCACCGTCGATGGTGACAAGTGGTAGATGACGTAAATCTGTACGACCTTTTATGTCTTTTTCAGTTGGCTCTTGATAGTCATCAGCTTGCTTAAGCGCAGCTTCACTAAAATCTGATGGAATATCGTAGTTGAGCAGAGTCGTTTCAATAATCAACTCACGATCATTATCATCAGATAGCACTTCAGTAATTTTGCCAGTGGCAAATTCATGCTGGTTTGGCCAATCAATAATATCTACTTTAACAGGCGCACCTTGTTTGACATCAAACGCTTGAACATTGTCATCAGTAACCGTAATCGGTTGATGACTATTTGGACTACCAAGCTCGACACAGTAGCCGTCTTCATCACGAGCAAGTGTACCAATAAAATTGTTTTGACGACGCTCAATAACGTCAACAATGCGGCCTTCGGTACGTCCACGATTGTCTGTTGAAGTGCCGACAGCTGCTACCGTGTCGCCATTGAATACCCAGCGCATTTGTTTTTCATGCAAAAACAAATCTGGCATATCACTTAATACCACAAATCCAAAACCTTTTGGATGTGCAGACACTGTACCTGAAACGATATCTTGCTTGGTCACCGTACGATAACGATAAGGACGACCTTCTCGGTTTACTTGTCCATCACGCGCCATCGCTTTTAGGCGATTACCTAACGCATCAAACTGATCAGGATCATCAATATTAAAGGCTTTTGCCAACTGTTGATGTGTGACTTCACCATGCTCAGCAATCGTGCTAAGTATCAGCTCACGACTAGGGATAGGATTGTCATATCTTTTTGCCTCACTTGAGGCGTTTGGATCATTCCAACTCATAAATTACCGTATCTATTTTTAAAATTATTAATAGTGGCTATCTTAACACGAACGACGTTGCAATATCTTGCGTCAATTGTCTTATGTGTATCTGATAGCAAAAAGTGGTCAGTTTACTAACGACCGCTATAGAGACAAATCAAATATCGATATCGACATTGTTTGACTGGTTAGTGATTTTTTTACTATCCAGCTCTTTTGAGACTTCCAAGACTGTAGTCTGATTTGATTTATCCAAGTATTTTTGTGCTTTATCTACTTCCGTGGTTAAAGTATTGACCGTTTGCTTCATGTTATCTAGCGCTTCAATTTTATAATTACTAATCATATCCATAGTATCATAGACATTGTTGAATGCATTTTGCAGCTTATCAAGCTCAATGCTACTGCTGGTCGCTTGCTCATGGATTTCACCTGACTGACGCTTGAGCATGGCTGAGGTTGATTCAATCAAACTACTGGTGGTTTTATTCAACGCCGTAATTTGATCTAGTACCAGTTTTTGATTGGTCATTGCTTGGGCAACAACAACAGCTGTGCGTAGTGCAGATACAGTCGTCGTGGTTGCGCGATCCACACCTTTAATCAGCTCTAAGTTATTACGGCGAATGGTGTCTAGTGCCAAGTAACCTTGTACATTTACTGCTAACTGAGTTAAAAAGTCCGTGTTTTTTTGGCGGACATAAAACAACATCTCTTCTTTAATGATGCGAGCCTTTTCTGGATCTGTTGCTTCTATCACGTAAACCTTTTGCTCTAGTTGCTCATCAATCTTTTTACCAACATAGACATATTGACGGATAGACTGCATCAGCTCCCACATATTGACTTTTTCTTGCTCAATCATTGCATTGTCTTTGAGTAGTTCGTCTTTACCATTATAGAGGCTAGTAACAACCGCATTGATATGTGACTGTGCCGACTCATATTGACGAAAATAATCTTGCACTTTGTTACCAAACGGAATAAGACCAAATAGTTTGCGTGAGCTGGTTAGCTCTTTTTTACTTGGATCTAAGTCTTCGACAATACCACGAAGCTCTGTTAGCGATTTGGCAATGGGGGAGTTGTCAAACAGGTTGTCATTCAGACTTTTTGCTGGCAAATCTAACATTCGATTAGATACTTGTGCAGATTCGCGAATCTCTTTGGTACCTAGATTATGGATAGATTGAACGTTTTGACGAAATTCATCGCTATGCACAGAATTAGTA
The DNA here is from genome assembly GCF_052376195.1 of Psychrobacter sp. AOP7-B1-25. Lineage (NCBI taxonomy): Bacteria > Pseudomonadati > Pseudomonadota > Gammaproteobacteria > Moraxellales > Moraxellaceae > Psychrobacter > Psychrobacter sp. AOP7-B1-25. The sequence goes on from NZ_JBQSVK010000002.1 coordinate 324,923, forward strand.
AGTACATGATCAACAAAAGCATCAACCTTGGCATCGAGCTCAGGAATCTGGTTTTCATCCAATTTGACCATCTGATCTGCTTCACTTTTCTGTATTTCTTTCACAGGTTCAGGTGCTGTTAGCGAGATACTAGGAGTTGTGGCGTTTTCTGGCGGCGTCAATTCTTGCATGAAATATCCTCTGATATCGGAGAAATGAAGTGTTTGTTATTAACGACTCTAGCAGCCGTGGTAGATATTGTTTTTATACACTTATAAATTGTCTTTGGCTCATATCAGCTTTTATAAAACAGTCATTCATTATCATTAAATGCTGATTAGCAAATATAAAATAGACCTTTAGATTACCGTGTAATCAGAAAGTTGAGAAGGTAGATTTTGTAAAATAGCGTCAGTCAATGATGCTAGGCTATTATGTTTAGTATAGCTATGTTCATTACAGCTATTTTTGAGTCCGAATAATAAAAAACCATCAATATCCCGCAGCATATTGATGGTTAGAGTTATAAACAGCTATATAGACTAACAGATACCACTCAAAGGAATCCAATAATTCAGATTACTTTTTCTTAGTGGGTCCAAGCAGCATACCCATCTGACGACCTTCCATCTTAGGGTACTGTTCGACATTTGAGATATCAGCCGTATCTTCAATGATACGATCAAGTTGTTTGCGACCGATATCTTGATGCGCCATTTCACGTCCGCGGAAACGGATGCTGATTTTGACTTTGTCTTGGTCTTCCAAGAAACTTACGATTTTTCTCAGTTTAACCTGATAATCGGCCTCTTCAGTACTAGGACGGAGCTTCATCTCTTTGAGCTGAGTCTGCTTTTGGTTTTTCTTAGCTTCTTTAGCCTTTTGCTTCTGATCATAAAGGAAATGTTTGTAATCCATGATCTTACATACTGGCGGTTTAGCTTCAGGAACTAATTCAACCAAATCTAGATTTTCATCACGTGCCGCTTTCATCGCGGTTGCGATATCAACCACGCCCATTTGCTCGCCATCTTCTTTGACGAGACGGACTTCTTTGACATTGATATCTTCGTTGATGTTCAAACGGTTGGACTGTTTAATAGGTATTACTCCTCATCTGTTTTTGGGGTCTGTCGGCCTTTTTTACTGACAGCGTTCTGTACTAATGTAATAAATTCAGAAATACTCATGACGCCAAGGTTTTCGCCTTCGCGAGTTCGGACATTAACACTGCCCGATTCGACTTCTTTATCCCCTAATACTAGCATATAGGGAATACGTTCTAATGTTTTCTCTCGTATCTTAAATCCAATCTTTTCGTTACGCAAGTCGCTAATAGCGCGCAAACCTGCATTTTTAAGCTCACTAACCACGTTTTCACATGCACCCGCTTGTTTATCAGTAATATTCATGACCACAACTTGCTGCGGTGCTAGCCATACTGGCATCCAACCAGCGTAGTTTTCGATCAAGATACCGATGAAACGCTCAAATGAACCTAAAATTGCACGGTGCAACATAATAGGTACTTCACGATCGTTTTGCTCATTGACGAACTCTGCATCTAGACGATCAGGCATGTTTGGGTCAACCTGAATAGTACCGCACTGCCAAATGCGTCCTAACGAATCTTTTAGACTAAACTCAATCTTTGGTCCGTAGAATGCACCTTCACCTGGTAAATAGTCCCAATCAAGACCTGAACTATCAAGCGCATCTGACAAGGCTTTTTCTGCAAAATCCCAAGACTCATCACTGCCAACACGTTTTTCAGGACGAGTAGACAGCTTCATAATGATATTGTCAAAACCAAAGTCTTCATAGACAGCAAGCGTTAGCTTGATAAAGTCAGCAACTTCCTGTTGAATTTGAGCTTGCGTACAGAAGATATGCGCATCATCTTGCGTAAAACCACGTACACGCATCAAACCATGTAATGAACCTGATGGCTCATTACGATGACAAGAGCCAAACTCAGCCATACGTAATGGTAAATCACGGTAAGATTTTAGGCCCTGATTAAACACTTGCACGTGACAAGGACAGTTCATCGGCTTTACCGCATAATCACGGTTTTCACTAGAAGTCGTGAACATGTTGGTTGCATAGTTACCCCAATGTCCTGAACGCTCCCACAAGCTGCGATCGACGATTTGAGGTGTCTTAATTTCTTCGTAGCCATTATCGTATTGTACTTTGCGCATATACTGCTCAAGTACTTGATAAATCGTCCAGCCATTTGCATGCCAGAACACCATGCCTGGCGCTTGCTCTTGCATATGAAATAGGTTTAAGGCTTTACCAATTTTACGATGGTCACGTTTTTCTGCTTCTTCAATACGTTGGATATAAGCTTTTAGCTGTTTCTTATCCGCCCACGCAGTACCATAAATACGCTGTAACTGCTCGTTTTTCGCATCACCGCGCCAGTAAGCACCTGACATTTTGGTCAATTTGAATACTTTCAAAAAGCGAGTATTTGGCACATGTGGGCCACGGCACATATCGACGTATTCTTGATGATGGTATAAACCAAACGCTTCTTCGCCTGGCATATCATTAATAAGTTTTAATTTATAGTCTTCATTACGTGACTCAAATATCTCAATCGCCTCGGCACGCGGCGTCATCTTTTTGATAACGTCATAATCCTGCTTGATCAGCGCCATCATGCGCTTTTCGATCGCTTCCATATGCTCAGGCGTAAATGGTGTTTCACTAAAGATATCGTAATAAAAGCCATCATCAATAACAGGACCAATGACCATCTTCACATCGGGATATAACTGCTTAACCGCATGACCTAATAGGTGAGCACATGAGTGACGAATAATATCAACACCGTCATCATCTTTTGGCGTCACGATTTCAACATTGGCATCAGCAACAATAGGATCATGTGCATCTACTAGATGACCATTTACTCGTCCAGCAACTGTCGCCTTAGCGAGTCCTGTCCCAATACTTTGCGCCACTTCCATGACTGTTGTATGACCTTCAAAGTCTTTTACACTACCATCGGGTAAAGTAATCGCTACCATAATCTATTCGCCTATTATTGGGTCCGTTGGCAGTGATGACTGCAACCATCAATCATATAACCGTGAGACCACATCAATTATATCTAATCATCGTGATATGTTGTGAAAGGGACGCATTACCTAGAGTCTTACTATGACTATGTATGCTAGAGCTGATATAGGGTTTAAAGCCAGTTAATCTATAGCATTACAGCAAAATGTATTTCGCTATAAGAATAATACAACAACCAACATATATAAGTAATGCAGTAAAATACATATTATAGCAAAAACCATCTCTCAACACTACACATCAAGGAACTAAGCAATAGTGAGTGATAGGCAAAAGCTATATTACATAATGGAGGTATTTTTGAATATGACACTATATAAATTGTAATGTTAAAAAGATCATATAAGCCTAATTAACTTAGCTTCTATATAGTGCTATTTATATGAATATCAACAATTGAAAGTAGAAGTGAAAACTTGATTGGAGAAAGTATTTACAGATTACATAATGGAAAGCTCCTATTGTAAGGATGCAATAAAGCTTTTCCTTATCAAAAGATAGTAAACTAAAACATATCTCACGGTAGTTTTTAAAAAGATAAATAAGACAAATGCATAACCCATTGAAAAGACTATAAATTTATTCACCTCTTAAAATAAACCTAAAAACATTAATAAAAGC